>CAYWFO010000044.1:0-11772 GCA_964457485.1 uncultured Haloferacaceae archaeon | reverse complement strand
CGACCGGCGTCGGCCAGAATCTCGGTTCGAACACGCCGAGTCGGGCGGTCGAGGTGACGTGGAAGGCCACGCTGGCGACGATGGCGCTACTGTTTGCGGCGGCGGGCCTCGTCGTTACCTTCCCCGCCGTCGCCATCGGGATTTTCATCGACGATCCCGACGTGATCGCCGAGGGAATCGTCTTTCTCCGCATTATCGCGCCGTTTTGGGCCTTTTTCGGCGGCGTCATGGTGATTCAGGGGGCGTTCCGCGGTGCGGGCGTCACGAAGGTGGCGATGGTTCTCTCGTTCCTCTCGCGGTGGCTGTTTCGGATTCCCGTTGCGCTCGTGTTGGCGTTTGGCTGGGCCTACACGATTCCCGGGACGGGGCTGACGCTCGCGGGGCTTGACTGGGGTGTCGAGGGACTGTGGTGGGCGTACGCCGTCGGCGCGTTCGGCTCGTTCGTCGTCGCGGTGGTCTGGTTCCGTCGCGGGACGTGGAAGGGTGGTGTCATCGAGACCGATCGGTCGGTCGACCGTCCAACCGACTGAAAGTTTTTGATCGCATAACAAAATTCCCGGCCATGTGTCGGAGAAAGAAATATTATTCTGTGGGACAACCGAATGGCATGCGCCAGACGACGGGCCAAAAACGGTTCCAAACCGGGGTCGCGAACGCCGATTCGGTTCTCAATGGGGGGCTGCTTTCGAAATCGGCCACGCTCGTCCGCGGCACGCCCGGCGCGGGCAAAACCATTTTTGGCCTCCACTTTCTGACGGCGACCGATGAGCCCGCCGTCTACATCAATCTCGGCGAGCCGAGCGCGTATCTCAAACGGACGGCCGAACGGTTCGGCCTGGAGACGGATCATATCGAGTTTCTGGATCTCTCGCCGTCGGGCTCGGAGTTTCAGGGCGACCAGTCGTACGACCTGTTCGAATCGGGTGAGGTCGAGACCACGCCGCTGGTCGAGCAGATCCGCCGGACGATCGAACAGAAAGAACCAACCCGCGTGCTGATCGATCCCGTCACCGAACTCCGGTATCTCGCGCCGGACGAACGACAGTTCCGAACCCAGGTACTGAGTCTGCTCGACTTTCTGAAATCGGAGGGGGCGACGATCGTGTTGACCTCGCAGGCGGCCGCGTCGGTGACCGACGACGATCTGCAGTTTCTGGTCGACGCCGTGATCTCGCTCGAAGCGACAGCCGACCGCCGGACGCTCACCGTCCCCAAGTTCCGCGGTTCGGATACGCGCCGCGGCCCACATACGGTGACGATCACCGACAGCGGGATGCAGGTCTGGCCGTCGCTCGATCCGGCCGCTCACTATCGAGACGGCGAGATTGCGACGCTGTCGTCTGGCGTCGACGAACTCGATTCGCTGCTTGGCGGCGGGCTCTCGACCGGCACCATCTCGTTTCTGACCGGACCGACCGGCGTCGGCAAAACGACAACTGGGCTGCAGTTCCTGACCGAGGCCGCCCGTAGCGACCAACGGTCGGTGCTGTATGCGTTCGAAGAGAGCAAACGAACGATGTTCACACGCGCCGAATCGATCGGGATTCCGCTGGCCGAGCACGTCGAGGAGGAGCGGATCGTTATCGAGGAGATCGACACCGACGAGCTCACGCTGGACGAGTTCACCCATCGGATTCGAACCGAAATCGAGGACAACGAGACGGAGATCGTGATGATCGACGGCGTCAGCGGCTACGAGCGCGCATTTCGTGGCAGCAACGATCCGTCCCACGAGCTCGTCAAAATCGGGCGGTATCTCCGCAACATGAACGTCACCGGGATCATCATCAACGAAGTCCACCAGATCACCGGCGACTTCCGGGCGACCGAACACCGGGTGAGCCATCTGGCCGACGACATCATCGTGCTCCGACACGTCGAGTACCGCGGCGAACTCCGGAAAGTCATCGGCGTGCTCAAAAAGCGGACGGGCGACTTCGAGTCGACGCTGCGAACGCTGGAGATCACCGATGAGGGCCTCACGGTGGGCGAGCCGCTGACGAACCTTCGTCGCATTCTGACAGGCACACCCGACTGGAACGATGACTGACGTACCGATAGGGGACGACGGGCTGGCGGACGATGAACCGGCGGCTGTCTACCCCCTGCTGAACGACAGCGGCAACCAGCGCGTGCTCCGTGAGTGGCTCACCGACCACGACGACTACGTTGTTGCCGACGACGAACCAGTCGACGAGGCGACGTTCGATCTCTGTATCGTCGATCAGCCCGCGCTGTCGGCTCACGGCGAGGCGATTCAGACCGCCAAATCAGCGGCGAAGCCGGCGTTGTTGCCCGTGTTGCTGTTGGTGAGCGATCTCGAAAGCGAACTGCTTGGAACCACGCAGAAACAGCTTTCGGATACCGTTTTCGAGACGACCGTCGACGAGCTGCTGTCGCTGCCGATCAGACAGGCCGAACTCGAATGGCGACTGCAGGCGTTGGTGCGGCTCCGCAACCAATCGCTGGATCTGCAGGCCCAAACCGAACAGCTACGACGGTTCAAACAGGCCGTCGAGGCCTCCGGACACGCGATTTTCGTGACCAACGCCGAGGGGACGATCCAGTATGTCAACCCCGCCTTCGAGAAGATCACGGGCTACAGCTCCGACGAGGCCCTCGGCAACACACCCGCTATTTTCAGCTCCGAAACGCACGATGACGGCCACTACGACGAACTCTGGAAGACGATCACCGCCGGCGAGACGTGGCGCGAAGAGTTCGTCAATCGACGAAAAGACGGCAGCCAGTACGTCGCTGACCAGACGATTGCCCCCATCGTCGAACACGGCGAGCCGACGGCGTTCGTCGCCGTCCAGACCGACATCACCGAGCGAAAAAAGCTCGAAAAACGGCTCTCGCTGCACCGCGACATCGTCGAACGGATCGACGATCCGATGATGCTCCAGACGCTCGATGGGGAGTTTCGGCTGGTCAACGACGCGCTGTGTTCGTTTGCGGGGCTTTCACGCGAACAGCTTCTCGGCGACGACGAGTACGAGTTCATGGACCCCGAGACGGCGACCGAGATCGCCCGACAGAAACGGCGCGTCGTCGAAACCGAGGAGCCAGTCACCTACAGCGTCACGCCGACGTTCGAGTACAGCGGGCGCGAGGCCGTTTTTGATACGCAGCGGTACCCCTACTACGAGGACGGCGAACTGGCGGGCACGATGGCGATCTGTCGGGATGTCACCGATCTCGACGAACGAACCCGCCACCTGTACGTGCTCGACAACATCCTCAGACACAACATCCGCAACAACCTGAACGTCATTCACGGCCGCGGCGAACAGCTCCGAGACGCCGTCGACGATCCAGTGCTCGAAGCGGCCGCCGAGGCCATCGTCGACCGCGCCGGCGACCTGCTGACGACGAGTGACAAATCGCGGAACATCGTCTCGGTTCTCGGTGAGTCAACCGAAACCAAGCCGACGGATCTCGGCCAGCTGAGCCGAACCGTTGCCGAGCAAACGAGGAGGGCGTACCCCGACGCCGACATTGCCGTTACCGGCCCTACGCGGCTGTCAGTCTCCGCGATAGGCGCACTCGAAGACGCCCTCGAAGAACTGCTCGCCAACGCCGTCGTCCACAACGACAGCGACCAGCCGGTGGTGGCGGTCGAACTCGCTGTCGACGGCTCGTGGATCACGCTCACTGTTCGTGACAACGGGCCGGGAATTGGCGAGTTCGACGCCGACGTGCTCGAATCGGGGTCGGCCACCGACGTGCTCTCACACGGCAGCGGGCTGGGACTCTGGCTGGTCTACTGGGTAATCAACCGCTCGGGCGGCGACATCCGAGTCGAACACCGCGAGCCCCGCGGCACCGAGATCACGATTCGGCTGCCCCGGGTCGAAACCGACTGAGAACGGACGGACGGAACATTAACGGGTGAACTACCCCACCCTGCTCGCGCTGACGCGCTCGTTGAGGGTGGGGTCGTCCGAGAGACGCGGTCTCTCGTGATCACGAAAGACTTCGTCTTTCGAACGACTTCCTGGTTCCGCGACGCGCTTTTTCACGGACGGTCGGCTTGCGCCGACAGTCCGCGCAGGGAGCGCAGTCTCCGCAGGCGTCGATTTGGAGCGTCCCACTCCTACTCGGTGGTGACGGCGGAATCTGTCTCGACCGTCCTTCTTGTCGGACTCTAAGCCGAGACGATGGGTAATTGCCATCACGGTTCCAGCCTTCGGCTGGCACCGTTATAAATTCATGGAACAGAGTGCAAGCAACTCTGTGACGGCGTGGACGAATCGCAGAGCGATTCGTTCGCACACCAGAAATCACGATTTCTGGGGACGTCCTCAGAAACGCTTGCGTTTCTGATGGGCTGCACGAGAGCTTGCTCTCGTGAACGCTGTATCCCCTCCCTACTGCGTCCTCAGAACGCGAAGCGTTCTGATGTGCGAACGAGAGCTCCGCTCTCGTTAACGCTGCTTGTCCGCTACGCGGACTGCGCTGCTCGTTGAGGAAGGGGGCTTAGCGCCTCAATTCAGCTAAATCCGGCGATATTCAACTGTCAGTATGCTTGATTTTATTGTCGTCAACCCAGTTGTCGGCGCGATTGGTCGTTATGATTCCGGGTTGTTCAGCGACGACGACTAGCCGCGTTACAGGCTGACCGCCGGCGTCTCGAACGCGCCCTCGTCGGTCTCGGGATCGTACCGCTCGATAGCGGTTCTGACGAGTTGGTAGACGCCTTCTGTGTCCCACCGAGCGGTGTTGATGTGGAGGTCATAAAACTCGCGGTCGTCGAGCGCGATGTCGTAGTACGCCTGATACCGACCGGCCTCGCTGACCTCGCGAACCCGCATCTCGGCTTCGGTCTCCTCGCGATCGGCAATCCGGTCGACGCGAACCTCGTCGGGCGCGTCGAGCCAGATCCGCAGATCGGCGCTCTCGCCGGCCAGCCAGCCCGCAAGCCGGGATTCGAGAATGAACGGCTTGCTCGATGCGCCCCACTTTTCGGCAATCGACTGGAGCCGGCGGTCGAGCGCGCGGTCGAGTTCGTCGTCGGTTTCGGCGACTGCCGTCTGCTGGTGGAGGCTCAACTCGCCGTTTTCGGCCAGTTCGCGGAAAATGTCGCCACCCGACACGTAGGGGCAGTCCATCGCCCGCGCAAGCCGCTGACAGAGCGTCGTCGCCCCACAGCCCGGCGGCCCCGAGACGGTGATGAGCAGATCAGTGTCGATTTCCGGGGCCGGCCGCGTTTCGAGGTGACCGTTCGTTTGCATACCCGGTTCATTGGTATCCTACATGAATATGTGTTAGGATATTCGTCCGGCGACCGCCGTGCTGTCTGTTACTTTTTGTCATGCGTACCTATGACATCGTCACTAGATGTCTGCGAGTGTGGTCGGTTCCCACTGCCAGCCCACACCACTTTTGGCCCTGAAACGGCGTGCGTAGGCTCTTGAGGCTGGCACGCGTTAACTCGTACGTGTGCACGCTCGTCTTCGCCTGGCAGGTGTTCGAAACAACGCCGCTGGCGGTCGCTGCCAACCGTGATGAGGCGCTTGATCGGCCCGCAGAGCCGCCGGGCGTCTACCGAACCGACCCGCGCGTGATCGCGCCGCGAGACGCCTCGGCGGGCGGCACGTGGATCGGCTACAACGCCCATGGCCTGTTCGTCGCCATCACGAACCGCTGGGTCGATCTCGCGGGTGAGCGCTCGCGAGGCGTGCTCGTCGCCGACGCGTTGGCCGCGTCGTCGGCCACCGCGGCTGTCGATGTCGTCCGTGAGGCGGTCGCCGCCGACACCTACGCCGGCTTCACGCTCGTCGTCGCCGACGACGACCGCGCCGCGCTGCTCGAATACGACGGCGAGCTTCGGGTGACCGATCTCACGCCGGGGGTTCACGTCGTCGTCAACGTCGGTGCGGACGGCCGGTTTTTCGAACCCGACAGCCGGCCAGAGGTTGGCCGACAGCAGGCAAAAAACGCCGAGGCAGTTCGGGCGGCGCTCCGCGTTGGCGACGCAGACGAACCGCGTTTGAACAGCGGTGCCGACCTCGACGAACCGCGATTGAACACCGATGCCGACTTCGACGAACCGCGATTGAACACCGATGTCAACCTCGACGACGCAGGCGTATCGCCGCTACCGACCCGCGGTGGCGACGACTTGGGGCCACGAGACGAGCGGGCGATCGACTGGCTCGCCCGTGCGGCGCGCGTTCTCGGTGATCACGACGTCGGCGTCTGTGTCCACGGCGACGGCTTCGGCACGCGCTCGGCATCGCTGATCGCGCTCGGGAGGGCCGAAAACGCCGACAACGCACCCGCCGACAACCCACCCGCTGACCGCTACTGGTTTGCTGACGGCCCGCCGTGTCGAACGCGCTTCGAACGGGTCGAAAGCAGGCTTTAAGCGCGTCGCAGCCAGAGAACGCCCATATGAGTGTGTCCGAGATCGAAGACGGGTTGTCCGCAGACGAGGTTCGGGGACTCGAACTCATTCGTTCGAGCGGCGGGATCCACCAGAGCGACTTCTGGAAGGAACTCGACATCTCCTCGCGAAAAGGAAGCCGCATTGCCGAAGCGCTCGTCGAATCGGGGCTGATCAAGCGCGAGGAAACCGTCTACAACGGCCACAACACCTACTATCTCGAACCCGCCGCCCGCGACCTCGATTTCCGGTTGCTGATGGCCGGCGATATGCTCTCGCCGTTCATCGGCGAAGAGGAGGTCGATCCCCAGAGCGACTCCTTTTCGCAGTGGCTCATGAACCTCGCGTACGAGGAGTACTGAGTACCGAACGCGATCCACGCTGTCACTATCAAACTCGGCAGTGTGGCGGGCTCTCTCGGGTTTTTGGGTTGCGCTCGCCAGTCACCGGCCCAGAGCAAGATCGCCAGCGGGCCGGAACCGGCATGGCGACTCACCCGGCGTCGACCCAGTGCTTACTCGTCGTGCTCGCCGAGAATCGCGTCGAGATCGACTCGCTCCGAAAGCAACCGACCCATCGTGTCGACCGTCCTGCGGTCGCGCGTGCGACCGCTGCGAACGACCGATTCGGCGCGCTCGACCGCGGTGAGCGTGTCAGTGTTGATCTGCAAAATCGGCGTCTTCGCCTCGGCCGCGCGGCCCAAGATGGCCGCCGACGGCCGGTGGCCGCCGGTCAGAATCAGGCACTTGACGCCGCTGGCTTCGAGCGCCGCGGTGTGAATGTCCGAGCGATCGCCGCCGGTGATCGCCGCCGCGTTGCGCGCGCGTCGGAAGTACCGCAGCGCCTCGTCGCCGCCCATCGCACCGACGAGGAATCGCTCGACGTAGGCGTCGGTCGGCGTGTCGGTGAGGATGTCCGCGCCGAGTTCGGCGGCCAGATCGCCAACCGTGACACCCGCGAGCGACTGTTCGCGCGGGACGGCCCCGAACACCTCAACGCCGCGGCTTTCGAGGAACGGAATAATGTCGCTATCGAGTTCCTCAAACGCGGTGTCGGTGATGCGGTTGAAGATCACGCCGCCGAGGTTGTCGCCGATGTCGTCGATAGCGGCCAACACGCTGTCGATGTCGCCGGGTTGGGTGTAGTCGGCGACGAGAATCACCTGTGCATCGAGCAGTTCGGCAACGTCGCTGTCGGTCAGCTCAACGATTCCGCCGGTCGACAACGAGCCACCGCCTTCGACGACCATCAGATCGCGTCCCTCCGCCAGGTGGTCGAACTGCGTTTTGACCTGCTCGCGGAGTTCGGCGGGATCCTCCTGGCCGCGAATCGCGCCGTCGATGAACGTCGGCGAGTAGACGATCGGTTCGAGTTCGTGCATTTCGGCGTCGATGTCGAGCAGTTCGCGGGCCAACATGGGGTCCTCGTCGAGCGTTTTGCCGACGTTGCTCTGCAGGCTAGTGCCTTTGGGCTTCATGTAGCCGACCGACTGGCCACGGTCGCGGGCGATTTTCGCCAAGGCGAGGGCGATAGCGGTTTTGCCGGTGCTTTCCTCGGTTGCGGTGATCAGTAGCGTGTTCATAGTTCTTCAGGGTCGACGGTGAGTCTGATATCGACGGCGTCGACGCCGTCGGGCGTTGCCACCAGCGGGTTGATGTCGAACTCCATGATCGCCGGGAAGTCAGCGACCAGTTGGGAGAGTCGCTGGATCGTCTCGACGATGCCGTCGACATCGGCCGGATCGCGACCACGTGCGCCACGTAGGAGCGGTGCGGTCTTGATTTCTTCTGTCATTTCACGGGCTTCCGACTCGGAGACCGGTGCGACGCGGAACGTCGTATCTTCGAGGACTTCCACGAAGATCCCGCCGAGTCCGAACATCATCAGCGGGCCGAACTGCGGATCGCGGTTCATCCCGACGATGGTTTCGGTTCCCGAATCCAGATCGGCCATCTCTTGGACTTGGATACCGAGCAGGTTCGCATCCGGCTGGTAGTTTCGTGCACGGGTAACGATATCCTCGAAGGCGTCTTCGATCTCGGCGTCGGAGACGCCGACCTTGACGCCGCCGATGTCGGACTTGTGCAGAATATCGGGCGAGACGATCTTCATCACCACATCGCCGTCGATCCGTTTGGCGACTTCGAGGGCGTCTTCGGGCGAATCGACAATGTCGCTTTCGGGCATCGGGATGCCGTATGCCTTGAGCAGGCCCATCGCTTCGACGCCCAGCCGGTTGTCGTCGCGTTCTTCGACTCGTTCGAGGATCTCGCGGGCGGCCTCGCGGTCGACGTCGAACTCCACGGGTGCGTCGTACTCGCGGCGCTGGATCTGGCGGTACGTCCACAGCGAGTCGAGCGCGCCGATCGCTCGCGAGGGATCGAAGTAGTTCGGGATCCCGGCATCCGAGAGGATTTCGGCGGAAGCGTCGACGCTTTCGCCACCCATGAAACAAGCGGCGACTGGTTTGCCGTGTTTTTCGCGCATTTCGACGGTTTCAGCAGCCAACTGTTCGTAGTCCAAGACGGCAGTTGGACACGACAGCACCATCGCCGAGCCGACGTTGTCGTCGGCCAGCGCGATGTCGAGCGCATCACGAAACCGCTTGACATCGGCGTCGCCAACGATATCGACCGGATTGTAGATGTTGCCTTCAGGAGGAAGCTGTTCGGAAAAGGCGCCCAGCGTTTCCTCCTCGAAACTCGCCATCGAGAGCGAGGAGTCGCCGACGGCGTCGGTCGACATCACGCCCGGGCCGCCGGCGTTGGTGATGACGGCCACGTCGTTGTTCTCGGGCACCGGCTGGTTGGCCAGCATCTGGGCGGCATCGAACAGATCCTGGACGGATTCGGCCCGGAGCACGCCCGCCTGATCGAGTCCCGCCTCGTAGGCCTGCTCGGAGCCCGCAATCGTGCCGGTGTGTGAGGACGCCGCCTGTGCGCCGGCGTCGGTTCGGCCGGATTTCACGAGCACGATCGGGGTGTCCTTTGTCACCTCGCGGGCGGTGTCGATGAAGTCGCGGCCGCTGGAGATGCCTTCGAGATAGCCGATGATCACGTCGGTGTCGGGGTCGTCGCCCCAGTGGTCGACGAAGTCGGTTTCGTCGAGGACGGCCTTGTTGCCCAGCGAGGCAACGTCCTTGAAGCCGACACCCTCATCACTGGCCCAGTCGAGCACCGCGGTGATGAACGCCCCCGACTGGCTCATAAACGAGAGTTTGCCGGGTTCGGGACTGTCAGGGCCGAACGAGGCGTTCATGCCGTTCGGAGTCGACATAATTCCGAGGCTGTTTGGGCCGACGAGATCGATATCGTACTCGGTGGCAATTTCCTTGAGTTCCTGTTCCCGACTGGCCCCGTCGCTGCCAGTTTCGCCGAACCCGGCGGTGATCACGACGACGCTTTTGACGCCAGCCTCGCCGGCTTGTCTGACGGCGGGAACGGCAATTTTTGGCGGGACGACGATAACGGCCATGTCGGCCGCCGCCACGCCCACCTCGTCGACACAGGAAACGCCCATCACCTCCTCGTAGTTCGGGTTGACCGGAACGATTTCGCCGTCGAAGTCCCTCTTCAGATTGGACATCACGGCCCGTCCGATTGACCCCTCGCGTGCGGTTGCACCGACGACTGCGATGCGATCCGGCGCGAATAACTCGGTTAACGTGCCCATCACATGTGTGTTCCGCCCGTCCGGTCTTAAAGTGCCGTGGAAGACGTTTAGTATGCTATATGATAGTGAGTCACATTTGTAATAGGAAATCACACACCGCGCAAAATCCCGTTTGTGTGACGTCGGATGGGTCAGAAGACGTGTTGCGGTGCAATCGGTCCGAAGACGCGTGACGCGGCGGCGACGTTGCGCCACGGCCACGATCGGATCGGTTACGACACACCTGGAACGACGGTGAATACGACCAACAGGTAGTAGAGCGAGACGACCACCAGAATCATACCGACACCACGGTTGATCACGTGGCTGTGCGAAGCCAGCGTGCGGGTGACCTGCTCGCCGAACGGTTCCGAAAGAAGGGCAAACGCCAACAGCGGCGCGCCAATGCCGAGTCCGAACGCCAGAAACGCCGCCAGTACCTCGAGTTGGCTGTCGAATTCGGGAAAAACGACCGTCGTCCGCGAAAAGAACAACGCGATCAGTCCGGGGTTGCATGGGATGATGATCGCACCGAAACCGAATCCGTAGCCGAACGCCGAAAGGCGCGGTCGATCGGAATGTGGCGGCTGGACGTTCGGTAGCCGACCGAACCCGTCGGGGGCGACCATCAGCACCGCTCCAACGCCGAGCAGGAGGAGAAACGCGACCGGCGAAACCGTCTCGACGGCCCGATTGACGCCCGCACCGAGAAGGAACGTGAACACGATGCCGACCAGTGCCATGAACGTAATAACGCCGCTGACAACCAGCACACCGAGGAGCGCCACGGAGTGATTTCCGCCCTGTTTGCCCATCGATCCCAGATACGAGATGAACGCCGGATACAGCGGGAGCACACACAGCCGTCGTTGGCGTCGCTACCGAGACAGCCGGCCAGCGAGCCGACCGCCGCGATGCCGGTTGCCTGGAGGAACAGTCGGCGGTTCATACGTAACGTTGCTTCCGGTTGCTATTATACCTTGTTCGCTTCTTATTAACTCGCGCACAACCGATCAGCGTCGCCACCTCCCGAAACCAACCCCTCTGCCGTTCGACTCAGAGCCGTGAAAGCACCGGCGAGCGATCCGACAGCAGCGTCGCGGCCAGATAGATCCCGATGGCGACGACGATCACCGAGCCGCCGGAGGGCAATCCCTGCCAGATCGAAAAGCCCAGTCCCACAATAATCGATACCTGGCCGAACAGCACCGAAAGGTACAGCGTTTCGCGAAAGCCTTGGGCGACCTGCGAGGCCGCCGCCACGGGGATCACGAGCAGCCCCGCGACCAGAATCACGCCGAGAATCTGCATCGCGCCGACGACGACGGTCGCGGTCAACACGACCAACAGCGCGTTGTACCACCGCACCCGGAGGCGGGCGACGCGGGCGGCCTTCTCGTCGAACGTAATAAAGAGGAACTGTTTGTAGTTGTAGGCGACGAGACCGACGACGACAACGGAGAGAACCGCCACAAGTCGTGCACCGTCGGCAGTCACGATCGCCAGATCACCGAACAGGAAATCTTCGATGTCGATAGGGACTGAAACAAACGAGCGACCCCACGAAATCAGCAGCGTGCCGACCGCAAAGCTCCCGGTGAGCACGATGGCAATCGGTACGTCACCGTAGCTGTCGGTGTTCTCGACGAGCCACTGGAGACCGAGGGCGGCGACCACACTCACAATCAGCGCGACGAAGACGAGCTGGCCGCCCGAGCCGGAGATTCCGA
>CAYWFO010000043.1:0-11776 GCA_964457485.1 uncultured Haloferacaceae archaeon | reverse complement strand
CGGGTCGCGAAACCCAACTGGAACACACCACCGGACTCGGTCTGTGGCTGGTGTATTGGACGGTCTCGCTGTTCGGTGGGCGCGTGCGAATATGTCAGGAGAACGGAGAAACACAGGTTCGACTCCAACTGCTCGCGGCCACCGAACCGTGACTCCCGTGGTGAGCGAGCGACCCTTCCTAGTTAGGGACAACGCCGTCGTCCACAACGACAGCCCCGAACCCGCGGTGACGCTCATCGCTCGGCCGTCGACCGGCGAGCGCGCCGACGAGTGGATCGAGATCGTAGTCTGTGACGACGCCCCCGGCATTCCCGAATACGAACAAGCGGTAATCGAGAGCGGCATCGAGACGCCGCTGCACCACGGGACGGGGATCGACCTCTGGTTGGCCTACCGGACCGTCGCGTTGTTCGGCGGGGAGATCACTATCGAGAACGAGGAGTCGGGCGCGCGGGTTCGGCTGCTGTTGCCGCGGGCCGACAACGAGATGACCGTCGACGACGACGCCGAGTGAGAACGATCGGCGGACACCGGAGAGACAGATTGAGCAGCCACCAAGCGAGGCAAATCAAGCAACCACCGAGCGGATCCAACGCAGAACCGACTACTGTGGGCGTTCGAAACGAACCGCATCGCCGGTGCCGAGACCGAATACGTCGTCACCGCGGCCGCGGTTGACCGCACACTCGAGAAAGCCGTGGCTTCCGACGGTGACGAGTCGCTGCCCCGCCGCGACGGCAGCGAACGTCTCGACGAGGGGCACTCGCTCGGTGTTGCAGACGACGGTCGCGGGACGATGCTCGCCGAGCCATTCGGCGGGCACGTTCGTGATGACGTTGCCGAAGTCGTCGACGGCCAGTACCTCGCCGTGGATGACCCCGTCTTCGGTCGTCGGTTCGGGGAATCGAAGGTCGACACACGAACCGAGAGCGATCGGTTCGATCCCCGTGATCGGCGCAGCGGGGCCAACCGACTCGATTCGATCGACGCCCGCAGCGTGAATGTCAGCGGCAGCGGGTGCGAAGACATCGCGGCCGTGGAACGTCGTTGACGCGGGGTCGGCGACGGTGATCTCGAAGGCCTCGATGGCGACGTCGGTGGCGGCGGTGTCGGCGGTGGCAGTGGGTGCGGCGGTGTCGGCGGTGGCAGTGGGTGCGGCGGTGGACGCGGCGAGTGCTCTGGCGACCGGTCGGCACAGGCCGTTGTCCGGCCCGACGAGTGCGTGTTCCCCGATGCGGAGGGCGATCGCTCTGCGGTCGGTGCCAACGCCCGGATCGACCACGGCAAGATGGATCGCCGGCGGGAAGTATGGAATTGTTTCGCGGAGCCAGAATGCCGCCGATCGAACGTCTTGGCGGGGGAGGTCGTGGGCGATGTCGATCAGTCGGGCGTCGGTTCGCGAGAGAATCACGCCCTTCATCGCCGCCGGGTACGGCGAACCGAAGTCGGATGTCAGCGTGAGCATTGTCCTGAATCGCTCACTCGCCGTCGTGGGCGCTCGGGCCGTCGGACTCGCTGACTTGCTGGATTCGTCCCACGCCGTCGCACTCCTCGATCACGGCGGCAGTTGGATCGGGCACCAGCGAGCGCCAGTCGTCGCCGGCCTGCATGCGTTCGCGGAGTTCGGTTCCTTCGAGAATTTCGCGCCGAAACATCGGCGACTGTCGAACCGCAATGCCGGCCTCTGTGAACAGTCGGATTACGAGCGGGTTGTTCGAGAAGGCCACATCGAACGCCGGGGACATGCTCTGGACGTGGCTCACCCAGACGGAGTTACGCTCGAGATCTTCGATGGGAACAATGTACGTTTGGATGTCGAACTCGGCGACAGAGCGGGTGACCATCATGACGCGCTCGCCGGCCGTAAATGGATTTCGCGGCGTGTGTGAGTCGCCCGCGCTGCCGATTCCCAACACCAACTCGTCGACCTGTTCGGCAATCTCCTCGACCATGTGGTGGTGGCCGTTGTGGTACGGCTGAAACCGCCCGATGTAGAATCCGCGCATAGTCGGGCTACCACCGCTCGATTTATAAACACGGCGAGTCGCCGTCGACTGCCGAATTCGGCTGTTTAGCGCTCTCTGACGCGGTTTTAGGTCGTGTGGCCTGCTCGCCAGAGGGGAGAAAGTATATCAATCGCCGGGCCCTCTCTTTCAGTAACGAAACTGTTCTATGAGTAACCACACGGACACCGACGACAACCCCCCCGACGAGCCGGCTGACGGCGGGCAACTGGTCGAAGACGACGACGGCGAATCGCCCGGCGAGCGACAGTCGTCGTCCGAACCAGTCGACACCGACGAACCGGTTGACGACGAACACGAGACCGCCCGAGAATCGACTAAAACCGAGCACGAATCCGACAACGAACCGATGGGCGACGGACGCGAAGGCGACCGAGAACGGTTCGACGACGGACGCGAAAGTGACGACCAATCGTTTGACGAATACACCAACGGCGGCGGATCGAGACCTGAAGAGCCGGGCAGGCCACCGGGGTTCACCGACGCGACATCCGATGATGATCCAACGCCAGATCCCGCCGCGCCGAGCGGTCGCTCGCGGGGCAACACCCCGTCGAATGTCGACGACGACGCCCCATCGATCGAGGAACTCGGCAGCGATGTCGAGGTCGACGCGCCGACCGCCGACGAGATCGACGAGGACGACCTCCTTGGCGGGCTGTTGATCGACAGCACCGAGGCGCTCAAGATTCCAGAACGGCTCGTCGATCAGGTGATCGGCCAGGAACACGCACGCGACGTGATCATCAAAGCCGCCCGCCAGCGCCGTCACGTCATGATGATCGGCTCGCCCGGAACCGGCAAGTCGATGTTGGCAAAGGCGATGACCGAACTGCTCCCCAAAGAGGAACTGCAGGACGTGCTCATCTATCACAACCCTGACGACGGCAACAAGCCGAAAGTCCGAACCGTTCCGGCGGGCAAGGGCGAGCAGATCGTTGACGCCCACAAAGAGGAGGCCCGCAAGCGCAACCAGATGCGCACCTTCTTGATGTGGATTATCATCGCCGTCGTGCTGGGCTATGCGCTCATCATCGCCGGCCAGATTCTGCTCGGCATTCTCGCCGCCGGTATCGTCTACATCGCGTTCAAATACGCCTCCCGCGGCAGCGACGCGATGGTGCCGAACCTGCTCGTGAACAACGCCGACACCACGAGCGCGCCGTTCCGCGACGCGACGGGCGGTCACGCCGGCGCGCTACTCGGTGACGTCCGCCACGACCCGTTCCAGTCCGGCGGGATGGAGACGCCGAGTCACGACCGTGTCGAGGCCGGCGCGATCCACAAGGCGAACAAGGGCGTGTTGTTCATCGACGAGATCAACACACTCGACATTCGCAGCCAGCAGCACCTCATGACCGCCATCCAGGAGGGTGAGTTCTCGATTACCGGCCAGAGCGAACGCTCCTCGGGCGCGATGGTTCAGACCGAACCTGTGCCGACGGACTTCATCATGATCGCGGCGGGCAACCTCGACGCGATGGAGAACATGCACCCGGCGCTCCGCTCACGAATCAAGGGCTACGGCTACGAGGTGTACATGGAGGACACCATCGAGGACACCCCCGAGATGCGTCGAAAGTACGTCCGGTTTGTCGCCCAAGAGGTCGCCAACGACGGCCGGCTCCCCCCGTTCGATGCCGACGCCATCGAGGAGGTCATCCTCGAAGCGCGGCGGCGGGCGGGCCGCAAGGGTCACCTCACGCTGCACTTCCGGAATCTCGGCGGGCTGGTCCGGGTCGCCGGCGACATCGCCCGCGGCGAGGACTGCGAGTACACCTCTCGCGAGCACGTGCTGCAGGCGAAACAGCGCTCGCGGTCGATCGAACAACAGCTCGCCGATGAGTACATCGAGCGGCGTAAGGACTACGAGCTACAGGTCTCGGATGGCCACCAGGTCGGCCGCGTCAACGGGCTTGCCGTGATGGGCGAGGATTCGGGCATCATGCTGCCCGTGATGGCCGAGGTGACGCCCTCGCAGGGCCCCGGTCAGGTGATCGCGACCGGCCAACTCAAGGAGATGGCCGAGGAGTCCGTCCAGAACGTCTCGGCGATCATCAAGAAGTTCTCGGATCAGAACCTCGGCGAGAAGGACGTTCACATCCAGTTCGTCCAGACCGGCCAGTCTGGCGTCGACGGCGATTCGGCCTCTATTACGGTGGCCACCGCGGTCATTTCGGCGCTCGAAGACGTCGGTGTCGACCAAGCGCTGGCGATGACCGGCTCGTTGTCGGTTCGCGGTGATGTCCTGCCGGTCGGCGGCGTCACGCACAAAATCGAGGCCGCCGCCAAGGCGGGCTGCAAGCGCGTCATCATCCCGAAGGCCAACGAACAGGACGTCATGATCGAAGACGAGTACCGCGAAATGATCGAAATCATCCCGGTCAGCCACATCAGCGAAGTGCTCGACGTGGCGCTCGAAGGCGAGGGCGAGAAGGACTCGCTTGTCGCCCGGCTCAAATCGATCACCGGCTCCGCGCTCAACGAGAGCGTCGCCGGACCGTCGAGTCCAAGCCCGCAGTAGGCCGCAACGAACGCGATGGCGGCGTTTCTGACGTTTCTTTTCGGGGCGATTCTCACTGCCGTGGTGTTTGTCATTCTCGCTCACCAGTCGAAATCGGTGTTTACTGACGAGACGCCAGCCGTTGCCGTGTCGACACCGCTGCTCGTTGCGAACGTTGTGGCCTCGCAGGGACTGTTCGGGCTCGTGGTTCTCGCGCTTGCGTGGTACACGGAAATTCCGGCGGCGGCACTCGGGCTGTCGATGGAGTTGTCACTCGGTGTGGCAACCGGACTGGGGATGGTCGTCGGCCTCGTTTTCTATGGGCTGAACGAGGGGGCCGCCACGGTTGGCCGGCAACGCGGGGTGACCGCCGCCGAGGAGCTCCGTGAGGCGCTTGCCCCCGAGACTGCCGGCGGATGGGTCGTGTTGCTCGTCGTGGTGTTGCCGATCGTCGCCGGCTTCGAGGAGCTGTTGTTTCGTGGCGCACTGATCGGTGTTGCCACCGCTGGATTGGATTTTTCGCCGTGGCTGCTTGCACTGGTTTCCTCGACGCTGTTCGCGCTCGGCCACGGCGCGCAGGGCCGACTCGGAATTGTCGTCACCGGGCTGCTTGGGCTGGGCCTGGCGGCCGTGTTCATCCTGACTGGCAGCCTCTGGGTCGTCATCGTTGCGCACTACGTCGTCAACGTCTGTGAGTTCGTCGTCCACGAGGGGATGGACGTCGAGTGGTGACGGTGCGAGTTGGTGGCGCGAGCACGACACCGTCAACCGACAGAATCAGGTACTCTTTGGAAGAACAGGCTGTCAAGAATGTTCAGGAAGGTTCTTGTCGCCAATCGCGGGGAGATTGCGGTTCGGGTGATGCGCGCCTGCGAAGAACTCGGCGTTCGGACGGTCGCCGTCTACAGCGAGGCCGACGCGGACAGTGGACACGTCCGCTACGCCGACGAGGCCTACAACATCGGGCCGGCCCGCGCGGCCGACTCGTATCTCGATTTCGACGCCGTGCTCTCGGCGGCCGAACGCGCGGGAGCCGACGCCATCCACCCTGGCTACGGCTTTCTGGCCGAAAACGCCGCGTTCGCCCGGGCGGTTCAAAAGCGCGGATTCACCTGGGTCGGCCCCGACCCCGAGGCGATGGCGGCGCTCGGCGAGAAAACCAAAGCCCGGTCGGTAATGCAGCAGGCTGACGTTCCGGTTGTTCCCGGCACGACCGATCCGGTCGAGTCGGTCGAAGAGATCATCGCCGTCGCCGACGAGTACGGCTATCCGGTCGCGATCAAAGCCGAAGGGGGCGGTGGCGGCCGCGGGCTGAAAGTCGTCCACAGCGAGAGCGAGGTCGAATCACAGTTCGAAACCGCGAAACGTGAGGGCGAAGCCTACTTCGACAACGACTCGGTGTACGTCGAAAAGTATCTCGAAGCCCCCCGCCACATCGAGGTGCAGATTCTTGCGGATCACCACGGCAACGTCCGACATCTCGGTGAGCGCGACTGCTCGCTGCAGCGCCGCCACCAGAAAGTAATCGAGGAGGCCCCCTCGCCCGCGCTCGACGAGGACCTCCGCGAGCAAATCGGCGAGGCGGCCAAACGGGGTGTCGAGGCGGCGGGCTACACCAATGCGGGAACGGTCGAGTTCCTCGTCGAGGACAGCGTTGCGTCTCCGACGCAACGGGCTGACGGCGAAGCCGTCGACGGTTCGTTCTACTTTATGGAGGTCAACACCCGGATTCAGGTCGAACACACCGTCACCGAGGAGATCACTGGCCTCGACATCGTCAAGTGGCAGCTCCGGGTTGCCGCCGGCGAGGAACTCGGTTTCTCGCAGGACGACGTGACGTTCGACGGCCACGCCATGGAGTTTCGGATCAACGCCGAGCAGGCCGCAGACGGGTTCGCGCCGGCAACAGGCGGGGTGGCCGAAACGTACGATCCACCGGGCGGAATTGGTGTCCGGATGGACGATGCGATTCGCCAAGGCGACGAACTCGTCACCGACTACGACTCGATGATCGCGAAGCTCATCATCCACGCGAGCGATCGCGAGGAGTGTCTCACTCGCGCCGAACGCGCGCTCGCGGAGTTCGACATCACGGGCTTTCCGACGATTATTCCGTTTCACCGACTCATGCTCACCGACGAGATGTTTTCGACCGGCGAGCACACGACGAAGTACCTCGATGAAGAACTCGACCGGAGCCGTATCGAGGAGGCGGTCGCCCAGTGGGGATCGGCTTCCGAACGCGATGACGGCGAGGCTGACGACGACGCGGCCGAGCGAACCGAACGGACGTTCACCGCCGAGGTCAACGGCAAGCGCTTCGAGGTCGTGCTCGAAGAACACGATGCGCCCGCCATCGACCTCGATTCGATCGACCCAGCCGGAGGGACGACACGGCCGCCACAGGCGACCGATGACAGCGAGGACGACACGGCTGTCGACGGCGGCGACACCGTCACCGCCGAAATGCAGGGCACAATTCTCTCGGTCGAGGTCGCGGTGGGCGACGAAATCGCTGCCGGCGACGTTGTCTGCGTGTTGGAGGCGATGAAAATGGAAAACGACGTGTCGACCGAGCGCGGCGGTGTCGTCACCGAGATACGGATCGACGAGGGCGACAGTGTCGACATGGGTGACGTGCTGATTGTCCTCGAATGACCCGAAACTGGAGGGTGACAGTTCACGCTGGGGCGCTCGAAACGGGTGCGGCGTTCGACGCTGGCAACGATTTTTCACGTCTGCGGTGAAAGAGGGGCTATGGCCACGATCAAGGACAGCGTCCACGACCACATCGCGGTCGACGGGGTCGCCGAGGATCTGCTCGACACGCCGACGGTTCAGCGGTTGCGACACATCAGTCAGTTGGGCACCGTCCAGCTGGTGTACCCCTCGGCGAACCACACCCGCTTCGAGCACAGCCTCGGCGTCTACCATCTGGCCGATCGGGCGCTGAAGGAGCTCGGAATCGAGGGAACACAGGCCGAACGCATCCGCGCGGCCGCGCTGTTGCACGACGTTGGCCACGGCCCGTTTTCGCACAATATCGAGGCGCTCATCCACCGCCACACCGGCAAATACCACGACGACGTGGACGAACTGTTGGCGTCGGGCCCGGTCGGCGACGTGCTTCGCGAGCACGACCTTGAGCCGTCACACATTGCGGGCCTGGTCGCCGGCGACGGCCAGTTCGGCCAACTCGTCTCGGGCGAACTCGATGTCGACCGGATGGATTATCTCGTTCGCGACGCCCACCACACGGGCGTTCCCTACGGCACGATCGACGCCGAACGCCTGCTGCGTGAGCTCACCTTCGTCGACGGCGCGCTCGTGTTGGACAAGGGTAACGTCCAGGCGGCCGAAAGCCTGTTGCTCGCGCGTGCGCTGATGAATCCGACGGTCTACATGCACCCTGTCGCCCGCATCAGCAAGGCGATGCTCCGACGAGCCAGCGAGCGGCTACTGGCCGAGACCGATCTTGATGCGGACGAGTTGCGGCGGATGGACGATCACGACCTGCTCGTTGCGCTGCGACAGACGCCCGAAACGAAACCGTTCGCCGAGCGCTACGATTCGCGGCGACTGCTCAAACGGGCGGTCTGGGCCGAACGCGGACACGTGCCCGACTCGCTCGTCGAAGCCGACGACGAGACAATCAGGAATCTCGAAACAACAGTCGCCGAGCGAGCCGGAATCGACGAGGACACCGTGCTCATCGAGATTCCCGACGAGCCCTCGATTCGTGAGTCGACAACGCGTGTGCTCGTCAACGGCGAGGTTCGGACGCTCGGCGAGCAGTCGCCGCTCGTGAACGCGCTGCGAACCGCCCAGCGCGGCCAGTGGCGACTCGGTGTCTACACCCGCGAGTCGATGACCGACACTGTTGGCCGGTTGGCCGCCGCGGAGCTCGGTCTCGACGTCCCTGGCGGATTGATCAGCGAAGCGCGCCGTGGCGTCCACGCCACGCTCGACGAGTTCGAGTAACAATCGATCCGGTTCGTTGGGTTGAAGCCGACAGCGGCGAACGCGATAGTATGGAACTCGAGGGAACCGTGCTCGTCGGCGACGACTTCGAACCGATCGAGGGGCGGGTCGTTGTCGAAGACGGACTGATTCGGGCGGTCGAGGCGTGCGAAACCGACAGCGACTCAATCGTCATGCCGGCGTTCGTCAACGCACACACGCATCTCGGCGACTCGATCGCCAAGGAAGCCGGCGCGGGACTCTCGCTCGACGAACTCGTCGCCCCGCCGGACGGGCTCAAACACCGCCTGCTGCGCGCGACAGACCGCGAAACTAAAGTCGAGGCGATGGCGCGGTCGCTGCGGTTCATGGAACACAGCGGCACGGCGGGATTCATCGAGTTTCGCGAGGGGGGCGTCGAGGGGGTCGAAATGCTTCACGACGCGCTGGATCGCCGCCGAATCGAGTCGACGATTTTGGGCCGTGAAACCGAAGCCGCACTGCTGGCCGGCGACGGATTCGGCGCATCCGGTGCGCGCGATGGCGACTTCGACGAACTCCGCAACGCAACCCGGCGAGCGGGCAAGCTGTTCGGCATCCATGCGGGCGAGCGCGACGCCAGCGACATCCATCCGGCGCTCGATCTCTCGCCGGACTTTCTGGTTCATCTCGTCTACGCCGAGGAACTACATCTCGACCGCATCGAGGACAGCGAGATTCCAGCGATCGTCTGTCCGCGATCTAACCTCGTCACCAACGTTGGGGTGCCGCCGATCGCCGCACTGGCTGAACGGACGACCGTCGCGCTCGGGACGGACAACGCGATGACCAACAGCCCGTCGATGTTTCGCGAGATGGAGTTTGCCGCGAAGCTCTCTGATCTCCCAGCGCCGACGATTCTGCGGATGGCCACGCGAAACGGCGCGAAAATCGCGGCGAAAAACTACGGTGTAATCGAGCCGGGACGAGAGGCAAAGCTGCTCGTTCTCGACGGCAACTCGGACAACCTGTGTTACGCCAAAGACGTCGTCCGCGCGGTCGTCCGCCGGGCGGGCCACGCCGACATTTCGCGAGTTGTGCTCTGAGTAGCGCGCGAGTACTGTAGTGCGCGGACGGTCGCCGACCGGGCTGCACGTTCGAAACCCGCTTGCAACTCGTAACCATCAAACCCCTTGCAGCACGTATGAGGAGGTGTGACAACGTGGATTGAAACGCCCGACGGCGGTCGCAGCCGTGGGCCGACTGGACTCGCCCGCGCGTGGGCCGAGGTGCTCGTTCGCCCGCGGCGGTTCTTCCGCAACGGCGTTGCGCCCGGCGATCAGGCTCCGGGGCTGGCGTTCGCCATCGTGATCGTACTCGCGTATGTTGTGGGGATACTCGCCGTTGACCCGACACGAATTCTCGGACCCGATCGGATTCCGGTGCTCGGCGGCAGCCCGTCGCTCACCGTCGTCTTGGTGCTGCTCGCGACCGCGGTTGCGGTC
Source organism: uncultured Haloferacaceae archaeon (assembly GCA_964457485.1). GTDB lineage: Archaea > Halobacteriota > Halobacteria > Halobacteriales > Haloferacaceae > PL-Br10-E2g29. The sequence goes on along the minus strand of CAYWFO010000043.1, from coordinate 1,805 downwards.
GCCCCCGCGGGACTGCATCTGATGGCGGCGCTCCAGACCGTGTTGTTAATTGCGACCGTCGACGACCGCGCCGGTGTCAGCGAAACCGTCCAGGTGTTGGCGTATGCGGCCGCCCCCTGCGCGCTGGCGTGGGTTCCGGTGGCCGGCGTCGCCGCAGTCTGTGCACTCTACGCCAGCGTGCTGTTGATCGTCGGCCTCGCGGTCGTCCATCGAACCTCGCTCGTTCGTGCGGCGGTCGCCGCGGCGATCCCGGCGGCGCTCGTTTTCTGGGTCGCCTTCGGCGGTTTCTCGTCGGCACGGGCGCTGGCAGCGTTTGTGGGCGTCTAACAGTCGGCAGTGTCGGCGGCGTTTCGACAACCGTTAAAGGGTGGCGCTATATCCTTTTAGCAAATGGGTTCTTGTATCATTTGTGGCATTCCTGTTGAGGGCGGCTACGTCTGCGACAGCCACCAGGAAGACGTCATTTTCGAGTTCCGCGGCAACCACGCATCGCAACTGATCGACAACCGGTTTTATCTGGGAACCGTCGACGGCTACGCCGACTTCGGCGTTTTCATCGACATCGCCCCCGGCGTAACCGGCCTTTTGCACCGCAGCGAGTTGGATCGTCGCCTCGAAAGTCTCGATTGGGAGTCCGGCGACACCGTCTGTGTTCGCGTCAACAACGTTCGAGACAACGGCAATATCGATCTGGGCAAGTCAATCAGGCAGTCAGAATCCGAGTTCCGCGGCAAACTGATTCTCGATGGCGACGAGGAGAAACTTCCCGAAGCGCAAAAAAAAACTGAAACCGCAGCGTCGGACAGCGTAACCGACGGCCAAGACGACACCGAATCCCCCCACGGCGGCGGGAGCAACGAATCGGTCGAACGGGTCGACTCGACCGTCCCGACCCAATCGAGCGAGCCGACAGAAGCGGGCGACGCCGGATCGGCCGAACCGGGCGACACCCAATCGGCTGAACCGGCCGAACCGCCCGAACCGGCTGAACCAAGCACCGACACGCCGGCCGAACCGGTAACGGTCAGAACGCCCGACTCCGACGGCTCGGACGAGACGAGTGTGAGCGAGCACTCAGCCGAACGTCCAAGCGAGACGGCAGTGAGCGCCAAAGCCGGCCGAAGCACAAACGATGGTGCCGTTGCAGTCGCCGAGCCCGAACCGGCCGAGTCGGCGGCCGAGACCGACTACGAGGAGACACGGATCGAAACGCTTGCCGACCGTGTTGGCGAGCGGGTTCGACTCGACGGCGAAATCGTCTCAGTCCGACAAACGGGTGGTCCGACCGTCTTCGAACTCCGTGACGAAACCGGCGTGATCGACTGTGCGGCGTTCGTTGAGGCCGGCGTCCGCGCCTACCCCGAGGTCGAGGTCGGCGACATCGTCCGACTCGACGGCGAAGTCGAACAACGCCGCGGCGAACTCCAGGTCGAAACCGACGAACTCGTCATCCTCGAAGAGGACGAGCGTGACGCCGTTACCGACCGACTCGCCGACGCACTTACGGATCGGGCCCGACCCGAGTCCATCGACCCGATCGGTGAGCACGAGGCGGTCGCCGCGCTCGAAGCGCCGCTGCTCGATGTCGCCGAAGCGATCCGTCGTGCGGTCTTTGAATCCCGACCGATCGTCATCCGTCATCCCGCGACTGCCGACGGCTACGTCGCCGGTGCGGCCATCGAGCACGCCGTGTTGCCGCTCGTTCGCGAGGAACACGCCCGCTCAGATGCCGAATACCACTACATCATCCGCCGGCCCCTCGACGACGCGGTGTACGGCATGGATGCGGCGACCAACGATGCGAC
>CAYWFO010000042.1:0-12251 GCA_964457485.1 uncultured Haloferacaceae archaeon | reverse complement strand
CGCGTGAACCGGCAGCCGTCTCAAAACTTCGCTTACTCGCCACCGTATCAAAACTTCGCTTACTCGCCACCGTATCAAAACTGCCTTCAGCCCGCACTGCCGACTCTCAGCCAGAAGGTGGATTTCGTGACGAAAAAACAGGAGTATACCGACGATTATCGGGACAAAACGCTGTACATTCCGGGGCCGACCGAAGTCCGCGAGGACGTGATCAACGAGATGGCCCAGCCGATGTTCGGCCACCGGATGGAACGAATGACCGATCTGTACACCACGATCGTTGAGGACACCAAAACGTTTCTCGGCACCGACAACGAGGTCATTATTCTGTCCGGGTCGGGCACGGCCTTCTGGGAGTCCTCGACGCTCAACCTCGTCGACGAGAACATTCTCGTCCCCACCTGCGGGAGTTTCAGCGAACGCCACGCCAACGTCGCCGAGCGCCTCGGCAAGAACGTCGACCGGCTCGAATACGAGTGGGGCCAGGCGATCAAACCCGAAGACATTCGTCAGGAACTCGAAACCAGCGACAAACACTACGACGTTGTCGCCACGGTGATGAACGAGAGTTCGACCGGCGTCCGCAACCCGGTCGAGGAGATCGGCGACGTTGTCGACGAGTACCCTGACACCTACTTTGTCGTCGACGCGGTCTCCTGTCTTGGCGGCGACTACGTCGATATCGACAAACACGGCATCGACGTGATTTTCGCCTCCTCGCAGAAGGCGTTCGCTATGCCGCCGGGACTGGCCATCTGCGTCGTCAACGACAAGGCCTACGAGCGCGAACTCGAAAAGGACGAAGCCTCGTGGTACGGTGGCTTCCAGCGCTGTCTGGACTACTACGACCGCAAGGGACAGACCCACTCGACGCCCGCGATCCCGATCATGCTGGCCTACCGCAAGCAGATGAAACACATGCTTGAGGAAACCCACGCGGGGCGCGCCCAGCGCCACACCGAGATGGCCGACTATGTTCAGGAGTGGGCCGACGAACACTTCGCCATGTTCCCCGAGGCGGGCTACGAGTCGAAAACGGTCGCCTGCATTGAGAATACGCAAGGAATCGACGTTGCCAAAACAATCGAAACGGTCAGCGAGGAGTACGATATGGTCTTTTCGAACGGCTACGGCTCACAGTTGGGCGAAAAAACGTTCCGCATCGGCCACATGGGCGAACACACGGTCGACTCGGTCAGCGCACTGACCGACGCAATCGAAGACGTCGCGGATCTGTAACCCGTTCGCGGTGCTGTGGGCTGGTCGGCAGTCAGTATGATTTTGTAGTCGACCCCCAACTACTACGCATGCGAATTGAGTTCGACCGCGACACCTGTATCGGTATGTTCCAGTGCGTTGATGAGTGGGATGGGTTTGAGAAAAATATGGATGCGGGGAAAGCCGACCTCGTCGACAGCGAGGAGGTCGACGACGACATCTTCGTCGCGGAGGTTCCCGAAGACGCCGAGTTCGACGCGCAGTATGCCGCCCGCGTCTGTCCGGTTGACGCGATTGCGGTGTACGATGACGACGGCGAACAGATCGTTTAGCTCGACTGCGAAATCGCCCGATCGAGATCCTCGATAATGTCCTGTGGGTCCTCGATACCGACCGACAGCCGCACCAGATCGTTCGTCACGCCCGCAGAGAGTTTCTCCTCCTCGCTCAGCTGCTGGTGGGTCGTCGACGCCGGATGGATAATCAGCGTTTTCGCGTCGCCGACGTTCGCCAGCAGCGAGGCCAACTCGGTCGACTCGACGGTGCCGCGGGCGGCCTCGTAGCCGCCGGCGAGTCCGAAGGTGATCATTCCGCCGTAGCCGCCATCAAGGTATTTCGAGGCCATCTCGTGGGTTTCGTGGCTTTCCAGCCCGGGATAGGTGACCCACGACACATCGGGATGGTCGGCAAGGAACTCGGCGACGACCTGGGCGTTCTCGCAGTGACGCTCAACCCGCATCGGCAGCGTTTCGAGTTTCTGCATCGTCACCCAGGCGTCAAACGGTGACTGTTGGTTGCCTAGATCACGCAGGCCGCGAGCGATGGCGGCGTAGGTGAAGGCGGCGTCGCCGAATGTTTCGGCGAAGTTGATGCCGTGATACGCGGGGTTGGCCGCGCCAATCTCGGGGTAATCCTCAGCGTGGGCTGCCCAATCGAAGGAGCCGCCGTCGATCAACGCACCGCCGACAGTCGATCCCGCGCCGTGGATCCATTTCGTGGTCGACTCCCAGACCAGATCCGCACCGTGTTCGATGGGGCGACAGAGAGCTGGCGAGGCGAAGGTGTTGTCGACAAACAGCGGGGTGTCGTGTTCGTGGGCGATGTCGGCAATCCGTTCGATATCTGGCGTCACGAGCGCGGGGTTGCCGATGGTTTCGAGATGGACGTAGGCCGTGTCGTCGTCAATCGCCTCCCGGTAGGCGTCGTAATCGAGCGTATCGACAAATCGGGTTGTGATCCCACGGCGTTCGACGCTGTGGGTGAGGTAGGTGTAGGTGCCGCCGTAGAGCGATGACGCCGAAACGATGTTGTCACCAGCCTCCGCCAAGAGGAACGTGGCGACATCAAGCGAGGCCATACCCGAGGCGGTAGCGACCGCACCAACGCCACCCTCAAGCGAGGCCAACCGCTCCTGAAGGCTACCGACTGTTGGGTTCATCAGCCGCGAGTAGATGTGCCCCGGCTTTTCGAGAGCGAACTGGGCGGCGGCGTCGTCGGCGTCGTCAAACACATACGAGGTTGTCTGATAGATCGGCGGTGCGCGCGCGCCGGTCGCTGGATCCGGATCAGTGCCGGCGTGGAGACTACGGGTTCGGAAACCGCTGGTTTCGTCGGACATACGCCGGAGACAATGCAGGGAGGACGCCTAAAACCACCTGTCACCGTTCGAGGCTGCCGGTATCTCTGACTACCCGGAGAAGAGGCTGCTGTGGACTGGGGCAAAATCCGTCTCGTCGGTATCGTCGTCGGTGTCGGCAGTATCAGTAATCGCGCGGCCATCTAACCCGTTTTCGAGGAAATTCCGGACTGGCGGGCCGACGCTTTCGGGCTCAACGAGAAACGCATCGTGGCCATGGTCGGAGTCGACAACGTGGTGCGCAACAGCCACCTCAGCAGCGCGGAACGCCTCCGCCAGCGTTTCGGATTGGGCGACGGTGAAATGCCAGTCAGCGGTAAATGAGACCAGCAACGTCTCACCCTCAAACGCTGAAATCGCCCGTTCGATAGTGCCGTGGCCCTCAGAAAGGTCGTAGTCGTCCATCGCTCGCGTGAGATAGAGATAGCTGTTGGCATCATACCGCTCGGTGAACTTGTCGGCGTTGTAGTCGAGATACGACTCGACCTCGCGGTACGGGAAAAACGCCGCGGCGCGATCCGGCGGGAACAGGGCGTCACCGGCGTCGATTCCGCTGTCGCGACCCGCCGAACGCCGGCCGAACTTGCGCTCCATCGAGGCCTTCGAGAGGTACATCACGTGGCCGAGCTGCCGGGCGAGCGCAAGCCCCTGTTTTGGCGGGCTCGCGTCGGCCTCGCCCTCCGTGCCGTAGTAGTCGCCGCCGTTCCAGTTGGGGTCGGTTCGGATTGCGCGCCGGGCGATGGCGTCGAGCGCGAGACACTGAGGATCGAGGCTGGCTGCGGCCGCAATCGGCGCGATCCGCTCGGCGTCATCGGGGAACTGCTTTGCCCATTCGAGAACGTTCATGCCGCCGACGCTGCCGCCGATAATGAGTTGGAGCCGACCGACGCCGAGGTGATCGAGCAGCCGGCGTTGGGCACGCGTCCAGTCACCGATCGTCACCGGCGGAAACTCGCACGCCCACGGTTCGCCCGTCTCGGGATCAATCGATGAGGGGCCCGATGAGCCGTAACACGAGCCGGGAACGTTCGCGCAGACGACGTAGTATTCGGTGGTGTCGATCGCCTTGCCGGGGCCGACGATGTCGCCCCACCATGCGCGGGCTTGGCCGGCGGTTCCGGGCGTGTTGTAGCTCGCGACGTTTTGGCTGCCGGTCAGCGCGTGACAGACCAACACCGCGTTGTCGCCGGTGAACTCGCCATAGGACTCGTAGGCGATTTCGAGCGACGAAATCGTCTCGCCACACTCGAAGCGGAACTCGCCGAGATCGATCGCGTCGCGTTCGACATCCGTGACGCTCATCTATTTCCCCCTGTTGCCCCCGCAGCCAACGCCAACCCCTCGTCGATATCGGCGAGAATGTCGTCACCGTTTTCAATGCCGACCGACAGCCGAAGCATGTCGGGCGCAACCCCCGCGGCACGCTGTTCGTCGGCGCTCAACTGGGCGTGCGTCGTCGACGCCGGGTGGATGACGAGCGTTTTCGCGTCGCCGATGTTTGCCAAAAAGCTCGTGAGTTCGACGCCCTCACAGAACGCTTTGGCCGCCTCGAAGCCGCCGTCGACCCCGAAGGTGACCATGCCGCCGTAGCCGTCGAGATACCGGGTGGCGTTGTCGTGGGTCGGATGCGATTCGAACCCGGGGTACGTCACCCAGTCGACGCGGGGATCATCGCGCAGGAAGTCGGCGACGCGGTCGGCGTTGTCGCCGTGTTGTTTCATTCGTAGCGGAAGTGTTTCGATCCCCTGAAGCGTCTGCCACGCATCAAACGGCGACTGCTGGTTGCCGAGTGCGCGAACCGCGCGGTGCCGAGCGGCCATCGTGAACGCCCGTTCGCCGAACCGTTCGGAAAAGTCGAAGCCGAAGCCGGGGTTTTCGCCCGACAGTTCGGGGTAGTCGGCGTCGGGATGATCCCACGGAAACGTGCCGCCGTCGACGAGAATCCCGCCGACCGTGGTGCCCGAACCGTGGATCCATTTCGTCGTCGACTCCCAGACGAGGTCCGCGCCGTGTTCGAGCGGCCGGCACAGACACGGCGTTGCAAACGTGTTGTCGACGAACAACGGGACGGCGTGGTTGTGGGCGATGTCGGCGAGTCGCTCGAAATCCGGGGTGACGAGCGACGGGTTGGCGAGTGTTTCGACGTGGACGTAGGCGGTGTCGTCGTCGATGGCGTCGGCGTAGGCGTCGTACTCCAGCGTCGGAACCGTTCGGGCCTCGATTCCCCGTCGTGGGGCAAGTTTCGAGAGGTAGGTTCCGGTGCCGCCGTACATGTCCTGGCTGGCGACGACGTTGTCGCCGCTTTCGGCCAAAATTGTCGTTGCCGAGTCGAGCGCGGCCATTCCTGCGGCGGTGGCAATGGCGTCGACGCCGCCCGCGAGGTTCGCCAAGCGGGCTTCGAGTTGGCGAACCGTCGGGTTCGAGATTCGCGAGTAGACGTCACCTTCCTCGCGCAGCGCGTACAGCTCGGCGGCGGTGTCGGCGTCGTCAAACACGTAGGAGGTCGTCTGGTAGATGGGTGTCGCTCGGGCGCCCGTCTCGGGATCCGGCGCGGTGCCGGCGTGCAGACTCCGCGTGTTGAAGCCCTCGGTCATGTATATGACGCATATCTCTCTACACGTTTATGCACGCCAGTTACGGCAAAAGGTGCCGCTGTGCGGTCTGTGCACACTCCACGAACTCTGTGCGCCGTCGTCCTCGACTTACCGACGTCGCTCCCAGCCTGCCGACATCGTCACGGGGCGGGTACTCGCTGGCACTCGCGCCGGTTCGCCGATCCGATCGGGGCGGTTTTTTGCGCCACCGGCCCAAACGCTCGCCAATGAGCCACGCCGACCCCGCGGACAACCCCTATTTCCACGAGCCGCCGACCGACTTCGAGCCGGTCGAGTCGCTTTCGCGCGAGGCCGCCGAAAAACAGACAAACCTGCTTCGGGAGGCGATTCGCGAACACGACTATCGCTACTACATCGAGGCCGATCCACTCATTGCTGACCGCGTTTACGACCGGTTGTTTTCGCGCTTGCAGGCGCTCGAAGACCACTTCGACCTCGTCGAGCCCGACAGCCCGACCCAGCGTGTCGGCGGCGAGCCGGTCGACGAACTCGCGACCGTCGAGCACACCGCCCCGATGCTTTCGATTGGCCAAAGCGGCGAGGCGAGCGATGTCCGTGAGTTCGATGCCCGCGTCTCCCGACAGCTTCGTGCCGACGGGTTCGATCCCGACGCCATCGGCTACGTCTGCGAACCCAAGTTCGACGGCATCTCGCTCGAAGCGGTGTACGAACACGGCCGACTCGTCCGGGCGGCCACCCGCGGCGACGGGCACGAGGGCGACGACGTGACCGCCCAAGTCCGACGCATTCGGTCGGTTCCCCAGCGGCTCCGCGGCGAGTTTCCCGACTTTCTCGCGGTTCGCGGTGAGGTGTTCATGCCGAAAGACGGCTTTCGCGAGCACAACCGCGAGCGCGTCGAGCGCGGCGAGAAACCGTTTGCCAACCCGCGAAACGCGACCGCGGGAACGATCCGGCAACTCGATCCAACCGTCGTCGCCGACCGCCCGCTCGACTGCTTCGTTTACGACATCATGGCCTACGAGGACGAGCGCCGCCCGCGACCCGAAACCCAGTGGGCCGCCCTCGACGCGCTCGGCTCGTGGGGATTTCACGTCGACGACCGCGCCGAGCGTGTCGACGACATCGAGGCCGCCATCGACTACCGCGACGCGCTGGTCGAAAAACGCGACACGCTGAACTACGAAATCGACGGCGTCGTCATCAAACTCAACAGCACCGCTGCCCGCGAGGCGCTCGGTTCGACGGCCAGAGAAACTCGGTCGGCGTTCGCCTACAAACTCCCCGCGCGAACCGAGATCACGACGGTCACCGACATCGTCGTCCAGGTCGGCCGAACCGGCCGGCTCACGCCCGTCGCCCTGCTCGATCCCGTCCAGGTTGGTGGCGTTACGGTCTCGCGGGCCACGTTGCACAACCCCGGCGAGATCGAATCGCTCGGCGTCGCGGTCGGCGACACGGTTCGGGTGCTCCGCGCTGGCGACGTAATTCCCTACATCGAGGAGGTCGTCGACGCGGCCAACGACCGGACGTTTTCGTTTCCGCCAACCTGCCCATCGTGCGGCACCTTCGTCGAGCGCGACGGGCCGCTGGCGTTCTGTCCGGCCGGCTTAGCCTGCGAAGCCCAACTCGAACGCAAAATCGAGCACTACGTCAGCCGTGGTGGCCTCGATATCGAGGGGCTCGGCCCCGAACGGATCGCCCAACTCCGCGAGGCAGGCCTGCTCGACTCGCTAGCCGATCTCTACCGACTCAACCCCGAAGATCTCACCGAACTGGAGGGCTGGGGCGACAAAAGCGCGGCCAACCTGCTCGCCGAAATCGATGCGGCCCGCGAACCCGCGCTCGATGCGTTTCTGACGGCGCTGTCGATTCCCGATGTCGGTGCCGCGACGGCGCGGGCGCTCGCCCGCGAGTTCGGGTCGCTCGACGCCGTGATCGACGCCGACAGCGACGCGCTGAAAACCGTCGACGACGTGGGGCCGATCGTCGCGGAAAAAATCCGGACGTTCTTCGACAACCCGAACAACCGCACGGCGCTCGACGACCTGCTTGACGCCGGCGTCGACCCCCAAGCGGTCGACGTCGAGACCGGCGGCGATGCACTCAGCGGACTCACGTTCGTGTTCACCGGGTCGCTCGCGGTTTCGCGCCGCGCGGCACAGGAGCACGTCGAAGCCCACGGCGCAAACGCGACCGGAAGCGTCTCGGGCAACACCGACTACCTCGTTGCCGGCGAGAATGCGGGACAGCGAAAACAGGACGATGCGGCCGCCAACGACGTTCCCGTGCTCGATGAAGCCGGGTTCGCGACGTTCCTCGATGAGCGCGGAATCGCGTGGCCGCCGACCGAGTGAGTCGTATCCGCGCCGCGTCGTGCGTTGTCACCGTAGCGACCGAGTGTGTCGTATCCGCGCCACGGTGTGCGTCGTCACCGCGGGGATCGAGTTCCTGCTGTCGGAGTGCGACATCGAGGTTGCGGGCGTACTGGGTGAGTTGTCCGGCGAACGCTGACGGATTGGCTGTCCGGGCTATTCGGCCCGTCGGCAGAACGTGGCCGCCCTGCTCACCGCTATGGAGGGGACGATCGCGGCTCAGGGTTACGATGCCGACGAACCGGCCGGGATTCGGGCGGACGCGGCCGACTCGGGGTGGTCTCGCGGATCGACGCCGTCTTTGAGGGTGGTTCCCGTGGCTTTTCGGCACAGTCGACTCCGCATCGTTTTGCCAGCTGCCAATACAATCCTCAAGACATATAATCCGTCGACCGGAACCTGAAGACGATATGGCCGCCATCGAACTCGACGGCGTAAAAAAATCCTTCGGCGACGTGCGTGCTCTCCGGGGGGTCGACCTCGAAGTCGAAAACGGCGAGATCTTCGGCTTTCTCGGCCCGAACGGTGCCGGCAAATCGACGACAATCAATATCATTCTGGATTTCGTTCGGCCGGACAACGGCACTGCTCGTGTGCTAGGTCACGACGCACGCGAAGAGAGCGTCGCTATCCGGAAACGGACCGGTGTCCTCCCGGAAGGGTTCGACCTCTACGAGCGGTTGACCGCCCGCGAACACCTCCAGTTCGCCATCGACTCGAAGGAGACCGACGAGGATCCCCATTCCTTCCTGGAACGGGTCGGCCTCGAGGACGCCGCCGACCGGAAGGCCGGCGGGTTCTCGACGGGGATGCGCCAGCGACTCGCTTTGGCGATGGCGCTGGTCGGCGACCCGGATCTCCTCATTCTCGACGAACCCTCCTCCGGGCTGGATCCGAACGGCGCCCGCGAACTCCGGAATATCGTCGAGGAGGAGGCCGACCGCGGCGCGACGGTCTTCTTTTCCAGTCACATCCTCGGGCAGGTCGAGGCCGTCTGTGACCGGGTCGGCATCATCCGCGAGGGCGAACTCGTCGCCGTCGACTCCATCGGGGGGCTTCGGGAGAACGTCGCCGGCGGGGCGACGCTCGTCGTCGACGTCGACCGGGTGCCCGACGACGCCGAACACCGGCTCAAAAGCCTCGACGGCGTCTCCGAGGTGACCGTCCAGGGGACGACCCTCCGGGTGAGCTGCGAGGACGACGCGAAGATGGAGGTCGTCCGCACCCTGGAGGACGCCGGCGCGACGGTGTCGGACTTCTCGACGGAGGAAGCGCCGCTCGAGGACCTCTTTGCCGCCTACACGGAGGGCGACGCATGAGCTGGATGGCCGTCGCAGAGAAGGACTTCAGGGACGCCATCCGGTCGCGGCTGGTACTGGTACTCGCGGCGCTGTTCATCGTGTTCGTCGCCGGCGGCGCCGGGCTCGGCGTCGCATTCGGCGTCGGCGGTGGCGGCGGCGCGTCGCTGATACTGGCGCTTCTTCTGGGAGGAGCGGGCGTCCTCGTTCCGCTCATCGCCATCGGCGTCTCCTACCGGGCCGTCGCTGGCGAACGCTCGACCGGCAGTCTGAAAGTGCTGTTGTCGCTGCCGAACTCCAGGGCCGACGTCGTCGTCGGGAAGTTCCTCGGCCGCTCGCTGGTCGTCTCTATCGCGGTCATCGCCGGCTTCCTCACGGGGCTTGTTGCCTTCGCCGCCGCCATCGAGGGAGAGCTCCAGCTCAGTTCGTATCTGGCGTTCATGATGACGACGCTCCTTTTGGGGTTGGTGTTCGTGAGCATCGCGGTGAGCGTCTCGGCGTTCACTGCCTCGACGTTCCGCGCCGCTGTCGGCGCGTTCGGCCTGTTCATTCTCTTCGAGTGGCTCTGGGGCATCATCCGACTGCTCCTGTGGTACGTCGCAAACGGCTTCGAGGCGCCGGGCTTCGGCGATGAAGCACCGGAGTGGGTCGATCTCTTCGAGTTCCTCAGCCCGAACGTCGCCTACAGCGAGGCGACCTCGTGGCTGGTCGACCGGCTCGTCGACCAGCCGGAACAGCAGGCGCAGTTCGCGCTAGAACCGTACGGACTCGAAGGCTGGTTCGGCTTCCTCGTGATGCTGGCTTGGATAGTCGTCCCGCTCGCGGTCGGATACCTGCGGTTCGAATCGGCGGATCTGTGACCACGGGCGGTTCGTGATCGAATCACCCGGACGGCCCGAGAAACCCCTATATTTCGCCCCCGTCAACGGTGAGATCGATTCCGTCGACGGCGACGACATCGCCGAACGCTTTGGTGACGCTGGAGAGCTGGATTGCTGACATCTGGGCCGATGTTCTCTTCGATGGCGAATAAAAGGTTGTGACTCACTACCGGTTTCAGTTCGTCTCCTCCGCGCCGACACCGTTGGCCGTCCAGAACGGAACCGACTTGTCTCGGCGGCGTGCACAGTCGACCGTTCCGTGGAAACCGTCGTCGGTCTCGCCGTGTGGTTGTTCATCGCGACCAACCTCGACACGCTCGTCGCGATTAGCGCCTTTTGTGCGGATAACCACTATCGGCTGGGTGAGGTGTTCATCGGCCACTATGTGAGTTTCTGTGTCGGACTTGCCGCCGCGGTAGGCGGAGCGTTTCTCGCGGCCGAACTCCTCGAATCGTGGACGTTTCTGTTGGGATTTGTCCCGCTCAGCCTCGGCCTCTGGGGATTGTTTCGTCAGCCGCCCGAAGAATCGGTTGCCGCGTCGCCAGTCGTGTCGAACACGGTCGGCCGAACCGGTGTGGTTGCTGTGACTGGCCTCGGTTTGACTGGCGAAAATATCGCGGTGTATATCCCGTTTTTTGCCGACCTCTCGCTGCACGAACTGGGCCTCGTCGTTGGCATCTATCTGGTCGGTGGCGCTGTCGTGTTCCTCGTGGGACTTGTGTTGGTGTATCGGGTCGCAACCGACGGTATCTCACAAAAGCTCGACCGCTGGCTCGTTCCAACCGTCCTCGTGATCATCGGGAGCTACGTGATTGTGAGCGGCCTGCTTGTGCGTTAGCGTTCGCCGCCGACCCGGAGCGACAATTTTTGTGCGGTCGACTCTCCGTGTCGGTCCTGCTGTCTGCAGCTCCGTGTTGTCTCCGCTGTCTACCCCTCTCCGCCTTTTCAATCCGTCCTCAGGGTGTCGGTGGATCGCCCGGATAGGCGTCGTGATCGGCAAAAAAGTTCAACATCGCGAACTTCAGCTTCTCGGGGTCGATGTCGACCAACTCCGCGCGTTCTTCGACCGGGAAACTCCCGCGGACGCCGTACTTCCCCATATCCGCCTGGGTGTAGCGTTTGTCGGCGAGAATCCGGACGCCGAAATCCTCGGGCGACCGAATCACCCGACCGAGCGCTTGGCGCGTCTTGCGAATCGTCGGAATCTCGACGGCGTACGCCCAGCCCGCATCGCGGTTTCGCCGTTGCTCGCTGTACGCGCGGTTGTAGGCGGCCTGAATCGCCTCCATTCGCTCCGAGAGCTGCGGGTACGGCACGCCAACGACGACGACGGTTCGGGCGTCGTCACCATCGAAACTTACGCCCTCGGCGAGCGTTCCCCACAGCGAGGTACACAGCGTCGCGTTGTCGCTCTCGACAAACCGCTGTCTGAGATCCTCGGTCGGCACGCCCGACTCGTCGAGAATGAGGGTTCCGAGTTCGTGGCCGCGAATGCTGTTGCCACCAAGGCGGTCGTAGTACCGTTCGGCCTCCGAATACGACGGGAAAAAGACGAGCGTATTGCCGGGGGTAAACCGGATTACGTCGCGGAGCATCGCGGTGATCGTCTCCTGCGTGTCGGGGTCGTCGCGCTCGCTGGCAAACAACGCCGGAACCCGTGCGGCGTACGTCCGGCGGTTGGCCTCGGGGTACTGGAGTTCGTAGGCGAGCGTCGCCGGCGACTCCAGGCCGAGGACGTCTTCGATTACGTCGAACGGGCGGAGCGTGGCGCTCATCAGCACGCTCGCATACACCTCCTCGAACAGCTCGCGGGTCACCTCCCGCGGAATACAGGTGTACAGTTCTGCGCGGCCGTAGATTTCGTCGGTTCCGCCGTCGCGGCGCACGCCGACCATTGGATGCTGGCCGAGTTCGCCGCCTTCGGCCATCCACGTACTGATGAAACTCGCAACCTGCAACGTCTGACACTCGGCGCGCGAGGTCGCTTTGCCCTCCTTGTAGGCCTGCTCGTACTCCTCGTCGAGCACGCGACCCAACTGCACCGCGAGTTCGGTTTCGACATCGATGCCACGGCCCTCGTAGCGCTGCAAAAACGCGAGCGTCAGGTCGTCACGGCGGTCATCGTTGGCGATCGACACGTCTTCCCAGTTCTCGCCGACCTCCTCGCGTTCGTACGCGGTGAGCGCGTCGGTGTAGGTCGCACGCAGCGCCTCGCCGAACGCGCGAATCACGTTGAGCGCGGGTTCCGCACGCGAATCATCGAGCTCAGA
>CAYWFO010000041.1:0-12967 GCA_964457485.1 uncultured Haloferacaceae archaeon | reverse complement strand
GCACCCGAACCGAGGGTGATGGAAGTAAAAAGGATTTCGAAAGACGGGACGGGGAGGAGAGCGCCTGGCGATGAACTGAGAACCGCCCCCGGGTCGAGATGTGCGGTTGTCGCTTACGGCTTCGCCGTCTGCTCACGGGTGCAAAGCACAACCCGTCCGCATGGTTCGAGGGGCTTCGTCCCTCCTATTCGCAAATCGAGGTCGCGCGGCGACCTCGCTATCGCTCGCGAGTTTAGTGGGCTCGGGCGGAGTCGAACCTCAGTCGCTCTCTACGTTCGCTCCCTGCTTCGATCCTTTCTCGCAGAACATCGAACACGGCTCACTTCGTTCGTCGGTTCAGATGGGCTCGGGCGGAGTCGAACCACCGATCTCAGCCTTGTAAAGGCCGCGTCATAACCACTAGACCACGAGCCCGCATTCGACCCGACTTCCTACGCGCGAATAACGCTTTCTGTCCGCAGCGCAACCGCTATGCGATCGGCCGACTAATTGCGAGTAATGCCGACGTCAACGCAATGGAGTGCCGTTCTCGTTGTGCTCATACTGCTGCTTGCAGGCGGGGTCGTCGTCGCCGAACTCGGCGTGTTCGACCGCGGCGACTACGAGTGGACGACGGTCACTGCTGTCGACGGCGACAGCGACGAGGAGTTGGCGACGGTCGAGGTTCGTATCGCCGACACGTTCGAAAAACGCTACACTGGGCTGAGTGAGACCGAGGAACTCGGCGAGAACGAGGGAATGTTGTTCGTTCACGACAGCGAGGGAGAGCCGGGCTACGTCATGCGCGACATGGCGTTCCCCATCGATATCGTCTTCGTCGACGCCGACGGCGAAATCACGACAATCCACCACGCCGACGTCGACGACGACGAAACGTTCAGCGGACGTGCACAGTACGTTCTCGAAGTGTCCTTGCACTACACGACCGACAACGACATCACGGTCGGCGACCGCATCGAGATTCCGTCCGAACACCAATAAAACACGCCGAAGCCAACCCTCTTTGCGGCTGAGCGACTACCAGCCTTGATGAGTAGTGCTGAACCGCTGGCCGACCGTGAGGACGACCCGTTTGCCGCCCAGCGCGACCGCGTCGACAACCCGATGGGGCGACTACTCGGCGAGTACGGTCGACCCTACTGGCTGGCGGTGACGCTCGGAATCGCCGCGAGTCTCGCCGCGCGGGTGCTCGATTTGCTGCCGGTGATTCTGCTCGGAATCGCCATCGACAGCCTGTTTCAGCGGGTCGAACCGTTCGACCTGCCGCTCGTTCCTGTGGCGTGGCTGCCGGCAACCGACACGGAGCAGTTCTTTTTGATTATCGCGCTTATCACCGCCTCGTTCGTCTTCGGCGCGGGCTTTCACTGGCTGCGCAACTGGGGCTTCAACTCGTTCGCCCAAGACATCCAACACGACGTGCGAACTGATTCGTACGACACCATGCAGCAGCTGAACATGGGATTTTTCGCCGACAAACAGACCGGCGAGTTGATGTCGATTCTCTCGAACGACGTCAACCAGCTCGAACGGTTTCTCAACGACGGACTCAACTCGGCGTTCCGACTGGCGGTTATGATCGTCGCCATCGCGGGCTATCTCTTCTATCTCAACCCACAACTCGCGTTGATCGCGCTCTCGCCGGTGCCGCTGATCGCGATATTTACCTACCTGTTCGTCAAGAAAATCCAGCCGAAGTACGCCGCCGTCCGCTCCAGCGTCGGCACCGTCAACTCGCGGCTCGAAAACAACCTCGGCGGAATTCAGGTAATCAAATCCTCGAACACCGAAGAATTCGAGTCGGGTCGCGTCGACGACGTTTCGCGAACCTACTACGAGACCAACTGGGGTGCGATCACGATTCGGATTCGGTTTTTTCCCGGCCTCCAGCTGATTTCGGGTGCGGGCTTCATTCTCACGTTCCTCGTCGGTGGCTACTGGGTGTTTTCGGGCAGCGGTCCGGGGCCGTTCACCGGCACGCTCTCGACGGGCGAGTTCGTCGTCTTCATCCTCTTCACCCAGCAGCTCGTGTGGCCGATGGCCCAGTTCGGACAAATTATCAACATGTACCAGCGCGCCGAAGCCTCCGCCGAGCGCATTTTCGGGTTGATGGACGAAACGCTGGCGCTCGAAAATGACGCCGGAGCCGACGAACTCGTCGTCAGCAGCGGCCGCGTCGAGTACGACGGCGTCGGCTTCAGCTACGAAGCCGACGGCCAGCGGATTCTCGACGACATCGACTTCGCCGTCGACGGCGGCGACACGCTCGCGCTCGTCGGCCCCACGGGTGCGGGGAAGTCGACCGTGCTCAAACTGCTGTTGCGGCTCTACGAACCCGACCGCGGCCGGATTCGAATCGATGGCCAAGACATCGCCGACGTGAGTCGAACCTCGCTTCGGCAGTCGATCGGCTACGTCGGCCAGGAGTCGTACCTGTTTTACGGCACGGTTCGCGACAACATCGCCTACGGGAGTTTCGACGCCAGCGAAACCGAGATCAGACGCGCCGCCGAGGCTGCCGAGGCCCACGCGTTCATTCAGAACCTTCCGGAGGGCTACGAGACGATGGTCGGCGAACGCGGTGTCAAACTCTCCGGTGGGCAGCGCCAGCGGCTCTGTATCGCTCGGGCGATCCTCGAAGATCCCGATATTCTCGTGCTCGACGAGGCCACGAGCGATGTCGACACCGAAACCGAGATGCTGATCCAGCGCAGTCTCGACGAGTTGACCGCCGATCGAACGACGTTCGCCATCGCCCACCGGCTCTCGACGATCAAAAACGCCGAACAGATCGTCGTCCTCGAGGACGGCCACATTGCCGAACGGGGAACCCACGACGAACTCATCGACCGCGACGGGCTGTACGCACACCTCTGGGGCGTTCAGGCCGGCGAGATCGACTCGCTTCCACAGGCGTTCATCGAGCGCGCCGCGCGGCGACAGGCGCGCACCGAGATTGCCGAAGACTGAGTCGGCAGCGCGGGACACTCGCTCACACCACGCGGCAGGGAACGGCCGATTGACGACGGGAGTTGGTCGAATGGCCATCTGAATCAATCGACGACGAGAATCTGGCGATCGGCCATCTGGATCAACGTCCAGGCGACAGGCTTCAAGGGCCCGGCGGGCGCAGAGACGGTATGGAGCTTTCGGCGGCGACATGGCCCGAGATTCGCGAGCTCGAGACCGACCTCGCCGTGCTTCCGGTCGGCAGCACCGAACAACACGGCCCGCACGCCCCGCTCGGCACCGATGCGCTGACCGCCGAACACGTGGCGGCCACGGGCGTCGAAGCCTACCGCGAGCAAACCGGCGTCGACGTGCCGGTCGCGCCGACGATTCCGGTCGGCATCGCCGCTGAACACCGCGCGTTCGACGGGACGCTCTGGGTGTCGCCAGACACGTTTCGGCCGTACGTCCGCGAGACGATCGAAAGCCTCGCTCACCACGGCTTCACCCGCGTCGTCGTGGTCAACGGCCACGGCGGCAACATCGACGCCCTGCGCGAGCTAACCGGCGCGGTATCGCGTGAAAGCGACGCCTACGCGGTCGCGTTTACCTGGTTCACCAGCGTCGACAGCGAGCAGTCGATGGGCCACGGCGGGCCGCTCGAAACCGCGCTCGTCAGCCACATCGACGGCGAACTCATCCGCGAGGCACAGCTCGAAGCCGCGCGCGATGGTGCGAGCGAGCGCTGGGGCGAGTGGGTATCGGGCGTCAACCTCGCACACGACTCCGACGAGTTCACCGACAACGGCGTCGTCGGCGATCCGACCGCGGGGAGCGAAACGCTCGGTGCCGACCTGAGCGCGCAGGCGGCCGACGCGCTCTGTGTGTTGCTGGAGGCGGTGGCGACACGGTCGGAGCGGTAGCGCAAAACTGTCCCTAGTCGTTCAGTCGTCGGCCGCGGCCGTCTCGGACGACGCGTCGGTTTCGGCGTGGGCCTCCTGCAGCGCAGACCGAAGCTGTGGAACCGTTCCGGTCAGCGCGGTGACCTCCGTGTGGGCGGTTTCAACCGTATCGAGCACCGCCGCGACCGACTCGATTTCGGCTTCGAGTTCCTCGGGATTCTCGAAGGCATCGGCGCGAGAGCCGAGCGCAAACCACTTTTTCGCCTGCCGGAGATGGGTCGCGGCCTCGCCGGTGTCGAGCGCGGATTTGAGACCGTTGAGCACGCCGAGCACGTTGTCGGCATCGGCGCTCCAGACGGCGTCGGCCGTTGGCAACTCGGCGCGGGCGGCTGCAAGCGCGTTGTCGACATCCGCGCGCATCTCGTCGGCCGCCTCGCCGAAGAGGTCGTCGTCATCGAACGTTGACTGTGTCATAAATAATGATGGATCCCGAACGGATTAAAAATGCGCCTGAAAGTGAAAGTGAACGCGTGCGCGTTACACCGCGCAAAACTACTCGACGGCGATTAGTTTCATCAGCGGATAGCCGTTTTCCATCGCCATCCGCGTGCGAACCGTTCGATCCTCGTACTCGATTCGCATTTCGACGGTCATCAGGCTGCCCGTGAGTTCGGTGTACGCGTTGTCGTGGTCGATAGCGTCGGCGACGCGGTCGTCGTCGATTGCGACCGACACCGACGCGCAGTAGGGCTGGTTTTCGATCGATTCGGCCATCGCGCGTTCGAGACTGCGTGTGCTGTCTGGGCTCACGGGCGTTCCCGCGAACTGGTGGTACAGCGAGCCGAACTTGATTCCCGCCTCGAAACACGCCTGCTGGGCTATCGTCGCCATGGTGGGTTGTTTGGGTCGGTCGGCTAAGGAGTTGCCGGCTACGCTGTGAACCGAACGCGAGTCGACGGCGACCGAGCAGTAGATCGGTTGGTGCCAACCGAGCGGCGGGTCGATTGGCGGCGGCCGGGCAGCAAATCGTCAAAAACCAGCGGCGGAACGGAACCGCGCGTTACTTACGCCTCGTCCTCTCTTTGGCGAATGAATGGGGCGATCTGTGCTGCTCACTGGGGCCGGCGGTCGTGTCGGACAGGCCATCCTCCGGGATATCGGCCCGAAACACGACTGGCGGCTGTTGGATCGTGAACCGCTGCCGGCGAACAAACTCCCCGAGGAAATCGACAAAAGCGACGTCTACGTCGTCGACGTGACGAACCTCGAGGCGGTTCGCAACGCCGCAGCGGGCTGTGATGTCATTATCCACCTCGCCGGTGACCCCCGGCCGGACGCCCCCTGGGAGAGTGTGCTGCACAACAACATCGACGGCACCCGGGCGGTCATGCAGGCCGCCGTCGACGAGGGCGTCGAGAAGGTCGCCTTTGCCTCCTCGAACCACGCAGTTGGCTACTACGAGACCGACGAACGTAAACCCGACCTCTACCGCACCCACGACAGGTACCGTCTCGACGGCACGGAACTGCCCCGACCGAGCAATCTCTACGGCGTCTCGAAGGCCGCCGGCGAGTCGCTCGGGCGATATTATCACGATGAACACGGCCTCTCTGTCGTCTGTGTCCGTATCGGCAACCTAACGAAGGGCCACCCGCCGCGAAACTACGAGCGCGGGCAGGCGATGTGGCTCTCGTACCGCGACTGTGCACACCTGTTCGACTGCTGTATTTCGGCCGACTACGGCTACGAAATCGTTTACGCCATTTCGGATAACGACCGCAAGTACTACTCCATCGAAAACACCCGCCGCGTGCTCGACTACCAGCCCCGGGACAACTCGGCGGAGTACCATCTCGACGGCACCCCAAAGAACGACGAAGTCGCCGACGGCGGACGAGTCAGCGAGCCAGACGAGTCGAGCGGCGAGCAGCCGGAACCGAAAAACGCCGACGCCGACGACTGAGAAAACGATCGCTCGCCGTACCGACAGCAACCGCCCCTTTCTCCGCGAACGAACCCCCAATTCGATCGATCGTGGGGTTCGGATCGACAGGTCGAGCACGACAGGACAGGTGACGGCATCGACAGCGCTAGGCGGAACAAACGGCGACGAAAAACGAGGACGGAAACCCGATCCGTCGGATGAATCAGTTACGAGTGAGTTTCGGCTTCAGCCGCCGCAGACTCGGCCGCCGCGGCTTCGCGTTCGGCCTTTTCCTTTTCTTCCTTTTTCGCTTTGATTTTCTTCATGCGGAAGATCTCTTCGCGCTCTTGTTCTTCGAGTTTCTGCTCGATGTACTCCTGGTTGGTGTAGAGATCCGGCAGGAGTTTGAACTCGAGCGCGTTGACCCGTCGTTTGGTCGTCTCGATTTCGTTCAGCATCTTTTTCATCGCCGTCTCGACTTCGGCGGCGAGAATGATCGTTTCGAGCAGTTCCTCGTAGGCGTCAGCAGCCTCGTCGATTCGCGCCGACGACCCGAGCAGTCCGTAGCCACGCTCGTCGAGCGATTTTCTGACTTTCGAGGACTCGATCTGCGGGACGACAACTCCCATGATATTTTTCGACTGAGTCGTGATCTCGGGGTGTTCTTTCAGAGAGGCGGCCGCGCCGCGGATCGCCACGTCGCCCTCCATTGCCCGCGCCATGTCGAGTTTTCGCTGGGCGACCGCGTAGTTGGCGTTGAGATCCTCACGCACGTCTTGGGCCTGATCGAGAATGTCCATGAACTCCATGATCAGCCCGTCACGCTTCTGTTCGAGCGTGTCGTGGCCCCGCTCGGAGAGTTCGATGCGGTCTTCGATCGCCATCAGGTTTTTTCGGGTTGGTTTGACGTCCTCGGCCATCGCTTGACCCTGCTTGTGGGTCAAAGGGGTTAATGGTTTTCAGTCTCCGGGAGGTCGCTCCCGCCGTTCGGCGACGAGAAAATCGACACCACGCCCGGATAATCGGCAATCAGACCATCGACCCCAGCGCGAGCGAGACCGATCGCCTCACGCCACGTCCGAACCGTCCAAACGTTGACCGCGCGTTCCTCGGCGTGTGCGCGCTCGATGAGGCCAACCGAGGCGAATGGGCCGGCGTCGGGAACGCTGCGTGAAAAGTAGGGGTCGCCGTCGACCATGTTCCACCGCAGATGGATCGCCTCGGTGTCATACCGATCGGCCAGTTCGAGTCCCGTTCCGATGGCGTTCGAAAACACTACCGCCAGCGGCATCGACGCGTCGAGTTCGCGGGTCGCCGCCAGCGCACCCTCATAAAACGACGAGAGCACAACCGGATTGTCGACCGCCGTTGCCGCGTCCAGCACGCGACCGATGAACCCGCGCCAGCGGTCGGTTGCGATCGACCGCTCGGTGCCCGACAGCGGTTCGTCGAATCCGAACGGCTCGCGACCGGGGTGTTTGCACTCGATGTTGACCGGAAGCGCGGGTGGAAGCGCGTCGAGCACGTCGGCCAACAGCGCGATCGGTTGGTCGGTGCCGACGACCGAATGCGTCGAGAGTTCGGCGTACGGGAGTTCCCACACCGCATGGGTGGCGACCGACGCGGGCGCATCGGTCAGCCGCGAGAGGTCGTCGTCGTGAAAAACGACGAGGCGGTCGTCACGCGTCGGAACCACGTCGATCTCAATCCCGTCGGTTTCGGGGGTTGCGGCGGCCGCCCGAACCGCAGTAAGGGTGTTTTCGGGAAAACAGCCGGCGAAGCCGCGATGGGCGATCAGCCGCGGGCGATCGGCGTCGGTGACGGCGGTCAGTCGCCCCCGGCGGGTCGGGTCTGCAGTCACGACAAGTCGGTTCACAAAACACCGAGTTAAGCGGTTCTATCGACCGCGAGGCGGCACGTTTAGGCGGCCGTCGAGCGTAGATCCTCCATGGACGCTCGCCCGCCAGTAAGCGTGATTCTCCCGACGGTACGGCCGACGAGCGTCATCGACGAACTCGCCGAGCAACTCGGCGCGGACGACGAGTTACTGATCGTCTGTGACCACCCAACCGACCCGGTCGCCGTCGACTACGGTGTCGAGACGCTGGTCGACTCGGCAAAATCGCACGACAAATGGGTCGGCGAGAACGACAGCGGTGCAGAACCGGTTCGGTCGGTGACGACCGCGTCGCTTCCGGCGTCGACACGGCTGGTGTTCGCGGGCGATCCGGTCGGCTGTTCGGGAAAGGCCAACGCGATTGCCGCCGGCATGGCGGCGGCGACCGCCGACCGACTCGTCTGGACCGACGACGACTTTCACCACCCGCCGGGGTGGCTCGACAAACTCGCTCGCGAGTACGACACGCAGGGACCGACAACCGAGGTGCCGTTTTTCGTCGGCCGCGACCCGTTGTCAACGGTGCTCGAACCGCTGTACGCGCTGGGGGCGACGGCCGGACTCACGTTGTTCGACAAGCCGTGGGCCGGTGCGGTCGTTTTCGAGCGCAGCGACCTCGACGAGGAGCGCTTTCGCCGAGAGCTCCGCCGAACGGTCAGCGACGACGGGTTGCTCTCGTTGCACACCGACGTAACGCCGGTTCGGCGCGTCCGACAGGTGCCCGTCGGCGGAACGGTTGGCGAGTCGCTCGAACGACACGTCCGATTCATGCAGATCGTCTGGCGATTCGTGCCCCATCGCTGGGTAATTGTCCCGCTGTCGGCAGTGTTTTTTGTCTGTTGTCTGGTTGCGCCGGTGGCTGCGGCCATCGTGTCGACGCTCTGGGTCGGCGGCGTGTACGCCTACTTCGGTGTTCGCCGGCCGACCGTGCTGTTGGCGTTTCCCGCACTGGTCGCACAGTTTCCGTTGTTGCTCCACGGACTCGTGCGGCGACAGTTCGTCTGGGCGGGCCGGCGCTACCGCTGGCGACGCCGGTTTTCGGTGACTGTCGAGGACGACAACTAAGCGAAAACGGTGATAGCGCAGTGACAGCGTTGCGAACGACGACAGCGCCGTGACAGTTACGAACGACGACAGCGCGGTATAGATGCTATTTTAGGGCCGACACACCGAGAGGCGCGTATGGATTACAACCCCCAGGAACTCGAAGCCGACTGGCGGGAGCGGTGGGCCGACGACGGCCGGTATGAGGCCGACCCCACCACGACGACGGACCGCGACGAAAGCGAGACGACGTTCATTACGGTTCCGTACCCCTACCCCAGCGGCGGCATGCACATCGGTCACGCGCGAACCTACACCGTGCCCGATGTCTACGCGCGGTACCGCCGCCAGCAGGGCGACGACGTGTTGTTCCCGATGGCGTGGCACGTCACCGGCACGCCGATCATCGGCGCGGTCGAGCGGCTCGAAAAACGCGAACCCGAACAGCTCTCGGTGTTGCAAGACACCTACAACGTCTCCGAGTCGGTGCTCGAAACGCTCGAAACGCCGATGGGGTATGCGCGACACTTCATCGAAGAACACTACAAAAGCGGCATGCAGTCGCTCGGGCTCTCGATCGACTGGCGCCGCGAGTTCACGACGAACGACGAGCGCTACTCGAAGTTCATCACGTGGCAGTACGAAACGCTCCGCGAGCGGGGGCGACTCGAAAAGGGACTGCACCCCGTCAAATACTGCACCGAGCAGGAGAACCCGGTGACGACCCACGACCTGCTTGAGGGCGAGGAGGTCGAGTACCAAGAGTACACGCTGGTCAAGTTCACGCAGGCGGGAGGCGACAGCGCCGACAGCGATTCCGGCGACAGCGTGATTCCGATGGCGACGCTTCGGCCCGAAACGGTTCGTGGCGTCACCAACGCCTACGTCGACCCCGACGCGACCTACGTCGAAGCGGGCGTCGACGGCGAGCCCTGGATTATCTCGGTCGAGGCCGCCGAAAAACTCGAACTGCAGGACCACGCGGTCGACCGCGGCGAGACGTTCGACGGCGCAGCCCTCGTTGGCGAGCGGGTTCGAAACCCCGTGACGGACGACGAGATTCTGGTTCTCCCGGCGACGTTCGTCGACAGCGACAGCGCGACCGGCGTCGTCATGTCGGTGCCGGCACACAGCCCCGACGACTACCTCGCGCTCCAAGAGGCGAAAAACGACCGCGAGCGACTCGAATCGTACGGCATCGACTCCGACGAGGTCGACGTGATCGAACCCGTCGCCATTCTCGATGTCGAGGGGTACGGCGAGATTCCCGCCAGAGACGCCGTCGATGACGCGGGAATCACCGACAGCACCGATCCCGAACTCAAAGAGGTCACCCAGTCGCTATACAACGCCGAGTTCCACACGGGCAGACTCCACGAGTCGTACGGCGAGTACGCCGGCGAGGTAATCGAGGACATCCGCGCCGAGTTGGCGGCGGCTTACCGCGAGTCGGGCGCGTTCGGTGCGATGTACGACTTTCCCGAACCGGTGGTTTCACGCGCCGGCGGCAAGGTCGTCGTCGCCTACCAGGACACCTGGTTTCTCACCTACAACAACGCGGACTGGAAGGCGAAGGCCAAGCGGGCGGTCGACCAACTCGACGCGACGCCGGAAAACACCCGCGGGGAGTACACCCACACGATCGACTGGCTCAACGAGTGGCCCTGCATTCGCAACTACGGGCTGGGCACTCGCCTGCCGTGGGACGACGAGTTCGTTATCGAGCCGTTGTCGGATTCGACGATCTATATGGCGTACTACACGATTGCGCACCGACTCGCCGACATCCCGGTCGACGACCTCGACCGTGACTTCTTCGACGCGCTGTTTTACGGTGCTGAGGCGGTCGACGGCGCGGTCGATGAACGCGCGCTCGACCTGCGGGCGGAGTGGCAGTACTGGTATCCCGTCAGCCAGCGGTTTTCGGCCAACGATCTCATCTCGAACCACCTCACGTTCTATCTGTTCCACCACGCCGAACTGTTCGACGAGACGCAGTGGCCCGAGGGGATTACGATCATGGGAATGGGGCTGCTCGAAGGCGAGAAAATGTCGTCGTCGAAGGGTCACGTCGTGCTGCCCGGCAAGGCAATCGGCGAGTACGGGGCCGACACGGTGCGGTTTTTCCTGTTGAACTCCGCCGAACCGTGGCAGGATTACGACTGGCGCGACAACCAGGTCGCCGGCGTGAAAAAACAGCTCACGCGGTTTTGGAACCGGTCGGTCGAACTTATCGAAAGCGACGAGGGAGAACGCGCCGGGAGCGACGCGCCCGAAACGCTCGAACACATCGACCGCTGGCTGCTTTCGAAGCTCCAGACGACAGTCGAAACCGTGACCGAGGCGCTCGACAACGCCGAAACCCGAACCGCCTCGCAGGCCGCGTTCTACGCGTTCGACGAACACCTCAAATGGTATCGCCGGCGGGCCGAACTGAACCGGCCGGCCGCCACGTGGACGCTTCGGCACGTGCTCGAAACTCGGCTCCGCCTGCTGGCTCCGTTCATTCCGTTCCTGACGAACGAACTCCACGAACAACTCACGGGCACGCCTGCCGAGGACGCGCCGTGGCCGCAGGTCGACGCCGACTGGCGGTCGATACGCACCGAAACCGAGGAGCGACAGATCGAACGGCTCACCGACGACATCCGCGACATCCTCACCGTCACCGAACAGAACCCCGAAAAAATCCGGATCTACGTCGCCGACGACTGGAAACGCGACGTGTTCGAAACCGTCCGCGAAACCGGCACCAACGTCGGCGACGTGATGAGCGAGGTCATGCAGAATCCGGCGCTGCGCGAGCGCGGCAACGAGGTCAACCAGTTGGTCCAAGAGCTGATCGAGTTGCTTCGCGGTGTCGATAACGATATCTGTGCGGCGATGAGCGAAATCAACGAGCGGTCGATCTACGAGACGGCCGTCGCGTTTCTCGAACGCGAATACGACGCGACCGTCGAGGTGTACGCCGAGGACGACGAGGACATCGACGACCCTGCGGGGCGGGCGTCGAAGGCGATCCCGTTCCGCCCGGCGATTCACATCGAGTAAGGTCGGGTCGCCTAGCGATTCACACCGAGTGACGGTCGGGTCGCCCGGTGTGAACCGAGGTTACTCGCGCAGGCCGAGCAGATCGAACGGCGTGCCGTTGTCGGCCCGATCGGCGTTGGTGTAGACGACGTGCGCCGCCGCCACATCCTGAATCGCCAACCCTGTCGAATCGAACACCGAGATGCCGTCATCGGGTGTCCGCCCCGGCCTCTCGCCAACGACGATTTCGCCGAGTTCGGCGTCGATATCGCCGTCTGTGAGTCGTCCATCGCGGTAGGGAACGTTGATTTCGCCCGAATGGGTGGTCTGTTCGTAGTCGTCGATCACGAGTTTCGCGTCGAGAAGAATCTCGTCGTGCAGTTCGTGTTTGCCCGCCGCATCCGCGCCGATCGCGTTGATATGGGTTCGGTCTCCCACGTCGTCGCGGTCGACGATCGGTGACTCGACCGGCGTGGCCGTCGAGAGCACGTCGCACGCGGCGGCCTCGCTGATCTCGCCGTCGCGGAGGTCAAAGCGATCCGCAAAGTGCGTAATGAACGCGTCGACGCGCTCGGGGTTGCGATCGGCGATGACAACGCGTTCGATCGGACGAACGGCCGAAATCGCGTCGAGTTGGGCGTACGATTGAACGCCCGCGCCGATGAGCCCCAGCGACCGGGCGTCCGGGCGGGCGAGATAGTCGGTCGCGACGGCGGCGGCAGCGCCGGTGCGTCGAGTCGTCAGCGCGGTACCATCCATGATTGCCAACGGAAAGGCCGTTTCGGGATCCGAGTAGATCATCGTTCCCATGACCGTCGGGAGGTCGTGCGCCTCCGGATTGCGTGGATGGGAGTTGACCCACTTGATTCCCGCGGCGTCCCACGACTCGCCCGCGTCGTCGACCGACAGGTACGCTGGCATCGCCCGGAAGTCGCCGTTGTACTGCGGGAGGTCGATGTAAGATTTCGGCGGCATCCGGGCGGTGCCGCGTTCGTAGGCCCCGAAGGCGGCTTCGACGGCGTTGATGAGTGCCGCCATCGGCGCGTTCGCCCGCACGTCGTCGCTGTCAAGCAGCAGCGTCTGCATAGTTATGTCTTCAAGCCCGAGGTACTAATGGTTGGGTTGGACTGCGTGATCGACGGCGTGGGTTCGCAAAAGTGCTCTGGTACTACAAGTATCAATTTAACCATAGTGGTAACAGTTGACGTGCAAGATGCACAGCGC
>CAYWFO010000040.1:0-13487 GCA_964457485.1 uncultured Haloferacaceae archaeon | reverse complement strand
AATCGACGGGTTCGTCGTGGGCGGCTGGTGTCCGTATCAGCTGTCGTGTGTCGGCATCGATCTACAGGCGGTTCAAGCCGAGTGCCTCGGGGCTGACCCCGAGGCGGTTCACTGATCCGGCAGCGACACCGATGTCTCCGACTCGACAACCGACTCGACCAATGTCGCCGCTCGCTCGGTTCGGGTTGTTTCGGTATCGCGGTCTGCAAACACGGCGAGGGTGTCAGCGACCTGCTGCCAGTCGTCGTCCCCGAGTCGGGACACGATCGCGGGCTCCAGTTCGGTCGCCGTTGTCCCGCTCCGTCTCGCTTCCGCTGCGCGGTCGTCGCTCCAGTCGTCATCGATTTCGAACACGTACGCCGTTGCATCAATGCCGTAGGCCTGACAAATGAACTCGATCAGCCGGCGACGACGCGTCGCCGCTGTCGACTCGTCATCGGGATGGGTTCCACTGGCGAGTGCTTCGAGCACGAGCAGCCAGTCTTGTCGGTGCCAGGTTGTTGGAGACATGCGAGGGTTAGGCCAAAAAGACGTGGCGTGGGCGGTCAGCGAGCACGTCACGGCCCCACTGGACGGTGTTGCGGAAGGCGTCCGAGCGGAAAAAGCCCATGGCGTCCTCCTTCGAGCGCCACTGGCTGGCGATGAACATGTCGTTCTCGTTTTCGACGTTGATCATCAGGTCGGTTTCCATGTGGCCGTCGGTCTCGTCGAGCACGCCGCCAACGGTGGCGAACTTCTCGACGAAGTCCTGCCGTGAGTCGGGTTTGACCGTATAGAACATTCCCATCGTGCCGAAGCCCGATTCCTCGCCGGCGCGCTCGACGATTCCCGGCAGCTCCGAAAGAAAGCCGGCGGCCGTTTCGGCGGCGCTGGCGGTTTGCCAGATGGAGACGACTGCGGTTCGGACGCGCTCGTTCGCGCCATAGACTGCAGTTTTGACGTGTGAGTCGTAGTGGTCGAAGTTTTTGCGGAGGCCGTCGACCTCCTCGAACAGATCCTCCTCGTCGGCCTCGGAGTACAGCACGGTGGCGTACACGTCCTCGCCGTGTGGCTTGCCGGCGTAGATGTCGAGATCGGCGAGTTCGCCGCGGATCGAGTCCTCGTCGACCGTGTCGGTGTCGCCGTCGTCGTGGTGGTGATCGCCGTCGCTGTGGCCTGAGTCGCCGTTATCATGGTTGTGGCTGCCGCCATCTCCGCCATGGTGGTGTGCGTCGCCATCGTCTCCATGGCCATGTCCATGCGCACCGTCCTCGCTTCCGTGCTCGTGCTGGCCGTGCTGGCCGGCCGACTCGTCGCCGGTCGGCACCGTCTCGCCGTTGAGATACGCGCCGAGATCGGTCGGTGGGAACCGGCGACCGATGTAGAACGATCCGAACTCGCCGTACTTCGAGGTCGCCTCATCGAACCGCATTTCGTAGACGACATCCTTGATGTCGATCGGATCGTCAGAAAACAACGTCACGCCCCACTCGTGGTCGTCGAAGCCGAGCGAGGAGGCGATGACCTGCTTGATTTTGCCGGCGTACGATTTGCCGGTTCGGCCGTGGCCGCTCATCAGTTCGGCGCGCTCGTCGTGCGACAGCGTGTACCAGTTGTGTGTCTCGCCGCGGCGCTTGCTCATCGGGTAAAAACAGACGTACTCGTCGTCGGGAATGTCGGGCTTGAGCTTTCCTTCGATGTAGTTTCGTAACCCTGCGTTGACGTCCTCGATGTCGCCTTCGAAGTAGTCATCCGAAACGTATCCCGAGACTTCGGTCACCGAGACATAGCTGGTCGGCCGGTCGGTGAACCCTGCCAGTTCGGTGCGCTCGAACTGGCGCTCGGCGCGCGAAAGCGTATCGAGCGAGGGCCGAAAGTGGACGATGAGCAGGTCGGCCTTGTCGCCGAGCACCGAGAACACTGCCGACGCGCCCTCGCTTTCGACGTCCGCGAGCGACTCGTGGGCTGCGAGATACTCTCGGCCCTCGCGGATCGCTCGTTCGCGTCTGGCTTCCGGTGCGTTCCGCCACGCGTCCCAGTCGATCGTTCGAAAGTCGTGCAACGAGTACCACCCTTCGTCAGTTTGGGGTGCATCAACCATACCGGGTTTTGGGTCTCCGCTGATTTGTGGCTTGCGTGTCAACACGGCGCGAGAGATGGCACTAAATGGCTGCAACCGATACCAGCGGTATGGCACGAATCGATGCTGCCGACCTGCTTCCGGCCGAACCGATCAGACAGTCGGTTCTCGACGGCGACGTTACCCAACTGCACCGCGGGGATCGCCACGCCGACACGGGTGACACGTTCGACATCGAGGGTGTGACGTTCGAGGTGACGACGGTCGAAGCCGAACCGCTCGGCGCACTCACTGACGCCGACGCGCGCGCTGAGGGCTCGCCGACCCTCGCGGCCTACAAAAAACGAATCGAACGCACGCACAACACCGAGTGGGACGACGAAACCGTCGTCGTGCGCCACGAGTTCGAGCCGGTCGACTCGGTGTGACCGGCGGTCGACGCGGCGCAACCGCTGGACGGCTCTGTCGAGAAGAAGCCGGCCGAACGCGGTGTCGAAACCCCAAACACGGAACCGTTATTCGACGGGCGACCCGAGTTCGACCAGAGATGAATCGCCACAGAACCGCCGCGTCGACAACGCGTCCGCAGAGCGTTCGACGCGGTGTCGTCTGGGGGAGGCGCTGACGATGCGTGTCGGCGTCGTCGGCGCGGGTATCTCCGGACTGATGATCGTTCGGGCGCTCGCGGAACGCGACGTGGATGTCGTCGCCTTCGAGGCCCGCGACGAGCCAGGCGGGATCATCCGCAGCCGGCGAATTGACGGTCGCGTCGTCGAACTCGGTCCCCAGCGGCTTCGACTCAGCGAGCCGATCGAGTCGCTGGTCGATGACCTCGGCCTCCGCGAACAGCTTCGCGTCGTCGACGCTGACCAGCCGTTGTACATGTACCACGGCGATCGACTCCGCGTTGTTCCGCTGTCGGTTCGCGAGGCGCTCTCGACCGATCTGTTGAGTCCGCTCGGCAAACTCCGCATGCTCGCCGAGCCGCTGACCCGCCCCGACCGCCCGGGCGAGACGGTCGATGACTACCTCGTTCGGCGCTTCGGCTCGCAAGCCGCTCGACGGTACATCGGGCCGTTGTACAGCGGACTGTACGGCACTGACCCCCGTGAGATGCTTTTCGAGTACTCGCTGGGTCGGGCGCTCGAGCGTGCTGGTGTCGGCCGAAGTCTGGTCGTCTGGTTGCTCCGACGACTTCTTTCGGGCCGTGAAACGCCACCGATCTGTTCGTTTGACGACGGACTGGGTACACTGACGACCGCGCTCTACGAGACGCATGCGGATCGAATCGCCCTCGACACGCCCGTCGAACGCATCGTTACCGACGACGGTGGCTACCGGCTCATAACCGCCGAGCGTTCGACGCGGGTCGACGAGGTCATTGTGACGACGCCGGCCCCGACGGCTGCGCGGCTGCTAGGCGATGTCGACGCCGATCTTGCCGACACGCTCGACCGGTTCGCTTACAATCCGATCTCGATGGTGTTTCTCGATAGCGAGTTCACCGGCGAAGGAATCGGTGCGCTCGTTCCGCCGGGCGGTGAGCTTCCGATCAGCGGCTCGACATGGAACGCGAGTTTTCTGGGTCGCGACGGGCTGTTCACCTGTTACGTCGACGCGAACAGCGATCCCGAAATGAACTCGCGCAGCGATGACGACCTCGGTCGACTCGCCGCCGACGCCTTCGAAACACTGACGGGGGCGCCGGCAACGGCGATCGGCGTCCACCGCTGGAATCCGGGCATGCCGGCGTACGACCGCTCGTGGACCGCGCTCAACGAACTCTCACCACCTGACGGCATACAGTTCTGTTCGAACTTCGTCGGGCGGCCGGGGATTCCGGGTCGCATCCGGAACGCAACCCGGTTGGCAACGCGGATCACCGATGATGCGTAGTTTATCGGTTCTGCAACAACCGACGAACCGCGGAAGGCGAAGTGCATTTACCGGACAAGAGCCAACTGCTCGTATGGAAACCGCGATTGTGCTGTTGAACTTCGGTGAGCCTGCAACGCCCGACCGCGAGGTCGTCCACGAGTATCTCGCGCGGATTTTTTATGACAACGCGTCGCTCGAAAACGCCGAAACCGACGAGGAAGCCTGGGAGCGCTCGCGCGAGTTGGCCGGCCGCAGACTGCCCAGTCTGCTCGAGGAGTACAACGAAATCGGCGGCTCGCCGCTCCAAGCGCAAGCCGCCGAGCAGGCCGAGGCACTGAAAGAAACGCTTGCGGCCCGCGGCCACGAGGTCGAAATCTACCACGCGATGCAGTTCATGGAGCCACTGATCGCGAACCTGCCCGAGACGCTCGCTGCCGACGAAATCGAGCGCGTGATCGCGGTTCCGATCTATCCGCTCTGTGGCCCCTCGACAACGGTCTCGGCACTCGACTCGCTCGAAACCGCCATCGACGAACATGCCGGATTCGACCCCGAGTTCACCGGAATCACCGGCTGGCACCGCGTGCCGGTGTACAACCGGATCCGCGCCGACTCCATTCGCTCGTTCGTCGCACGCGAGGACATCGACCTCGACGACCCGGACACCGCGTTCGTGTTCTCGGCGCACGGCACCCCAACGAAGTATCTCGCCGAGGGAAGCCGCTACGACCAGTACGTCGAGGAACACGCCGACGCGGTCGCCGGCATGATCGGACTCGACAGCTACCAGATCGGCTATCAGAACCACGCCAACCGTGGAATCGAGTGGACCGAACCCGAGACCGAGGATGTCGTCGAGTCGCTTGAAGCCGAGGCCGAACGGGTCGTCGTCGAGCCGATGAGTTTCATGCACGAACAAAGCGAGACGCTGGTCGAACTCGATATCGACTTGGACGAGGACGCCGCCGCAGTCGGTCTTGACCTCCACCGCGTGCCTGTTCCCCACGACGATGAGCGCTTTCCCGACCTGTTGGCCGATGTCGCCGAGCCGTTTCTCTCGGGCTTTGCGCCGTCGTACTATCAGCTTCGGCCGTGTCAGTGCCGGAACAAAGCGGGAACCTACTGTTTCAACGCCGGCCTGCCGCCTGAGTCAACCGAGTCGCTGGAGTCGCCGGCGTCGTCGGAACCAACGGAGCCGGCTGACTGAGCACCCCAGCATGACACGCCGAGCCGACTCACGCGGTCGGTGACGGCCGTCACGTCTCAGTCGACGAGCGCCGGATTTTTTGCCGCCTCAAAAAAGGCCGCGACGTTTTCGACCGGCGTGTTTCGGTCGACGCCGTGGCCGAGATTGAGAATATGTCCGCTGTCGCCCGCGGCCTCGATGACTGCTCGGGTTCGCTGGCGAACCGTCTCTGGCTCGCCGTACAACAGCGCGGGGTCGAGGTTGCCCTGGACGGCGACGTCGTCGCCGAGTTGCTCGCGCGCGGCGGCGATGTCGACCGTCCAATCCAGTGAGACCACGTCGGCCCCGCTGTCGGACAACAATCCGAGATTCGCGCCCATGTTTCGCGCGAAAATGATCGTCGGCACGTCGACGGCTTCGAGGATTTCGCGGTGTCGCGGGAGCATGAACTCGCGGTAGTCCGCCGGCGACAACAAGCCGGCGTAGGTGTCGAACAGTTGGATCACGTCGGCCCCGGCGTCGACCTGAAACTCGACGTATTCGACGAGCACGTCGGTAAAGGCGTCGAGCAGCTGTTCGAAGGCGGCAGGATGTTCCGCGCGAAGGCGACGAACCGAGATGAACGACCGCGAGGGGCGTCCCTCACAGACGTACGCCGAGAGCGTAAACGGCCCGCCAGCGAAACCGAGAACCGCGGTTTCGTCGGGCAGTTCGCCATCGAGTCGCTCGATGAGTTCGCCGACGTACCACAGTTCGTCGCGCACGTCGCCGCGCTCGCGGTGGGTGTCCTCGGGCGACTGAACCGCATTTTCGACGACCGGGCCGACGCCGGATTCGAGGTGGTACCGAAAGCCGAGCGGTTCGAGGACGGTCAGAATGTCCGAGTACATCACGACGCCGTCGGGCTGGAACCGCTCGAAGGGCTGCAGGGAGATTTCGGTGGCGGTTTCGGGCGTCGAGATCGCCTCGAGAAACGAGATCTCGTTTCGGATCTCGCGGTACTCGGGGAGGTACCGGCCGGCCTGCCGCATCATCCACACCGGCGGGCGCTCCAGTTGCTCGCCGGCGACCGCCCGATCGAACAGGGTGTCCATACTGCGCGCTAGGTGACCGACGGCCTAAGGGTTGTGGAGTCCGCTGCGGCTTCGCTCTGGTCGAAACGCCGAACTGTCAGTACCCCATCTCGGAACGGTTCTTTCACCAGCCTTCCTGCGAGTGCGTCGCGGCCGACTCAGTTCAACAGTTGTGGGCCGAACACCATCAAGATGAGACTCACCAGCATGATCAACCCAACGCTCGTCGTGACGGTTCGCGCTGCGGTCGGCTTATCATCGATCGGAAGCCGCGAAATAATGGCCTCCGTCGACGTGCGGAGAATGTGGCCTCCATCGAGCGGGAACGCCGGAATACAGTTGAACAACGCGAGGTTGAAATTGATCCAGCCGGTCCAAAAGAGGACGTTTGCAATGAGAAACACCGTTCCGTCACCGAGTGCCGCAAGCGGGCCGACGACCTCGTAGAAAGCGGCGTTCGACTCGACGAACCCGGCGAAGTTGAAGTTGCTCGAGGGATCGATCACCGAAATAAACGGCAGGATAATGAGAAACAGCAACACCGCAGCCATTCCATCGCCCATCTCACCGCTCAGAATCGAGAGGAAGTGATCGGCGGGGTAGGCCATGACGCCAACGCTGTTGACACTGATCCCGCTCATGCCAGTCGCGCCGGCAATGCCGATCAAGACGTCGTCGTTCCCATCGGGGTGTGGTTGGAGTTCGACCGTGTAGCGCTCCTCGGTACCGTCGATGTACCCAACGACAGAGAGCTCCTCGCCGGGCGAACGGTCGGCCAGCACGGTTTCGAGGTCATTGAAGGTGACAATCCGCTCGCCGTCGATTTCTGTGATGACGATCCGCTCGCCGGCGGGTGCACCGGCGGCAGACAGCCCACTGTCGGGGCTGACGGTCGCAAACACGCCAAACGGCCCCTCCACCGTCGTCTCCTCGCCGGTGTCGTCGTTTTCGACGGTCAGTTCGACGACCGGGTCGTCTTCGGCGGCCGCGCGAATGTCGCTCTCGGTTCGAACCGGCGTGTCGCCGACGGCGGTGATTGTTTTGACCGTCTCCTCGTCGAAGAAGATTCCACTCTCGTCATCGGGATCATCGGTCGCAAACGGCGAGTCGGCGACGACGGCGGTGATGAGCGCCGACCGCTCAACCGTAACTTCGCGGTCGTCAGCGAGAGTGATCGTTAGTTCGTTGGCTTCGGTCTCGCCTAGTGCCGTCATGAGCTGTTCATCGGAGTCAACCGGCTGGCCATCGATGGCGACGATGCGGTCGCCTTGATCGATGCCGGCTGCCTCGGCTGCACCGCCGGGAAAAACGCCGCCGACGGCCGCACCCGGCGCGACCGCGATCGCGCCGCCGACCGGACCGAACAGCAGGGCGAACACGATGACCGTCACGATGAGGTTGTTCATGACGCCGGCGGCATACATTCGGGTTCGCGGGCCGCGGCGGGCCGCACGGGCGCTCTCCTCGTCGGGTTCGACGAACGCGCCGATGGGAAGCAAGGCGAACAACGCCACGCCCATGGATTTGATTTCGATGTCCTCGACACGGCAGAAAAGTCCGTGGCCTCCCTCGTGGACGACGAGCCCGATTAGCAGGCCGATGATGATTTCGGGCGCGACCGACAGCGGAAGGAACTCGTTGACGCCCGGAATGACCAACACGTTCTGTGGGTTCTGGAGGACGTTCTCGGTCGGTGGCGACTGGAGAATCGAGAAACTCTGGATGATAAGGAGCAAAAACGCACCGACCATGATCACGAGTGCGACGCCGACGCCGACGTTGCCGAGCGCCCGCCAGAACCGTTTCGGCCCCGAGAGCCAGTCGAGAAAGTCCCGGCCACGCCCGGTTCGGATCGTTAACATCGGCCCGGTCACGCTGAATGATTCGGGCAGAAGGCCTCTCCGATCCAGGATGACTGCCGCGAGGGTATACGCGAGGATTCCGGCGAGAACCCAAAGCAGCGTACTCATTGGCAGGTCTTGGTGCCGCTCACGTGAAAGCAGTTCGGATCGGCGGATGCCCCTCCTCGGTCGGCGCCGAGGTCGCGATCTGGGCTTCCGTACGGCGCTCGACATCTGAACACACAAATACACCGGGGCCCAACGTGGTGGTATGATCGCGATTTTCGACTTCGTTGTCCGCCTCTTGGGCGATCTCGTGTTGATGCCACAGATTTTCATCGAAAACGTCGTGCTTTCGGATCCGATTTCGGCGTTGCTCGTCGTCTTCGGGAGCCTCTTTATCGCCGGTGCGAGTGCCGTCTTCGGCTACGTCGTTGCCGGCGCACTCGGAATTCCGCTGCCAAAACCCGGTTCGGGTACGAGTGAGTAACGTGACAGACAGCCCCGACACGACCACCACCGCTCACGATTCGCTGTCGGTCGCAATCATCACCGTCGGTGACGAACTCCTCTCGGGGGAGACGGTCAACACGAACGCCAACTGGCTGGCCGCCCAACTCGCCGAGCGGGGGGTTCGCGTCGCGCGCATTCTCTCGGTTCCCGACGACCCCGAGACGATTGCCGGGGTCGTCACCGACTATCACGCACAGTTCGACCGCGTTCTCGTCACCGGCGGCATCGGCGGGACGCCGGACGACGTGACGATGGAGGCCGTTGCCGACGCATTCGGCCGAGCGATGACCGCCACCGCTCGCACGCGCGAGGCGGTTGAAGCCCGACTGGCCGTGGTGGCCGAGCGGATTCCCGACCGCGACCTCGGTGTCGACGTCGACGCGGAGGCCGCCCTGCCGGCGGGAAGCCGTCCGCTACTGAACGAAACGGGTCTCGCACCGGGCTGTGAACTCGATGGCGTCTACGTGTTGCCAGGGATTCCCTCGGAGCTTCGGTCAATGTTCTCGACAGTCGCAGACGAGTTCGCGGGCGATCAACGGGCCGTGCTGCTGTACACGGTCGAACCCGAGGCCAACATCGTCCCCGAACTGGAGCGCGCCATGGATCGGTTCGGGGTCACGGTTGGCTGTTATCCCGACCGTGAGGCCGACCACAACCGGTTGCGACTCGTTGGCACCGACGAAGAGGCGCTCGACGACGCCCGCGAGTGGCTGTTGGACACGATCAATGCGAGCCAGACACCGGTCTCGCGCGACTGGGAATCGACGGCGAAGCCGTCGTAAGCGAAGCAAAAGGCCGGATTCCGCAGCCGACAGTACCGGTTCAGTCGTCGGTTTTGACATCGGCAGACAGCCCTTGGGCGAGTTCGATGTCGGGACTGTTGTTGAGCGTCCAGGCGACCCGTTCGGTGACGGCCTCGATGACCTCGCGCGCCGACGGGTAGCCGTTGCCCGATTTCTTGACGCCGCCAAAGGGTAACTGAACCTCCGCGCCGATACACGGCAGGTTGCCGTAGGCTAATCCGAGTTCGGCGTGGTCGCGGTAGTAGTTGATCTGGCGGTAGTCCTCCGAAATAATCGAGCCGGCCAGCCCGTAGGGCGTCGCGTTCTGGAGTTCGACCCCGCGTTCGATTCCGCCCTCGTACTCGATGAGCGCGACGTGCGGGCCGAAGACCTCCTCGCGGATGCATTCGAGCGAGTCGTCGTACTCGACCCCGTAGACGAACGGCCCGGTCCAGTGGCCCTCACTGTGACCGTCAGGAATCTCGTCGGCAGAGAGTTCCTCGCGGTCGACGAGAACCGTCACACCCTCGTCGCGGGCGCGCTGGTTGCCCGCGAGCACGCGGTCTTTGTGTTCGGCCTCGATGAGCGGCCCCATGAACGTCTCCTCGTCGAGTGGGTCGCCGACGGCAACCCGCTCGGCGGCAGCGACAAACCGCGGTTTGAACTCGCCGTAGTGGTCCGTGTGGACGATGAGCCGTTCGGCCGAGACACAGCGCTGTCCCGTTGTTTTGAACGCCGACAGCACGGCTGCCGGTACGGCGAGGTCAAGGTCGGCCTCGTCGGTAATAAGTACCGCATTCTTGCCGCCCATCTCGCAGGCCGCGATCTTGCCGGGCGTGCCGCCGACGGTGTCGGCAATCGACTGGCCGACTTCGGCGCTGCCGGTGAACAACACGGTGTCGATGGTGTCGTTGTCGACGATGGCCGCGCCGGCATCGCCGTAGCCCTGAATCATGTTGAAGACGCCGTCGGGAATTCCCGCGTCGGTCATGAGTTCGGCGATTGCGTGGGCACACCGCGGCGTCTGTTCGGCGGGCTTCCAG
This sequence comes from uncultured Haloferacaceae archaeon, assembly GCA_964457485.1. GTDB lineage: Archaea > Halobacteriota > Halobacteria > Halobacteriales > Haloferacaceae > PL-Br10-E2g29. Next base: position 3,112 of record CAYWFO010000040.1, on the reverse strand, counting down.
ACGACCGTGTTGCCCTCGACGAGCGCGACAGCCATATGCCAGAAGGGAATGGCGATAGGGAAGTTCCACGGCGTGATACAGCCAACGACGCCGCGGGGTTTCCGGCGCATGTAGGCGTCTTTCGAGCCGATTTCGGAGGGAACCACGTCGCCGTGGGGGTGCCGTCCGTTGCCGGCGGCCCACTCGACCATGTGGGCGGCTTCGACGATATCCGCACGCCCCTCGTTGATCTGCTTGCCGCACTCACGGGTGACGAGTTCGCCGAGTTCGTCGGTCCGATCGGTCAGCGCCCGGTAGACATCCCAGAGGTACTCAGCACGGTCGGGATACGACAACGCCCGCCACTCGTCGAACGCGTCTTCGGCGGCGTCGACCGCGCGGGAAACCTCTCTCTCGCCGCCGCGCGGGAACTCGCCAATCAGTTCGCCCGTTGCGGGATTCGTGCTTTCGAACGTCTCGTCGCCGGCGACCCACTCGCCATCGATGTAGTGACTAAACTGATCCATACTTGCTTGTTGCGAGCGGCAGTCGAATAACAACTCCCTTCCATGGGAGGGTTCGGAAGTGCTGCGGCCAGAACCCTGCGGTGGCGGTGCCGTCGGCTGCACAACTGCCGGTTTCCGAACGGGTTTTATCCTCCCCACTCACCACCAACCGTGTACCACCGGTTCGACACCGAAGTGACGCCGTTGGCGGCGCTGGGCTTCGCCGTTTTCGCCGCCAGCACGAGTGCGATTCTGATCAGGTGGAGCGTCGCTCCCAGTTCGGTTGCGGCGCTTTACCGGGTCGTCTTTACGACGCTCTTGGTTGCACCAATCGCGCTATTTCGACACCGCAAGGAGTTCGCCCGACTTTCGGCACGCGACCTCGGATTCGCGCTCGTCGCCGGCGTCGCGCTCGCGGTCCACTTTGCGGCGTGGTTCGAGAGCCTCAACCACACGAGCGTCGCCGCCAGCGTCACGATTGTCCAGAGCCAGCCCATCTTTGTCGCCCTCGGCGCGGCCCTGTTGCTCGGCGAGCGGCTCAATCGAGTCACGGTCATCGGCCTGCTCGTTGCCATCGTCGGCGGCGTCGCCATGTCGTTCGGCGGTGCGGGTGAGGCCCCGGTCTCGGATGCGACCGCCTACGGCAACACACTGGCGCTGCTGGGTGCGGTTACGGTTGCGGGCTACGTGCTCGCGGGTCGGTCAATCCGCCAGCGTGTCTCGCTTTTTCCCTACGTCACGGTCGTCTACGCCGCGTGTGCGCTCACGCTTGCGCTGCTCGTTGGCATCCAGGGCCACAGCTACCTGGCGTATCCGCCGCGCGAGTGGGCTCTGTTTTTCGCAATGGCGGTCGGTCCGGGTATTCTCGGCCACACGGTCATCAACTGGGTGCTGAAACACCTCGAATCGGTCGTCGTCAGCGTCGCGTGGCTCGGCGAACCCGTCGGCTCGACGATTCTCGCGCTCGTCTTGCTCGCGGAAGTGCCGGACGTGATCACCGTCGTCGGTGGCTGTGTTGTTCTCGCGGGCATCTACGTGACGACGGTTCGCCGGGAGCGACAGTCAGGTGTTGGCTGAAGGGCTCGTACCGAAGGCCGTGAGACAGTACGGTGTTTGGGGTTCGATCGGCGGTGTCGTGCTGACAATAGCGCATCTGTGTAGCACTGTACTGGGTGCATTCCGTTCGCACTCTCCTGACGCAGAACGGTGTGTTGTCCCCCGAACTGCGCTGTACTCAGCGGTCGATCAGTTCGTACAGCAGGCCACCGGGAAGTCCCGAGCGGACGATTCGGTCGAACAATCGAGTCGGGACCACCAACTGAAGCCGGGGCAGCCAGCGGGCACGCCGACCAACGCGGTATCGGGCCCGGGGGCGGTCGCTTTCGATCGCCGTGATGATCCGCTCAACAACGGTGTCGATATCAGTGGATGTCGGACTGTACGAACTGAAGTGGCCATACTGCTCGGAGTACGCACTGTCGGAGAACGTTTTGAGTGAGTCAACAGCACGCTCGTTGAGTCCTGTCCGGACCGGTCCGGGCTCGATCAGCGAGACGTCGACGCCTCGCGGTGCGAGCTCCCTGCGAAGGCAGTCGACGTAGCCGGCCAGTCCCGCTTTCGACGCGCTGTATGCGCCGTGATACGGGAGCGAGACGCTACCGACCACCGAGCCGACCACGACGATTCTGCCCGAATTCTCCCTGATCGTCGGCAACACCGCGTGAATCGGTGTATGGACTGCGGTGAGATTCGTCGTGAGATGTTGTTCAAACGACGTCGGCTGGCAATCCTCGATGGCCGCGAGTTCGTACCCGCCGACTGCAGACACGAACGTTTCTATCTGCATCTCCGACAACGCTTCCCGTACCACCTGTTCGTCGGCGAGATCGATGCTGCAGGTCTCGATCCCGTCGGGAAGCCGCGCAAGCGCGTCGGTATCACGGTCGACGGCAACGACCTCGTGCGTCTCGTTGAGCCGTCTGGCGAGTTGCCCGCCGATACCGCCAGCCGCACCGGTGAGAAGAATGTTCATACCGTCTCATGGGATACGGGTACTTTCACTGTTTGTGCTCTTCGGCGATAGCAACCGAATCTATCCCTCGTGCGAAACTCACATGTTCCGTCTTGCACAACGACTGGTGACCACATCACCACCCTGATCGATGGTTCATTGCGCTCAGTACGAACTCGAAAAAAGGAACGATCAGCCGCCGAGATACAGCTTCGAGACCTCGGGGTTGTCCAGCAGGCCGTCGGCGTCGTCGTCGAAGGCGACCGTTCCCTGGTCGAGGACGTAGCCTCGGTCGGAGATGTTGAGTCCTTTGATCGCATTCTGTTCGACCATCAAGATCGCAGTCCCCGTTTCGTTGACCGTCTGGACGTCCGCGAACACGTCGTCAGCGGTGTTCGGGGCCAACCCGGCCGACGGCTCGTCGATCAACAGCAGATCGGGCTCCATGACGAGCGCGCGGGCAAAGGCGAGAATCTGCCGCTGCCCACCCGAAAGCATCCGGGCCTTCGCCGACCGTTTTTCGTCGAGCAGCGGGAACTGCTCGTAGAGGCCGTCGATGACCTCGCCGAGTCGGTCGTCCTCGCGGGCAACGCCGCCCATCCGGAGGTTTTCGTCG
>CAYWFO010000039.1:0-13593 GCA_964457485.1 uncultured Haloferacaceae archaeon | reverse complement strand
CGGTCCAGTCGACGCCCGCGTCGGTCATCGCCTCGCGGACGACCAGGAAGTTCGCAAGCGTTTCAGCGGTCGTTCCCGACCGCGAGACGACGTTGACGACGGTGTTGTCGAGCGACAGTGAGTTGAGCAGTGCCGCGGTGTCTTCGGGGTCGACGTTGTCGAGAAAGAACGCCTCGACATCGGTCTGGTCGCTCAGTGCCGCGCCGATGGTGGCCGCCCCGAGCGCGCTGCCGCCGATGCCGACGGTCAGCACCGCCTCGGGCGTGCCGAACGGCGCGACCGTCTCGCGTATCTCGTCGGTATCGACCGTTTCGGGCAGGTTGAGCGCGGCGTAGCCGTGCTCGTTGGCCTCGCGGCCCTGTTCGATCCGCTCGTGCGCGATGGCGACACGCTCGTCGAGGCGGTCGAGCGTCTGTTCGGTCAGGCCGGGACTCGTACCGAGCGCGTTGCCAATGTCGAGATACATGCCCATACGCGCGGACGGAGGGGGTAAAATCGTTGTTGTCGGCTGCGCGCCGGTTGCAGTCGCGTCGCGGTGTGCCGCCGAGACACCACCAGCGATACCCGTATCGACCGCGTCACCGCGAGTATGCCAGCATTCGTCGACCTCAGCCACCGAATCGAGCCCGATATGTCGGTGTATCCGGGCGATCAGGCCGTGAAACGCGTCGCCCACGCGACCCACGCGCACGACGGCTACCGCGCCGAAACGCTCTCTCTTTCGAGCCACACCGGTACGCACATCGACGCCCCGCTGCACACCGAACGCGGCGGGAACTCGCTCGGCGACTACCCGCTCGACCGGTTCGTCTTCGAGTGCGTTCGTGTCGACTGTCGCGACCTCGACGCGAGAGAGCCGATCACCCCCGATCGGCTGCCGCGCGACGCGACCGCCGACAGCGACATGGTCGTGTTGTGGACCGGCTGGGACATCCACTGGAAAACCGACCGCTACGCCGACCATCCGTTCGTGGCTCCCGAGACGGCCGCTGCGCTCGCCGACCGCGGACTGGCCGTCGGCCTCGACGCGTTCAGTCCCGATCCGACACCGAGTCCAACTGCCGCCGGCGACGCCAATGACGACACCGGCGAAGCCACCGCTGACGACACCGCTGACATCGACGAAGCCACCGCTGACAACATCGCCGAGACCGGCGACGACCCGCTGGCCGCCCACCACGCGCTGCTCGGTTCGGACTGTCTCGTCGTCGAGAACCTGACTAACCTCGCCGGCGTCGGCGACAGGTTCGAACTGCGGGCCTACCCGCTGGCGCTCGGCGGCGACGGCGCACCGGTTCGGGCAGTCGGTGTCGACACGGATCGCTAAGCGAACCGGCCACGTCGTCCGTCAGCGGACGACGCGCGAACCGATCCCGTGAGAGTTAATCCGCCGGGCGCGCTAGAGCCGCCAATGGGAGACAGCTACCGCGGCGTCTTCGGTGCGTTTCCATACGCCTTTCGCCACGGCGACTCGCGGATTTTCAAGCTGTACGTCGTCGTCGGCACGCTCGCCGCGTTGTTCGTTGGCGGGTTGTTCACGCTCGCGCTTGTCGTCTGGATCGGCCAGACCGCCTCGGCACCCGGCGGCTCGCTCACGCTGTCGCGAACGTTTCTCGTCGTCGTCGGCCTGTTGCTCGCGGGGCCGCTTATCGCCCCGACGCTGCTCGTGGCGCGAAAACACCGCAGAAAGTTGGCGTACCACCCCCGCTACGACACGATCATGGCGCTCACGGGCGTCCTGTTTTTCGCGTCCATCTACGTCGCCGCCATTATTTCGATTCCCGAGACGTTCACCATCGACGGCGAGACGGTCACCCGGCCCGAGCCGTCGGGAGTGACCGGCCCAATCGTCGCCGTGTTGTACGCGATTCCACAGCTCGGCGCGGTCGTCCCGCCCGTGCTCGCCGGTGGCGTGATGGCCGGCATTCACTATCTGCTGAGCCGGTAGCGACGGTCGTCACGGATGCGTGACGAAACGGCCAAACGGGTGCGACGGTTACGTCAACCCATGAGCGATCACATAGATCCCGACGCTTCGCCACCGGGCGAGCGCGCGGCCGAGGGCGAGAGCGATGGCGAGCACAAAGAGAGCACGTTTCTCGTGACCCACGCCGACGACGACTCGGCAGTTCTGAAAGACGTCCACGACGGGCAGGTCCACGCGCTCGCGACCAACCCCGGCGTCGACGTCGACGACGCGGTCGAGGGAACGGTCGCGCCCGATCCACCGCTGGAACTGTCGTGGCAACTCGTCGCGGTCGACGAGCGGCGCTCGCTCTCGATCGACGAAAGTGCGGAGCCACCGACGGCCCACGAGCAGTCGCTGGCCGCCGATGGGGCAGTTGGCGAACTCACCCGCGAACCGCGCGCCGGCATCGGCGAACTCCACGTTATTAGCGTCGCCGAGGACGCCACGGCCGACGCCGTGAGCGACGTACTCGATGACCGCGAAGCAACGCTGTCGCGGGCGGCGCGCCTCGGCGTCAACCGGGTCGAAATTCGATCCGAGCCCGGCGTCGTCAGCGTTCGGTACCTCCCGTAGAGAGACCCACGGCTGATACGTGGCCGTAGAGCGCGCAGAAAGCGCGGCCTCGGCCGCTGTGGTGTCGGTGACATGAGAAGGCTTATTCGACGGGGAATCTCACCGCTCGGTATGGTGCAATTCGAGGTACCGGAGGTCGACTACACCCAGTACTCGAACCGGCAGCTTGTGGTGGTGCCACTCGCGTTGCTGGCGGTTGCGCTTCTTATTATTGGTGGCTGGTACGTCGTGACGGGCTCGCCGGCGAATCTCGGACTCGAGTTCGTCGGTGGCTCGGAGATCCGGATCGAAGATCCCGGCGGCGATGCCGAACAACAGATCGAAGACGCGTTCGAGGCCGAGCCGGCCTCGGTTCGACAGGTTGCCGCCGACGGAACCTACATCATCAGCTTCACCGAGGGCACGGTCGAGACGGCCGACGGTGAAACCCAACTCACCGTGTTGGAGAACCAAGCAGAGGCGGCCGGATTCTCGATTCAGGCGAGTTCGGAGGTCTCTGCGAGCTTTGGAGCCAACACGCAACTACTTGCGCTCGGCGGTATTGCGGTCGCCTTCACCGGCATGAGCCTGCTGGTGTTTGCGATGTTCCGAACGGTCGTGCCGTCGGTTGCGGTTATCGCCTCGGCGTTTTCGGACATCATGATTCCGCTCGCGATGATGAACCTGCTGGGGATCGACCTCACGCTCGGAACGGTCGCCGCGTTGTTGATGCTGATCGGTTACAGCGTCGACAGCGACATTCTGTTGAACAATAGCATCTTGCGCCGTTCGGGTGATTTCTATGAGTCGACACACCGTGCGATGCGAACCGGTGTCACGATGACGCTCACCTCGATGGCGGCGATGGCCGTGATGACAGTGACGGCATACCTGTTCGGTATTCAGATCATGACCGCAATCGGCATCATTCTCGTCGTCGGGTTGATGACGGATCTGATGAACACCTATCTGCTGAACGTGAGCTTACTTCGATGGTACGTCCACGAGGGGATCAAACGATGATTGGAACGCTCAAATCCAACTGGCGGCTAACCGTGTTGGTCGTTATCGTCCTGCTCTCGTTGTTCGTGTTGTTTTCACCAACGATGGCCCCGCAGGCCGAAGCCGGCGGCGAGGCACAGACCGATGCCAGCGAGCGACTCACCAATCTCCAGTACGGCCTTGATCTCGCCGGCGGCACGCGAATCCGTGCGCCACTCATCGGGATGACAGCCGAGGATGTCGACTTCGGTGGCGACAGCCAAGGAAGCGTCTCGGCGGCGATAGCCGACGAGTTACCCGACACCGATACAACCGACGTAATCGCCAGACAGGAGTTTGAAGACGAACCCGGAACCGTCGAGGTCGTCAACCCAGATATCGGCGAGTCACAGTTCGCCGACGCGATGGATGCAGCGGGCTACGACCACGGCGGAGTCCGCGACGGCGTCACACAGACGACGCGTGATGAGGCAATCGAAGTCATCGAAGGGAAGGTCAATCAGGCGGGCCTGTCGGGCGCGAGCGTCCAACAGGTGACCGACGGAACCGGCTTCTTTATTCTCGTCGAGGTGCCCGGGGAGGATCGACAGGACGTCCTCCAGTTGCTCGAAGAACGCGGTGAGGTTCGCATCGACATCTACCACCAGAACGACGAGGGCGAGTACGTCACCGAACGGGCGGCGCTGACGCGCGATGATTTCGACAGTATCAGCGGAGCCCAACAGGGTGGCGATGGAACCGGCCCACACGTACCGGTGACGATCCGACAGGACGATAACATCGCCGAGGACTTCCAGTCGCTCGTTGTCGACACCGATGTGGCCCAGACCGGTGGCTCGCAGTGTCGGTTCTTCGATGACCCCGAAAACACCGACTCGTGTCTGTTGCTCGTCGTCGACGGCGAAGTCATCAACGCCTTCGGCATGAATCCCGGCCTTGCCGACAGTATGCGGAGCGGTTCGTGGGCCCAAGATTCGAGTTTCATCCTGACGACGACGTCCTTCGAGGAGGCCCAACAGATATCGATCAATCTCCGTGCGGGTGCGCTCCCGGCGAACCTCGACATCGAGGGCGGAACGACCTCGTTCATTTCGCCCGCCCAGGGTGAGAACTTCCGGACGAACGCGGTGATCGTCGGCATTCTGTCGGTGCTGACGGTTTCGGGCGTCGTCTTCGTTCGCTACCGCGAGCCGAAAGTCGCGCTGCCGATGATTCTCACCGCCTTCTCGGAGGTGTTGATCCTGCTCGGCTTTGCCGCCTACCTGGGTTATCCGCTGGATCTCGCGGTGCTGGCCGGCTTTATTGCCGTGATCGGTACGGGGGTGGATGACCTGATCATCATCGCCGACGAGGTGATGTCCCAAGGCGAGGTGTCGAGTCGGAAGGTGTTCGACTCACGCTTTAAAAAGGCGTTCTGGGTGATTGGGGTTGCCGCCGGCACGACGATCATCGCCATGTCACCGCTGGCGGTGCTCTCGCTGGGCGACCTGCGCGGGTTCGCCATCTTCACGATTCTCGGCGTCATCGTCGGCGTTGCGATCACGCGGCCGGCGTACGGTGACATACTGCGCCACCTGCTGACCGACCGCTAACGGGCGCTTGCAGGCGGCGAGAAATGTTACTAAAACGAGTCAAGCGACGACTGCTCGAACGCGGCGAGCACGTCCGCACAGGTCGACCACGAGCGCCGGGCACACGCCGGCAACTCACCGGTCGTCGCGACGTACTCGGCGAGAAATGCACGCGTCGTCCGATCGCTCGGATAGCCGCTGCCGAGTGGGCCGTACTCTGTATACTGGTCGGCAAGCAGCGCAATACGGCGGTCGCGCTCGACTTTGGCGACGATGCTTGCCGCCGAAACGAGCGGAAACCGATCGTCTGCGCCGTGTTCGGCGGTGACATCGGCGGGGGTGACGCCGCGAGCGACGAGCCCGTCTTCGATCCGGCGGGCAAACCGCGACTCGGAGACATCGCCGGCGTCGACGACGACCCGGTCGCCCGCGCGAAGAACGCCGACCAGCGCGCGAACCTGTGCGGTCACCGTCAGCCGGTTCATGTCGGTTTCGGGGTCGTCGATTTCGTCGGTCGTGACGACGCCAACGGCCGTTTCGATCGTCTCGGATTTCCGGAGCCGTGCGGCCAACGATTCGCGACGGTCGGCCGAGAGCCGTTTCGAGTCCGCGAGGCCGTCGGGAAGCGCTGCGTCGTCGCCAGCGTGTCCGCCGTCATCACCGCGGACGTCAGTGTCACTGCGGACGCCGTCGTCAACGCGAACTGCCGCGGCGACCATCGGTCCCAACACCGGCCCCTTGCCCGCCTCGTCGACGCCGACCTGAAACCGAACCATGATCACTCGAGAAAGAACGTCTCGTCCTCGAAGGGTTCGTCGACACCGGTCACGTCGGTCACGTCGAGCGCAGTCACGGTTGCCGAGACGCCGAGCAAGCCCGCGAGGCTCGGCTCGGTTCGGTCGTCGTCACCGGAGATGAGTTCCTTGATGTAGAGTCCTCCTTCGCCGGTGATTTCGACGGTCGCGTGTCGTGGCTGCTTGAGCGTTGCGCTCGCCGAGAGCACCTCGCGAACCCGGGTGAGATTCGCCCGGCGGTGGTCGACGCGCTGGGGCGTGTACTGTTCGACGGTCGCGCCGTCGAGCGTTTCGATCGCCGCCTGGAGGTCGGCGTCGCGCACGTCGGTGTCGAACGCGACGGCCGCCCGGTAGGTTTTGGTTGCGTCGAGTTCCTTGACGCGTTCAACCATGTCGTGTCGCGCCAGTCGCAACCGCTCGACTTCGACTTTCCCCTCGGCGAACGCGTTGATGTCGGCTTCGAGTCGCTCGGTGTCGATCCGTCGGTTGTGCGGCTCTTCGATTTCGATGACGAACGGCCGGCCTCGACCCAGCATGCGGGCGTCAACGTCCTCGCGTCCCGCGCCGTGGAACGTCGCCTCGGTGCCGTCCATCACGTCCATGACGACCGGGGCTGTGAGCTGTTCGACGCTTTCGGGGTAGAGATAGCCTGTTCCGTCGCAGTGCTCGCAGGCGACGTTGCCCTGGTAGCCGCTGGCGTGACACTCCCGGCAGGGCCACTCTGTCTGTGGAATGTCCCGTTCGCGTTTGCGGTACCGACCGTAGACGAACGCGGAGTTCAGTTTCACGTCGACCGCCTCCCGTTCGAGATCCAGCGTGAACTGCACGTCGGGTCGTTCGAAATCGACCTCGGTGTCAGTTACTCGGCCGATGCGTTTGCCGACCTCGCGGTTCAGATTCGATTTGAACAACTCGCCACGGTCAGCATCCAGACCGGCGTCAGCGCGGAGCAGTTCGTCGTTTTCCTCGATGAGCGGCGGCACGCGAGTGCCGACCTGGTAGGTGTCGAATGCGGGGGAGCCACGGGCGTCAAGCGCCGCAACCGCCCGCTCTGCCAGCGAATCGAACCGTCCGCAGTAGCCCTCACAGACCCAACACTCGTCGGGAGAAACGGGCTCGAACGGCTCGTCGTCAGCGAGCGCGACCGCGATGCGGAGGCTCCGACCACGCTCGGCGTTGGTGAGCCCGAAACTCCGGTCGGCGAAGACGCGGCCGAGACAGCTGTCGCAGACACCGCCGGCGTCGATAACGGCCCGCGCCTCGGCGAGAACACTCATATGCGTTCACTGGGCGGCGGCGATAACTGTCTTGCCTTTCAGCGGCGGATCACACACTACTTACGGCCCAATCGCGTAACAGTTATTCACGATATGTCTGCGTCGATTCAGCCGGCTTTCATACGCCCGGCCGTCGTGGCTCGACTGCGCGACGACCGCAAAACCGTTCCGCCAGCGCGCGGTGGGAGGGCCGGCACGTGGACCGGTGCTGGCAAGCGATCCGGTGCTGGCGATCGGGTCGATGCAGGCGAGCGAAGCGACGGCGACCCACGGGAGGACGCCGAATGAGTCAGACCGAACCGGCGCTCGAAATCGAGAATCTCACCAAAGTCTACGACGACGTGACCGCGCTCGACGGCGTCTCACTCACCGTTCCCGAAGGGAGTTTCTTCGGGCTGCTCGGGCCGAATGGTGCGGGCAAAACCACGTTTATCAACATCCTCGTCGGCCTCGTTCGGCGGTCGGGCGGTACCGCTCGCGTGTTCGGCCACGACGTCGAAACCGACTACCAAGCGGCCCGCGACGCCATCGGCCTCGCCCCACAGGAGTTCAACGTCGACCGGTTTTTCCCCATTCGCGAGGTGCTCGAACACAAGGCGGGCTACCACGGGATTCCCGCGAGCGAGGCGCGCGCCCGCGCCGACGAGGTGCTCAAACAGGTCGGCATCTACGACAAGCGCGACACCCGATTCGACTGGCTCTCGGGCGGGATGAAGCGGCGATTCCTGCTTGCGAGAGCGCTCATCACCGATCCCGATCTGCTTATTCTCGACGAACCGAGCGCCGGTGTCGACGTCCAACTCCGCCGTGATCTGTGGGAACTTGTCACCGAACTCAACGAGCAGGGAACAACGGTTTTGCTGACGACCCACTACATCGAGGAGGCCGAACGGCTCTGTGACGAGGTTGCGATTCTCGATTCGGGACAGGTTCGGGCCGTCGCAACGCCCGCCGAACTCAAAGGTCGCGGTGCCGACCGGATCGCGGTCGAACTCCGAAATCCGCCGACGACGACGCCGGATGTGCTCGCGGGAGACGACCGTGTCGAATCGGTCGCCCTCGATGGACACCAACTGGTCGTGACCGCCCGCAAGGGCGGCCTTGTGGCACCCGATCTCGTCCGCGCACTCGACCGGGTCGGCCTCGAAATCGTCGACCTCGAAATCGCGCGAACGTCGCTCGAAGAGGTGTTCGTCGAGATGACGCATTCTGGACACAACACTGATGCCGATGAGCACGACGAGCACGACAGCGACGGACGCGCAGACAGCGGTCGTGAGGCGAGAAAAACGGATGACGGTGATCGGGCCGAACAGCGGGTTGCACCGGATGGAGGATCTCGATGAGTGTGGTCGAACGCATGACTGCCGCCACGAACCGCGTGGCCGCCGCCACGAACCGCGTGGCCGCCGCCACGGATCGTGCAGCGGTTGCTCTCGGTGTTCCAGTCGGGCTGTACACCCTGATCAAACGTGAAATACTGCGGTACGTTCGGCGGCCGAAAAACACGTTCGTTCCGCCATTCATCACAAATGTGCTGTACTTTTCAGTGTTCGGCGTCGTCCTCGGCGCACGGGTTGGCGAGATTATCGGCGTGCCGTACATTCTGTTCATTCTGCCCGGCCTCGTCGTTCTCGGCGCGGTTTCGAACGCCTTCGAGAACGCCTCGTTCTCGATTTTTCATGGCCGCTGGAACGAGTACATCGACGAAACGCTGACCTCGCCGCTGTCGTACACGCAGATGGTCTGGGCGTATCTGCTCTCGTCGGCGCTGCGGGGCGTGTTGGTCGGCACGCTCATTGCGGGCCTCGGCGTTGGCATCATTAGCTGGCTCTACCAGCCGGTGCCGATCGAAGAGCCGCTGTACCTGATCGCCTTCCTGCTCGTTATCACGCTGTTGTTTGCGAGTCTGGGCATTGTCGGCGGCCTACTCGCCGACGAGTTCGACGATCTGACGATGATGAACCAGTTCCTGCTGCGACCGCTGGTGTTCTTTGGCGCGGTATTTTATTCGCTCGAAGATCTCACGCCGCTGCTGCGAGACATCTCGCTGCTAAATCCAATGGTGTACATGGTCAACGGCGTTCGCTACGGCTTTTTGGGTATTGCCGAGGTCGATCCACAGCTGTCGCTGGCCGTGCTGTCGGTCGCAACTGTTGTCGTCACGGCGATCAACATCCGACTGTTCAGTCAGGGTTTCGGTCTGACCGACTGAGCGGCACAGACCACGAACCGAGCGCACCGCAGACGACCCCGACCGGCAGCTTTTCGAGACCAACCCGTCACGAAGACGTATGGATCGACTCCGCGCGGTCGCCGGCGGTGTCGCGGTCGCTATCATCATCTACGGTGGGTTCGTCGTCAGCCGAACGCTAACGCGGCTGTTTTGGGCGAGTGTCCGGGTCGCCGAAACGGTCGGCATGCTGTTGTTTGCGCTGCTGGTTGGCTATCTCGCCTACCGGATATTCTGGGGCGTCTCGGACGACCCGCGAAAGCGCTGAGTTGCCGGCGGCGCTGAAATCGGGGATGAGACCGGCAACACCGCACGTCATCGCCGCAGTCTACGGGCGAGCGAGCGCCCACGATCGGTGAGTCGGTACAGCACTTCGCCGCTCACGGGTTCGAGCAGTCCAGCCCCAACGAGCAGCCGGCAGCGACGTTCGACGAGCGGTACGTGCAGGCCGGTGTGTGACGCGATCAGCGCCGGATACTCGACGTTCGTGTCGGCGAGATACCGGACTATTCGATGGTCAGCCGCGCTCAACTCCGGGCCACTACCTGTGCTCCCACTCGACATCCTTCTGTCGAAAAGTGCGCAGGGAGTATGAACATTCCGACACAGTGAGACACGAACCGTTCACCCCGGGGCAGTCGCCTCAACCGCCTGTATAATCCGACCGATCTAAGCGGATCGCCCACGAGATCTGAGTATGCGCCAGTTCATCGTCCTCGGTCACGACGCGCCGACGACAAACGACTTTTCGCTGTCGGATCTCGCCGGCGGCGCGGGACGGCTCGACGTGCTCTGTCGGTGTGTCGCCAGCGCGGTCTTTCTCTCGCACGGTATTCGCGACGCGGTTCGCGTCCATCTCGTCGTCGGCGACGAGTATACCATCCGGTTCGACAGCGCCCACCTCCGACGACTCTACCCCGACGAGCGGACGATTGCCTCGCGGATTCGCGACGCACTCGGCCAGCGAAACGACGCCATCGGCCACCAGCCAGCCGGGGTGTCCGCAGGCATGGAACTCTACCGGATGGGCTTCGAGGCGACGCTCGAACGGGTTGCCAACGGCAAAACGGTCGTCGAACTCCATGAGGCAGGGACGCCGTTGATCGAGGCCACGGTGCCCGACGATCCGGTGTTTGTGCTCTCGGATCACCACGAGTTCACCGACCGCGAGGCCGCAGTGCTGGCCGACCACGCCGACCGGCGGCTCCGCGTCGGCCCCGAGGTGCTGCATGCCGACCAGACGATCACGGTAACACACAACTGGCTCGATACCGATGGCTACCGAACCTACTGAACCGACTGAACGGACGACACGGCCGCCCGACACCGACGATCGCTTCGAAGAACCGCTCCGTGGTGTCGGCGTCGACCGCGAAACGCGGTGTGCGCACTACGACGACCCGCCCGATGTCATTGCGCTGCGGTGTGGAGCGTGTGCGACGTACTATCCGTGTGCGGCCTGCCACGACGCGGTGTGCGACCACCCGTTCGAGCCGTGGCACCGCGAGCGCTTCGACGAGCCGGCGGTGCTGTGTGGCGTCTGTGGTCGAACGATCACCGCACGGGTGTATCTCGATGGCGACGACCGCTGTCCGGGCTGTGCAGCGGCGTTCAACCCCGGCTGTCGCGCCCACCGCGAGCGGTATTTTGAGCGGTGAGTCGGCGACGACACCCCCTTTTCGCAAGGAATAAGACCGTCAGTGGTGTTCGGACGAATGCGGGCCGGTGGGGTAGCTTGGCATCCTTCGGCCTTCGGGTGGCCGTAACCGCAGTTCGAATCTGCGCCGGCCCACTTTTACCTCACTTCGCAACGACGAGTGACAGCGAGAAGTCCGAAGTGAGTGTAAAATGAACGCCACAAAGATTCGAATCAGGGAGCGAAGCGAGTGCAACGAGTGGAGCGACCGTGGTTCGAATCTGCGCCGGCCGATGATGCGCTAAAAACGAAACAAAAAGCGTCAGTACGCCGCAACCCACTCGGTGTCGGTGCCGCCGAGAACAACGTCGCACTCGGGGCAGACGACCAAACAGATCGTTCGACCGCGATGGCCGACCTCCTCGTCCATGATCTCGTCGAGCCAGTCACCGGAGGGTTCGGCTCTGTACCCGCACTCGGGGCATGTTGCCATGCCACACGTTGAGCGGCTATCGTCTAAAATATGGCGCAACCACGCAGTCCGTGCGGCCGCCACGGTGAAACCACTCAAACCGCGACGACGAACACCGCTCAGTCCGCACCGACGACGAACCGGCTGGCGTCCTCGTCGGTCGTCGGCGTCGTGAACGCCGAGACGCCGATCGTGAGAATCGCGCCGAGCGCCATTGCCGCGAGCGCAACGTCCCACCCGCCGTAGGCCCGAGCGAACAGCGCAACGGTGGTCGCGCCGACCTCGACTGTGACCGTCGGCACGAACACGTGGCTGAGGTAGAGCGCCTGGCTGCCCAGCAGGCCCGCAAACATGCCGTCGCGCGTGGTTCCCGCCCAGTAGAGCGCGACCATCACCGGAAGCGCGAGTTGGGCAAACCCACCGAACGCGGTGTTGCCGACCTCGATCAGGGTTCCAGGTCGCGTCAGACTGGCGGCGAACGTCGCCGTCGCAAACACCGCGACGCCAACGCGGGCGATCCACGCCTCGCGGCGCTCGCTGATCGTTGGATCGATGAACGGCCGGTAGAGGTCGCGCGTGAAGTACGACGACCCCGAGAGCAACATCGAGTCCGACGACGACATCATCGCGGCCATCGCGCCGGCGACGACGAGCGCGGCGAACCACACCGGCGTGTACTCCGAGAGCAACACCGGAAGCACGTTCGCACCCTCCGGAACCTCGACACCGAGGCCCGCCGCCCACGTGCCGAGGAGGAACGTCGGCACAAAGAGGAGGAGGACGAGCACCGGCCAGAGCACGAACGAGCGTTTGAGCACCGTCCCCGACCGGGCCACGAAAAACCGCTGGTTGACCTGTGGGAACATCGTCACGCCGAAGGCGATGACGACGGCGGTCGAGATGATGTACGCCGGCGTGTAGAAGTCGCTGCCGAGCGCGAGAAACTCGGGATTCGTGTCGGCGAGCACCGCGCCCGCTGCACCCGGACCGCCGACGGCCGACAACACCCACGCGACGGCGATCCAGACGACGCTCAGCATGAACAGGCCCTGAATCGTGTCGGTCCAGGCGACCCCGCGCATGCCGGCGAGCACGACGTAGCCGATCATGAACACCGTGATCAGCGCCGCGCCACCCCAGTAGGGAATCGCCCCATCGGTGAGGCCGACGAGCGCCTCGCCCGCGCCCATCTGCTGGAGCATAATGTACGGAAACAGCCAAAAGAGACTGATTCCCGCGACGAGCCCGCGAAGCCGTTTCGAGCCGAACCGGTCGCCCAGCATCTCCGAGAGCGTCACGTAGCCGTGTTGCTTGCCGACGAGCCACTGTTTGTAGCCGATGAGATACCAGAGAATCGCGAACAACACGCCGTCCATGACCCCCATGACCAGAATCCACTCGGGACCCTGCGCGTAGGCGATGTTGGGGCCGCCGAAGAACGTGAACGCCGAGAGCAACGTCGCAAACGTCGTGAACAACAACACGAGCGTCCCGATCGACCGGTTGGCGAGATAGTAGTCCTCGGCGAGATTGGTCGTCACCCGGTAGGCGACCAGGCCGATGAGCAGTGCGATCAGCAGGTAGCCGATTACGATCAGCAACGGAAGCGAGAGGCCCGACTGAAGCAGGAGCTCCGACGGCGGGACGCCGGCACCGAGCGTCGCGAACGCGGTCGACTCAGCCATGATAGACCCCCAGATACCGATCCCAACCGGCGCGGGTGAACTGCCAGAAGACGGCGGTCGCAACGATCATCCACCCGATATGCCACCAGAGCCACAGCGGAATCCCCGCGGCAACGCGGCTGTCGCCCCAGAGGAACCACGGAACCGAAAACACAACGAGAAGACTGAACGTGACCGCCCAGCCGACCGTCTGCAATCGTTCGTTCATTCGTAGCCTTTCTACTGGATAGATGCACCTAAACATTACTATTTCTTACCACGGGCTTTTATTGAAGAAAATATTTCTTCGCAAGCCGGTGTTGCTGATACAGAGTATTCCGAACCGAAACCGCGATACGACCCCGGACAGGGCGAGGTCGAACAGCCAGCAAACGACCAACAAACGACCAGCAAACGACCAGC
>CAYWFO010000038.1:0-13618 GCA_964457485.1 uncultured Haloferacaceae archaeon | reverse complement strand
TCGCCGTTGCCCGCACAGCCAGCGAGACCGACGACGCCTGCTGCGCCGATTCCTGCCAGTACATCACGTCGTGCTATCGGGTTTGTGCGCTCCTTTCGGGACATACCTGTGTTTGGGTAAACCATACATATAATCATTGCCCTATATAGCCATCCATGTGAATGTTATTCTCAATACTGTTCTTAATAAATGAACAACTGTCATTTCTCGCATCTTCCGGTCTGCGGTGGCTGTCGTCACCTCAGAGAGAGCTTCGCACCAACCTTTATTGATAGATAGCTGGTGTGTACGAATATGGAAACCGATGCTGCTTCTGTCGAGAAACTCATGACCCCCGCAGTCGTCACGACCGCAGTCGACACCCCGGTTGAATCGGCCGCCAACACGCTCCTCACCGAAAACATCGGCTCGTTGGTGGTTCTCGACAACGATGATCTCCTTGCTGGCGTGTTGACAGGCACCGACCTGCTTGAAATCGTCGCCGAGAACGACCACCCTTCAGGGGCGACGGTTGCCGACTACATGAGCACTGATGTCGAAACCATCACGCCACAGAAAACCATCACCGACGCCGCGGCCACAATGATGAGCAGGGGAATCGAACACCTTCCTGTTACCGACGGCGAAGGCGGTGTCATCGGTATGATCTCGACGACTGATCTCACCGGATACCTGACAATGACGCACACTAGCGGGGTTGACTAACCGTCTCGCGAGCGTTCGTCGCCGTCTGGTTCACTGTGTTTATCAGTCGATTCGTGACGGGCCGGTCGGTACACGTGACGGGAGGACGCAGGCGACTGTGTGAGGAACCGTCGTGTGCCCAGCATGTCACAGAATACGTCTTACAGTGATATCGAGGGGGGAGCCAACCAGCTTCACAGTAGTTGCTGCGGAGAGCGTTTGACTCCGCGTCTCTGTCCGGTCTCAGCCGCCGTCCTCGGCATCAACGAAGATAACCACCGCGACGGAATCCCTGACGACGTGTAGGAGATGTCTTGGTTGCCAGCGAATTGGAGCGCTTCTCCTTTTTTATGTCGTAGGTTTCGACGTCGAGTGACATCTCAATTGCACCCTCGTAGACGAATAAAACGATCTCGGTACCAGAATGGCTGAGTTCGGCGTCGAGAGTGTCTCGCTCGGTTGAGAGCCGCCATCGATGACGGCTGGCTGCCGGCGTGCGACCACCGGGCGTCGATGCTGGCAGGAAGGGCGGGTGTCGGTAGGGATTTGTATGTCCGCTCACATAGTTCGGTATATAGTGACACACAAACGGCCAGCACGCGGCCGACTCGCCAGCAAACGACGGCGTCAGCGGCCGAAAACCGCACGGAGCAACACACTTATGCCCAAACCGGCCCGACGAACGAACAGCCCCGAGCGTTACTCATGAACGAAGTTCAACTCGAAGTGGCGAAAGCCTACCCGAACGATTCGGGCCGCGGCATTGCACGCCTCGACCCCGACACCCTGTTGCATCTCAAGCTCTCTCCGGGCGATATCATCGAAATCGAGGGCGCCGATGTCACCGCGGCAAAGGTCTGGCGCGCCGACCGGCAGGACTGGAACACCGACACCGTCCGCATCGACGGCTTCACGCGGCAGAACGCGGATGTCGGCATCGGCGAACGCGTCACCATCCGCAAGGCAGAGGCCGAAAAAGCCAATAAACTCGTGTTGGCCCCGCCCGAGGAGGCGTCCGTCCAGTTCGGCTCGGACGCCGCGGGCATGGTCAAGCGCCAGATTCTCAAACGGCCGGTCGTCGAGCGCGACATCGTTCCGGTGATGAGTTCGACGAACCATCCGTTCATGCGCTCGCCCGGCCAGGCGATTCCGCTGATCGCGGTCGAGACCGACCCCGATGGCGTCTGTCTGATCACCGAAGACACCGAGGTCGAACTCCGCGAAGAGCCCATTTCGGGCTTCGAAAAAACCGGCGGCGGCATTACTTACGAGGACATCGGCGGCCTGCAGAACGAAATCCAGCGGGTTCGCGAAATGGTCGAACTGCCGATGAAACACCCCCAGATTTTCAAAAAGCTGGGCATCGAGCCGCCACAGGGCGTACTCCTCCACGGCCCGCCGGGAACCGGCAAGACGCTGCTCGCCAAAGCCGTTGCCAACGAGACCTCCGCGAGCTTCTTTTCAATAGCGGGCCCCGAAATCATCTCGAAGTACTACGGCGAGAGCGAACAGCAACTCAGAGAGATTTTCGAGGACGCCAAAGAGGAGTCGCCGTCGATCATCTTCATCGACGAACTCGACTCGATCGCGCCAAAACGAGAGGACGTTACCGGCGAGGTCGAACGCCGCGTTGTCGCCCAGCTGTTGACGATGATGGACGGGCTCGAAGCCCGCGGGCAGGTCATCGTGATCGCGGCAACGAACCGTGTCGACAGCGTCGACCCCGCGTTGCGCCGTCCCGGCCGGTTTGACCGTGAAATAGATATCGGTGTGCCAGACGAGGTCGGCCGCAAGGAAATCCTACAGATTCACACCCGGGGCATGCCCCTGTCTGACGACGTGAGTCTCGGTCGGCTGGCCGACGAAACCCATGGCTTCGTCGGTGCGGACATCGAGAGTCTGACCAAGGAGGCCGCAATGAAGGCGCTCCGACGGTACCTCCCCGAAATCGACCTCGATGAAGAGGACATCCCACCGAGTCTGATCGACCGGATGATCGTCAAACGCGCCGACTTCTCTGGCGCGCTCAACGAGGTCGAACCCAGCGCGATGCGGGAGGTGCTCGTCGAACTCCCCAAAATCACATGGGACGACGTCGGCGGGCTCTCGACGCCGAAACAACAGGTCAAAGAGAGCGTGGAGTGGCCGCTGACCTCCCCGGAGAAGTTCGATCGGATGGGCGTCGAAGCGCCGAAAGGCGTGCTCCTGTACGGGCCGCCCGGCACAGGAAAAACGCTCATGGCCAAGGCAGTCGCCAGCGAGACCAACGCCAACTTCATTTCGGTTCGCGGGCCGCAGTTGCTGTCGAAGTGGGTCGGCGAAAGCGAAAAGGCGATCCGCCAAACGTTTCGGAAGGCCCGGCAAGTGAGCCCGACGATTATCTTCTTCGACGAACTCGACAGCCTCGCGCCCGCCCGCGGACAGGAGATGGGCAACAACGTCTCCGAGCGGGTTGTCAACCAGCTGTTGACCGAGCTCGACGGGCTCGAAGATATGGGCGAAGTGATGGTAATCGGGGCAACCAATCGGCCAGACATGATCGATCCCGCACTGATTCGCTCGGGTCGGTTCGACCGGCTCGTGATGATCGGTCAGCCCGACGAGGAAGGCCGCGAACAGATTCTCCGCATCCACACAGACGACACACCGCTCGCGCCCGACGTGAGCCTGCGTGAAATCGCCGAGATCACCGACGGCTACGTTGGCTCGGATCTCGAATCGATTGCCCGCGAAGGGGCTATCGAGGCGCTCCGCGAGGACGACGACGCGACCGACGTCGAAATGCGGCACTTCCGCAAGGCGATGGAGTCGGTGCGGCCGACGGTGACCGACGATATTATGACCTACTATGAGGAGATCGAAGAGCAGTTCCGTGGGGGTTCGCGCGATCAGCTGGGCGAGCGCCGCGACGGTCGGATCGGTTTCCAGTAGCAAACCACGGCGGTCTTTTTGCGGCGCGGATGAATCGGCACATACGGCTGAACCGACAGACACCTGTGTCTGCGCCCGGACGTGAGAGTCAATGACGGCGGATGATGGGTCAACGCCGCGTGCGGACGCCGGTGGGCGACCAGCGGTGACGGCTACAGCGAGGCCGACGCCCCGACGGCCGGTGCCGCGCGCGATGGCCGAGTCGTATCTTTCGGACGGCCCGAGCTTGGTGATGTTGCTCGTCGTCAACGCGGTCGCGTTTCTCGTCGGGATGCAGTTCTATGTGGAGACGCTCGCGGAGGTTCCCCTCTTTTTGTGGCCGTTGTACGCGGACTCGCCGATGGCGATCGCGTTGGCAACGCTGTCGCTTTCGACGCTGTTGGCGACACTCAACCGCTCGCTCGACGAAACGCCAACCAACCGCCCCCTCGCGTATCTTCACACGCTCGCGTTCGTCTGGCTCGTCAAATACGGTCTCTGGACGTTCATTGCACTGAACCGCCGGTTCGACCGCTACATCGGGTTCGACGCGTCGGCGCTCTACGACTACTGGTTTATTATTATCACCCATCTGTTGTTTGTCGTGCTCGCGTTTGCGATTCTTCACTACGGGCGGACGACGCGCGGGGCACTCGGCTTCTCGTTGGCTGCGTTGCTGCTCAACGATATTGTCGACTACGGCCTCGGCTATCATCCCCCGCTGCGCTATGAGCCCGGATTGCTGCTTGCGGGACTGACGGTTGGACTCTCGGTGGGCGTGGTTGCGCTGGCATGGTGGCAGTTCGATCGTCTTAATGCCGAGGTGAAGCAAGCGGCGTCGAACCCCCGTGGGTAACTGCGGTCCGATCGATTGAGAGACGCACGTGAAATGAGTGTCAGCAAACAAAAACCGGTCACCGGCTGGAGACAACGTTTTATTCACCGGGGCGTACTCTCGGGTATGGATTCGGCGGTACTCTTAGACCTTTTGGGCAACGAGAACCGTCGGCGAATCTTGCGACTGCTGTCGCAAAAACCCTGTTACGTCACCGAAATAAGCGAATACCTCCGTGTGAGCCCGAAGGCCGTTATCGACCATCTCCGAAAGCTCGAGGACGCCGGTCTGATCGAGAGCCGAACCGACGACCAGCGGCGCAAATATTTTCATATTAGCCGAAGCCTCCGACTCGAAGTCAATGTCTCTCCACACGGCTTTGGCACGAAAAGCGCCTATCCAGCGAGTTCGACGCTCGATATGACCGGCCGGTGTCCGCATCTCTCGCTCGAAACGGTCGCCGAAAACGGCGCGGCCGTCGACGCGGGCGACGAGAGTGATATCGCGGCGCTCGCCGAGGAGTTCGGTCGATTGCAGTCGCTCGACACGGAGCTATCGCTCGCCCAGCGCTGGGTTCATGGTCGGCTCACCGACACACTCGACGAGTTGGTCGACCGGATCGATATCGATGCCGACGGCCGATTTTACGCCACCGTGTTGGCCGCAATCGTCGAAACCGACGGCACGACCAAGCGGGTGTCGTCAACACTCTCGGCGCCCAGAGAGACGGTCGAATCGGCGCTCAAGCAGCTCGCCGACGCCAACATCGTCGCCTTTGACGGCGAGCAGTGGAGTATTCGGTGAGCACGCACAGCCCTCACGAAACAGGACGCAACAGAGCACTTCACACCTCGCGAGTAAGTCCCGATCGGAGGTCCCGACCGAAGTAGTGTCCGAGCACCGCAAGCAGCGCGCCCAGACCAACGCCGAGTGCCCCGAACGCGAGGCCGTACTGCTGGAAAAAGTGCCAGCCGACGGGCAACACGCCGGTCGTGAGCAAACTCACGCCGAAGAACGCGCCAACAACGCCGCCGCCTGCGAGGGCGGTTTCGAGATACCGACGCGTGGCTGCAATGAGGCCGACAAGAAACGTGGCGAAAAACACGCCCGCCAGCGAACCGACCGCCCCGACGAGCGGAACCGCGCCGCCAGCAGTAACGCCGACAGCGACGAGGACGGTCGAGAGTAACAACGCTTTGAGCGAAAACACGTCGCTGCGGCCCCGTGAGTCGGGCGAATCGGCCGTGTCCGTGGCGCGGTCGTTGCGGTCGGCGTGCCGGTCGACGGTCTCATCGGATCGCTGCATACCTCTCGTTGGAACCGAAGCAGTTTGGCTGTTGGGTTGGAACGCATGTTTCAAGTCGGCCGCCGGGCAACGCTCCGTATGAATCCAGGCGACCGCGTCCGCGTCGAACGCGGCGACGTCGAAAACGAGGGCGTGCTCATGCCCTCATCAACCGGCGACCATCTCGTCGTGAAACTCGACGGCGGCTACAACATCGGCATCGACCGCGAGGCAGCCAGCGTCGAAGTGCTCGAAACCGCCGTCTACGACGTTGCTGACGACGCGGCTGACGAGGGCGACGACCGGAGCGTGTCGGAAATCGCGTTCGACGACGACCTTCCCACGATCTCACTTATTTCGACCGGCGGCACGATCGCCTCAACGGTCGACTACCGAACCGGTGCGGTCACCGCGCAGTTTACTGCCGAGGACGTGCTCCGGGCGGTTCCCGAACTCGCCGGGCGGGCCAACTATCGCGGCCGTGTCGTCGCCAACATCCTCAGCGAGAACATGGATCCCGAGATTTGGCAGCGACTCGCCCGCGCGGTTCACGAGGAAATCGAGGCCGGCGCAGACGGCGTCGTCGTCATGCACGGAACCGACACGATGCAGTACTCCGCGTCGGTGCTCGCGTTCATGCTTGATTCCCCGGTTCCAATCGTGTTCACCGGGAGCCAGCGGTCGGCCGATCGTCCCTCCTCGGACAATGTAATGAACGCCGTCTGTGCG
This sequence comes from uncultured Haloferacaceae archaeon, assembly GCA_964457485.1. Classification (GTDB taxonomy): domain Archaea; phylum Halobacteriota; class Halobacteria; order Halobacteriales; family Haloferacaceae; genus PL-Br10-E2g29. Next base: position 7,175 of record CAYWFO010000038.1, on the reverse strand, counting down.
GTCGAAGCCGCCAAAGGGCCGTGTGCCGAGGTGCTGGTGTGTATGCACGGCACCGCAAGCGACGACCGGTGTGCGCTCCACCGAGGAACGCGCGTTCGCAAAAACCACACCTCCCGACGCGACGCCTTCGAGACGGTCGGCAACAAGCCGCTCGCCGAGATCGACTACGCAGACGCCCAACAGTCGGGCGCAGACGGCTCTGTCGCCGAGGAAGCTTTTGTGTTCGCTCGCGAGTACACCGAGCGCGGCACGACCGAACTCGCGCTCCACGAGGAACTCGATTCGGCGGTCGAACTCGTCAAATTCACCCCCGGCATGGATCCCGCTGCGTGGGACTATCTCGACGACAAACACGGCGTCATCATCGAAGGAACCGGGCTGGGCCACGTCCACACCGACCTCATCGGCCGTATTGGTGCGTTGGTCGACGCCGGAACGACCGTCGTGATGACGAGTCAGTGTCTCGAGGGGCGCGTCTGCGACCGCGTGTACGACACGGGTCGTGACCTGCTGGATGCCGGTGTCGTCGAGGCCGGCGACACGCTCCCGGGAACGGCGAAAATCAAACTGATGTGGGCGCTCGCAAACGTGGCCAACCCGGCCGAGGCGATGGGTCGGTCGCTGGCTGGCGAACTCACCGAAGAATCCCAACCGTGGCGATAGTCGTCGATCCGCTCGTTGTGCGCGTGTTTCTCGACCAGCCGGTGTTGGTTGCAATTTATGCGATTACGATCGCCATCTCTGTCTGGTTGTTTCGCGATGCGCGGCGACGCGGAAAATCGGTCGTCGTTGCCGCCGGCTGGGCGATCGGCGGCCTCCTACTGCCGGCACTCGTCCATTTCGGCTATCTTTACGGCCGGATCAGGGACGAAGGGAGCATCGCGGGCCCGCCGCTCGAACGCGATGAGCCACCAAAAACCGGGGAGAAAGACGAATCTGCGGACGGCGCGAAAACGGAGGACGACGGAGAAACCCGAAACGAAACGGAAACAAACTCGGCTTGATGAGCGGCGTAGTTTGGTGCGGCGGTGAAACAGGCTGATCCGCACGAAATCCGAGCCTCTATTCGCGCGGAGTACAGAAAACAAGCCAATGGGATTTCATACGTTTGATCCGTCGATGGCCGACCGACTGGAGGACGAAAGCCGGTTTCGCTTCTGCTCGCGCGAGGAACTGCTCGGCGCGTTGGGCGACGGTACTGTCGATGGCGACCCGGGTGGCGAACCGTCGGGCCACCTCGTTGACCTCGGCAGCGGAACCGGGTTTTACACCCGCGAGTTGGCTCCGTTTGTCGGGCGTGTTTCGGCGATCGATATCCAGGCCGCAATGCACGAACTGTTCGGCGAACACGGCGTTCCCGACAACGTCAACCGAATCGAGTGTTCGACTGACGACCTGCCGCTTGCCGACGCGAGCGCGACGGCGGCGGTGTCAACGATGACAGCGCACGAACTCCCGCTGACGACGACGCTGGTGGAACTCCGACGCGTTCTCGTCGACCGTGCGCCCGTTGTCGTTGTCGACTGGTCGCGCCAGGGCCGCGGTGAAGCGGGACCGCCGCTGGCGGAGCGACATGACGCGGCCACGGTGGCCGACAAGGTTGTCGACGCGGGATTCACTGTCGAGGAGGCGACTGAGCGAAGCGAGACGTTTGCGATTCGCGCGACAAAAGCGGTGTCAACCTCACCGTAGCACCCGAAACGCGGAGAAAACGGAGTTTATCTTATTTGCCGGCTACACGACCCACAGAGGTTCTCTTCTTTAACATCGACTTCGCGGACGGTCGGCGAGAAGTTCATGACGCACTTCGAGTTATCACAGTGTTCGAGCCCGAGTGTGTGCCCGATTTCGTGGACAACTTCCTTTCGGACGCGATCAGCGAACACGTCGGTCGCCGGCTTCGCCGAAATCCCACCATCGGAGGAGGTTTGCAGACGGTACGTGGAAATAACCGAGCCGTTGCCGTTGAGATACGCCAGTCCGAACACGTAGTTGCGGCGGCGGTAGTAGAGGTCTTGGTCGGTAATGCCGATGTTTTTCTCACCGGAGCCAACCCGACTGACCAGTTCGATAAAGTCCTCAGCGCGGTGTTGATTTCGGTTAGAATCGAACGCGCCGTCGGGGATCGACTGCGTATCGTGAACCGTCACATCGCAGTCGTAAACCGACCGCAGCCCGGCGGACGCCTCTCGCTTGACCTGCGCAGGGACATCCCCGATCGGCACGATGTCGACAAGCATAGTATTTGATATGGAGAGCCGGTTATTAAGTTTCACGGGGTGAATACAAGCAGATCCGAGAGCCGACGCGTCGATGATAAACCGTTGTCGACGACGGCACGCATGAGCGATATCGCAAGCGCGGCGGGAAACCGGGCGGTCGGTTGCAAAACCGCATCTCGGTACGTTTTTTCGCCTGCCGGTCGACGACTGCTACAATGCAGGTAGACACCGTCGTTCTCGACATCGATGGCGTGCTCGTCGACGTGGCCGACTCCTACCGGCTGGCGGTCGTCGAGTCGGTTCGCCGCGTCTACGGCGAGAGTGTCGACCGCGAGTCGCTCCAGGCGTTCAAAAACGCCGGTGGGTTCAACAACGACTGGGTCGTGACCGACGCGGTCGCACTCTACGTGCTCGCTCGCGAGGCAGGCTACGCGGACGACGTGGCGACGTTTACCGACCGGATTGCCGACGCGGGTGGCGGGCTGGATGGGACGAAAACCGTCCTTGCCGATGCGCTGCGGGCCGAAACGTACGAACACGTTAGCAATCGCTGGAATTCCGACCGGCTCCGAACCGTCTTTCAGGCGCTGTATCTCGGCAGCGAACTGTTCCGGACGCTCGAAGAACGCGACCCACCGTTCGACGCACCCGGCTACATTTACGACGAACCCGTGCTGGTCGAACGCGATACGATTACTGCGCTGACCGATCGCTACAACGTCGGCGTCGTCACCGGCCGACCGGCAGCCGAGGCGACGATTGCACTCGAGCGCGCCGGACTCTCCGTTGCGGATCGCCACCGATTCACGATGGACAACTGGGAGAACGGAAAACCGCATCCGTACGCGTTGCTAACGCTGGCTGACCGCTTCGACAGCGAACGCGTGGTGTTCGTCGGCGACACCCTCGACGACATTCAAACCGCCCTCAACGCGGCGAACAAGGATCCCGACCGAACCTACCACGGCGTCGGCGTGCTGACCGGCGGGCTGACCGGCGAGGCCGGGCGTGAAACGTTCCGCGGGGCGGGCGCAACAGCGGTTCTCGACTCGGTGAACGATCTGCCCGAATGGATCGAGGCCCACCCGTGACGCCGTTTCTCCGCTTCATGTCGCTCATGATCGGCATCGACCTTGCGGGATTTTTGCTGGCCGGACTCGTGTTTCCGGCCGACCGAACCGGACAACTCCTGATTGCAGTCCCGACGCTCGCGTTTTCGCCCGTGATTGCCTTCGGCGTAGTGTACGGATTCGACCCCTCGGCGTTGACCGATCCGTTTGGAACAAGTGACATCGACGAGGCTGACGCTGCGGGGCCGAACACACCCACAGCAGACGAGCGTGAACAATCCGCCGAGACCGATATCGCCGGCGACACCGAAAGGAATCAACAACCGAATAACAACGGTGGCGACGACGACCGGACTGACGAAATCCACTCAGACAGACGGTGAAACGTTCGCCGAACGTGTTGCACTACCGGGGGCACTCGCCTGTCACGCAAGGCTTAGGCGCGACAGCAACGAACAGCGAGTATGCGAATTGCACTGCTTGGCGGGACGGGCGATATCGGCGAGGGACTGGCGCTCCGGTTGGCACACGACACCGATCACGACGTGATTATTGGATCGCGTGATCCCGAAAAGGCGCGCGCAAAAGCCGAAACATACACCGGCGAACTCAAATCCCGTGGCGTCGGTTCGAAACTCACCGGCTTCGTCAACGAAATGGCTGCCGACCGCGCAAGAGTCGTGGTGCTCGCGGTGCCCCCATATCACGTCGCCGACACCGTCGAGGCGGTTGCCGACAAACTCGACGAAGGCGACATCCTCATCTCGCCGGCAACCGGGATGAAACGCGACGACAGCGGCTTTCATTATCATCGCCCCGGCGCGGGAAGCGTCACCCAACTCGCGGTCGACGCCGCCCCCGAAGCCGTCCCTGTTGTCGGCGCGTTCCACAACCTCGCGGCCGGTCGCCTCTCGGATCTCGACGCCGACCTCGGTATCGACACACTGGTCGTCGCCGACGATGACGAGGCAAAATCGACCGTCAGTGCGCTGGCCGAGGAAATCGAGGGACTGCGCGCGCTGGATGCGGGTTCGATCGCCAACGCCGCGGAAGTCGAGTCGGTGACGCCGTTGCTGATCAACGTCGCGATGAACAACAGCGAGTTCCACGATCTGGGAATCCGCTTCTCGTAATGTCATCACCGTTTTGACGCCAAAAATGCGAGTTGAGAGGCCAGTTGGGAGCGCTGGCGACACAGTGACCGCACGGAGTCAGGGAGTCGCGTTATTTTTTGCCGCCGTCCGTCAGGGTTCGACGGGTCTTGAGAATCCGCTCGGCGTAGGTGTTGGCGGCTGCTGGCTGTGGATAGCTGCCGGCGCGGATATCCGTGCACAGTCGGTCGGCGAATTTGGTCACGTCAGCACCGGTTCCCTCGGCGGCAACACGCTCGACGGTCGGCGCGTACATCGCGGCAGTCGACTGTCCGGGTTGATCAAGCGACGCGTTGACGACACAACGGAGTTGTCTGACGGCATCCTCTGGTTGCATACACAGAACAGTAGGCCCCCGGGGGATAAAAATTAACTGTGTTTCGAAATTGAGTAAATTCTATCGACAAGAGGGCGAAATCCGCAGGGGTCGGTGCCGATTCGCTCGGCGTCGTCGTCGCCAACGGACACCTCGTCGTCGCCAACGGATAGAGTGACGGCGGGGGCTAGCGCGAGCGAACGGAGTCGGTAGCCGTCGATGACCGGCCGGCTCACAAACTGAGACCGGCGACGGCGACGGCGACGAAGGGGCCCGAAATGCCGACACACCGGGGACAACAAGCTACGACCGGCGGCTGGGCAGCCAAAACGCACAGCCACGACTGACCGCAACGCTCAAACAAGTCACAGACCCATACTCGATATATGTCCGTCGTCTCCAAACGAATCGAGTCCTCACCCGAGGAGCTCTGGCTGGGAGCCGTCGGAACGATCACCGCGGTCCTCGTTCTCGGCTCGATTATCCAGCGAGAACTCGTGTACGACCGGTTTATCTGGCAGTATTTTTGGGGCCCTGTCGCCGCCGACGGCAACGGCGCGGTCTGTGCGGCGCGAACGCCGGGCGGCCCAATCGAGTATCTCGGAAGCACCTCGGCGTGTGTCGCTGCCGAAACCGACGGGTTGCTCACGGCGTACCCCGGGTACACGTGGGTCTCGGAGGTCGGCTACATCGTGGTGCTGTTGTTCGCGCTGCTCGGTGTCGTCCTGTTGCTCCGCCGGCTCGACATCGGCGACGAGCGCGGCTTCTTTTACGCGCTGTTTCCGTTCATGTTGTTCGGCGGCGCGCTCCGAACCATCGAAGACGCCGGTGTCGCGGCGGTTCGTGCCGGTGCGGAACCGCTCATCGCCTACCCGCTGAGTGCGCTGATCATCAGCCCGTTCATTTACCTGACGATGTTCGTCATCACGCTGGCGGCCGTCCTCGCGAGCGTCGGCCTCGAAAACCGCGGGACGGTCGACCGGTATGAGTATCCACTCGCCGCAACCGGCACGGTCTTGCTCGTCGGCTCGGTCGGCTATCTCGCGTTTCTTGGCGTGACGACGACCTACGCGACAATCTACCCACAGGTGTTCGTGGCGACACTCGTGCTCGCAACGCTCGTGACGCTCGGAACGTGGGCGCTCATCGGCCGACTCAAGCCCTCGATTAACGCCGGCACCGGCACAATGGGTTTAGTCGTCGTCTGGGCGCACGCAGTTGATGGCGTTGCCAACGTCATCGGCCTCAACTGGATGCCCGCGCTGGGTGCGGGAAGCAACCTCGTACCGAAACATCCGGTCAACGCGGCCATCGTCGAGTACACCAGCGTTCTGTTGCCCGCGTCAATCGAGGCAGTCACACAGGATGCCTGGCCGTTTCTTATCGTTAAACTCGCGGCGGCAACGTTCGTCGTCTGGATTTTCGAACCCGAACTGTTCGAGGACACGCCACGCTACACCATTTTGCTTCTCATCGCCGTCGTTGCCGTCGGTCTCGGTCCGGGCACGCGCGACATGTTGCGGGCGACGTTTGGCGTCTAGCGACACGACAGCCACCGTCCGCGCCGTCGCTTACTGGGTTGTCACACCGTCGGCGTCGACCGTGATCACCGTACAGTCGAGTTTCCCGCGAAGGTAGGCTTCGACATCGGGATCGGCGGTGAGTTTGCGAACCATGGTTCGCCACCGACTGGCCTGTTTCGAGCCGATAACGACGATGTCGGCGCGTTCAGCAACGACCTCCTCGAGAATGGTTTCCTCAACAAGGAATCCGCGCCGAACAACGTACCGCGCCTGTTCGAGTTGGCCGAACTCGCGTTCGACTGCCCGCTTGAGATCGCTGATACTCACGTTGTGGCTATCGTGATAGAGATCGACATGAAACACGGTGAGTTCCGCCCCGCGTTCCTCACTGACACGGATCGCTTCGGTGAGTGTCTTTTTTGAATGATCCGAGAGTGGGTACCGGACGGGAACCACAATAAGCGTCATCAATCTGTTGTCGCTGGCGGGAGATAAAGAGGCTATCGCTCATCGAACAAGCAAAAAACGGACGAGAACACGGCGCAACCGGCGGCAACGAGAACTACTCGAGTTGGAACGCCACCTCGACTTCCGCCTGATACTCGCGGTCGTCAGTGGTTGCAAGTTCGACGCCGAACTCTTGAACTTCGACCCAGTGGACGTTCTCGAGCGTGGCCAGTGCGCGGTCGATTGCGTCGTCGACGGCGGCGTCAAAACTCTCGGTGCTCTTGCCGATGAGGGTAACTTTCTTGTGTACCATCGCAAGCAGAGTGTTCCACGCGCGCCCTCAAAAATCACCCGGGCGTCGTTGTCAGTCACACGGTGTCGGTTTAGCTGGTTGCAGGCGCTAAGCCCCCTTCCTCAACGAGTCGTTCGAGAATCTTGGATTCTCG
>CAYWFO010000037.1:0-13652 GCA_964457485.1 uncultured Haloferacaceae archaeon | reverse complement strand
CCGACGGTCAACGGAACGGTCGTTGAGCGGACGCCGTTGGCGTAGGCTGTTTTTTATTGATCCGCGCGGAGCGACCGGAGGGAGCGAGGCGCGTTTTCGTCCAGGGTTTGCCGAGAGAGCGAACGGAGTGAGCGAACGCAGGACAAACCGTGGTTGGTGAGCGGACGCCGTTGGCGTAGGCTGTTTTTTATTGATCCGCGCGGAGCGACCGGAGGGAGCGAGGCGCGTTTTCGTCCAGGGTTTGCCGAGAGAGCGAACGGAGTGAGCGAACGCAGGACAAACCGTGGTTGGTGAGCGGACGCCGTTGGCATAGCTGTTTTTATTTTGTTGCTTGTCGCAACTCCTCCCATGCAAACGCTCACGGAAAAACGGGTGTTCGGCGCAAAAAGCGCGACAAGCACCGTCTACGTCGCCTGCGAGATGGGGCTCGTCGCCGTCACCGTCTCGGCCGACCGGATCGGCGAGTTCGGTCTTATCCACCGCGGGGCCGTTTCCGCGGTCACCGTCGACGGCGACCGCGTCGTCATCGGCACCGACGAGGGCGTTTTCGCTGGCGACGGCCGAGTGGGGGCGGAAACTGGCGCGCTCGCCGACCGCGCGTTCAGTTCGGTTGCCGGCGACCCAATCGGTCGCGTTGTGGCCGCGGGAACTGGCCCAACCGGTCCGCTGGTCGCCGACGCCGGGGGTGGGGTGTTTCGAATCGACGACGCGCTTGCTCACCTCGCCGATGTCGACGCAGTGCGGGCCATCGACGGCGGGTTGCTCGCGGCGAAATCCGGCGTGTTCCGCGTTGCCGACACCCTGACGCACGTCGGACTCAACGACGCCCGCGATGTTTCCGGTCACGGCGTTCCGCTCGCGGCGACCGCCGACGGCTTGTTCCGGCTCGCCAACGGCTGGCTGCCGATCCGGCCGGGGTCGTTCGACCGGGTTGCCAGCGACGGTCACGGCCACGCGGTCGCCGTTGGCACGGCCGGGCTGTGTCGACACGTCGGCGACGACACCGTTTCCGACGACACCGCCTGGGTCACCGAACCGTTGCCGACCGACGCCTCGATTGTCGATGTCGCCTACGGGAGCGGCATTCTCGCCGCAATCACCGACGACGGGACGCTCCGTGTCGACGCCGGCGACGGCTGGCGAACCCAACGGTTGGGGGTTCGCGACGTTCGGGCGCTAGCGGTCGGATCGGGCCACGCTGGCGAGCGAGGCAACCGAAACCGGGTTTAGGAGGGCCCGAAAACGGGGGTGTATGACCACTATCGTTCCCGCCTCGAGCTCACAGGCACTGTCGGCCGCGCTGGCTGCCGAGGGCGTGGGATCGCTGACGGTGCCGACCTACGACCGGTTCCCGGACGGCGAAACGCTTGCCGCGGTGCCCGAGTTCGACGACGACACCGCCGTTATCGTCGGCTCGACGGCGACCAACAACGCCCATATCGAACTCCTCCAACTCCAAGACGCCGTCCGCGAGGCCGGCGCAGCCGACATCACGACGGTGGTTCCGTATCTGGGCTACGCGAGACAGGACACGGCGTTCCGTGCGGGCCAGCCGGTGTCGGTTCGCGCGGCCGCTCGTGCGATCAGCCTCGAAACCGACCGCGTCCTCATCGTCGAGCCACACGAACCGGCCGTCGCCGACTTTTTTACCGTTCCGACCACCGCCGTCGACGCTGCCGACCGTCTCGCCGAACCGCTGAGCGGACTCGACGACCCGTTGTTTGTCGCACCCGACGAGGGGGCCATCGCGCTGGCGACGACGACGCGGGACGCCTACGGCGCGGGCGATATCGACTTTTTCGAAAAGAACCGCGACTACGCTACCGGCGACATCGAGTTGACGCCGAGCGACGCGCACGTCGCGGATCGCGACATCGTCGTCGTCGACGACATTATCGCAACCGGCGGCACGATGAGCGGGGCAATAGAGGTGCTCTCGGCGCGTGGGGCCGGGCGCATCTACGCGGTCTGTGTCCACCCGGTGCTGGCCGAGGCCGCCCTGACGAAACTCGCGGTCGCCGGCGTCGAGCGCGTGATCGGAACCGACACACTCGAACGCGCGGTGAGCGAGGTGAGCGTTGCGCCCGCGGTTGCTACTGGACTTGCCGAGTGAGTGCTCGTTGCATGCGAGGAAGGAGTTCGGTCAGTCCGAGCGTATACACACCGAAATACAGAGCAACGCCGCCAAACAGGCCGAGCCAGAGACCGAAAATCAGTTGCCCACCGGTCAGTGCGTCTATCGCAAGCAGTTCGAGATAGAGGCCAACCGCCGACAGGAGGCTTGTTCCAACTGCCAACAGCACCATCTCGCCAACTGCTACGAGTAGCTCAAGTGGGAGTTTCATCAGCTGTCAGTGGGTTTTGCATCATAGTCAGCATTTCGTTTTCTGCTGAAGGACGGATCGTAACGTCTTTTTTATCGGGTGCAAACAGCCGGTATGGCAGGACGATACGGTGATCTCGACTACGCACAACACGTCAAAAACGGCGTCATTCTGGGCGGACTCCTGCTAGTAGGTGGCTTTCTCGGTGAATCAGTTGGTCATCTGCTAGCCGTCGATGTGACTGGCACGCTTGACACCGTCTTTACCGCGATGGAGTTCGGTGGGATTGCCATTGCAATCGTTGCTGTCTTCGTTTTTGGCATCGCACTCCCACTGACCGAGTAACGCGCTCGGTTCTTTTCGCAGTTCTCGGACGGCAGACGCCGCCGGCTTCGGCCGAAGCGCCACCAACGTTCTTGGTGTCGCCGACACAATCGCCATCCATGGCCGAAACCATCTTCGAAAAGATCGTCGCCGGCGAGATCCCCGCCCGCGTTGTTCACGAAACCGACTCCGTGTTGGCGTTTCTCGACGCCAATCCGCTGGCACCGGGCCACACGCTCGTGATTCCAAAACACGCCTACGAGCGACTCGATGATCTCCCTGCCGACCTCGCAGGCGACCTCTTCGCGGTTGTCCACGAACTCACCCCACAGATCGAACAGGCCGTCGACGCCGACGCGACAACGATTGGGATCAACAACGGTGGTGCTGCAGGACAGGAGGTTCCACACGTCCACGTCCACATCGTTCCGCGATTCGAGGGCGACAGCGGCGGCCCGATTCACGCCATTGCGCCCGAAACACCGGCGCTGTCGGATGCCGAACTCGACGAGATCGCCTCGGTGATTTCGGCCGCATAACAACCGGCTGTTGTGGACGCATACTGTGTTCGACCGCGGGGTGTCGTCGTCGACTTACTCCCACCGTGTCGGTGCGACGCCCAGCCGTCGGGTGAGCCGCGGATACGCAACCCCGAAGCCGAGTGCGATCAGCAATCCGGCCCACAGCGGAACGCTTTCGACGACGAGCTCGAGGAAAGCGATGGCCACGAATATCGCACACAGCAACAGCCCGTAGTGCAAACCCGTGTACGCTGGATGCTCGCGGTTCATACCGATGGTCGGCAGCTCGTATACAAAAACACCCGCGCTCTGCCTGCCGAATGCGCCTTATCGACCTAACGTCTGCTCCCGCTATCGTATATAAAATATGAAAAGTAGCGCATATTTGTCTACTACTGAATCATTATAACTGACAGGATCGTTCGGGCAGTTGACTTGCGATGAACTCTCACACCCGCTCATGTCCTGAATGTGGTGGTTCGCTCTATGCCGACCGCGATGAAACGCTCTGTCGGGACTGTGGACTGATTGTTGACACCGATCGAATCGACCCCGGCCCGGAATGGCGCTCGTTTCCCGACAGCGCGACCGACCCCGAACGAACCGGTGCGCCGCTCACGCCGGCGCGCCACGACCGTGGCCTCTCAACGGAAATCGGCTACGGCGGTAGGCTCAGCGAGCGACGCCGTCGACAGTTCATCCGGCTTCGTCGGCAACACAATCGCGCGCGGATCCGAACCAAGCGCGAACGAAATCTGGTGTACGGATTCACCGAAATCCGTCGAATCGTTAGTGAGGAATCGTTGCCAACGTCGATCCGCGATCAAGCCTGTCAGCTGTTTCGGTCGGCACAAGACGAGGATCTGCTCCAAGGGCGTTCGCTGGAGGGGTTTGCGGCCGCGACGGTCTACGCCGCCTGCCGAATCGACTCGATTTCACGAACCATCGAAGAGATTGTTTTTACCGCGAAAGCCGACCGGGCGGAGCTTCAGGCGGCCTACGACGCACTCAACCGCGACCTCTCACTCCCCGTAGGGCCACCGCCACCAGTTGAGTATATTCCTCGGTTTGCGTCCCGTCTCGGTGTGTCATCGCCGGTCGAACGCCGCGCACGCGAACTCACAAAACGGGCGCATGAACTGGGGTTCTGTAACGGGCGCAACCCGAGCGGAATCGCCGCTGGGTGTCTGTACACGGCCGCCAAACAGACCGGCGACGAACTCACCCAACAGGACGCCGCCGCCGTTGGCTCGGTCACGCCGGTAACGGTTCGAAATACGTTTCAAGCGCTCGTCGCGTCCGACACGAATAACGGTCGACGTTAGCTCGCACGCCCCGACACGGTCGTCTCCGGCGGAACGATGTACAGCTCGCGGTCGTGTTTGATCACGGGCACGGTCTCGACCCTCTCGTCGACAAAAGCGGGCCGAGCGACGGTTTTCGCCTCGTATGTCTCGGGATCCAATAGCTGGACGGCGTACTCGTCCTCGATGGTGACGATGGTGGTTTCGACCGCATCGCTCCGTTCGCCGAGCTTTTCGACATCGGGTGTCGTTCCGTCCTCGTAGGCCGCCTCGTAGCGCTCGCCGGTGGTCAGCCGGCGGCCCTTGAGCGTGCCGTGCGCGCTGGTGACGACCACCGGCCCGTCGCCGTCGTCGGGCTCGATCAGATCGCCGGGGGTGTACTTCGGAAGGCGAGCGACAAACGTGACGCGATACACCTCGTTGCCGTCGCTGTCCTCGGTGACGAGCGTTGCGTGGTCGTCGACGGTGCCGCCGAACCGGTCGGTGATTCTGTTGGCGACCGCCTGGCCGAGTTTGTTCGTCGAGAGCTTGATGTTCGGGCCCGCAGCGCCCTCGCGGTCGACTTCGGTAATAAATGCCTCGCGGTCGCCATCGGCCTCCTTTTTTGCGACGTAGGATTCGGCGATGTCGACGGCTGCGTCGGCCTCCTCGGTGGTCGGCTCGCGCTCCTCGGCGCGGACCTGCACGATGCTGGCGAAGTAGCCGCCGGCAATCCGGCCACACCGATCACAGACCTCTTTGCCGATCCGAACGGTCACGACAAACTCCGCCTGAACGGGTTGCTCGCGGACAACGCCCGAGAACGTACAGTGCATGCGGATCGTCGTCGGATCGACCTGCTCGGGTTCGACGCCCCACTGGACGTTTTCGGCGTCGACGTGGACGCCGAGCGCTTCGCTCACCTCGTCGATGGCGATGTCGGTGTAATCTTCGGCACCGACATCGAGCCACCGCTTGCCGCGGTGCACCGCACCACACCGCGGACAGACGGTCACGTGCACCCGTTCGGGCACGTCGACCAGCTCGAACTGCTCGAAATAACAGCTGTCACAGAGCGCCGCGTCGTGTTCGTGGAGGTCGCCGGGGCGGGGGGCCTCCCGCGACACAACGTCGTCGCCACAGCGCGGACAGAACTCGCGAGACTGACTCATTGGCTGTCGGTAGAACCGTTGGCCGTTTAAGCGCCGCGACACCGTGTTGGCGTCGCCACCGCGTTTTCGTCGACAGCCGCACCGAATGCGGTCGCCGTCGGCCCCATCGCAGCCGGTCGGCTCCGATACCGTTTAACCGATCGAACGGCTACAAACATTTATGAAATGGACGACAGACTGGGGACTCCGTGGCCGAATGGGGCTGACGATGTTCCTCTTGTTCGCCCTCTACATCGTCTTTCTCGGGTTCCTCGTCGCCTTCACGAACGCCGGGCTCATCACGATCGTGATCGCCATGGGCGCGTTCTCGTTCGCCCAGTACTTTTTCAGCGACAAAATGGCGCTCTACAGCATGGGCGCGAACGTCGTTGACGAGGACGAGGCTCCCGAACTCCACCGGATGGTCGAACGGCTCTGCCAGCAGGCCGACCTCCCGAAGCCACAGATCGCCATCGCCGACTCGCAGGTTCCGAACGCGTTTGCGACCGGCCGCAACCAGAAGAACGCAACGGTCGCGGTGACGACGGGGCTGATGCGGACGCTCAACCAGGAGGAACTGGAGGGGGTCATGGCGCACGAACTCGCGCACATCAAAAACCGCGACGTAATGGTGATGACGATCGCTTCGTTCCTCTCGACGATCGCGTTCATTATCGTCAGGTGGGGCTGGCTGTTCGGCGGCAACGGCCGGAATCAAGCGCCCGTCTACGTCGCCATTTTGGCGTCGCTCGTCGTCTGGGTGATCTCGTTCTTCCTGATTCGGGCGCTGAGTCGCTACCGTGAGTACGCTGCCGACCGTGGCGCGGCGTCGATCACGGGTAATCCCGCGGCACTGGCCTCGGCGCTCATGTCGATTAGCGGCCGGATGGATCGCGTACCCAAAGAGGACCTTCGCGATCAGGCCGAGATGAACGCGTTTTTCATCATCCCGATTCGGTCGGGATTCATCGGCAAAATCGCCAGCACGCACCCACCGACCGAGAAACGAATCGAGAAACTTCGCGAACTCGAACGCGAACAGGAACTGGCCTGAGCCGCCACCCAACGAGCCTGTGTGGGTCTGAACGCCGAAGCCAACGAGCCTTTGAGCCTCGCTGTTGAACTGGTTGTATGGGACTAATGGATACGATGCGGTCGATTCTCGGCGTGAGCGCCGAGCGGGATGCGACCCGCGACGCCGACCCCGAGGATCTGTTCGGCATGTCGACCGCCTACGTGACGATGGAGGCGGATCTGGGCTATACGAACGCCGGGGCGGCGGCGCTGTGTTTCTCGTCGGTCGACAGCACGGATTTCGGCGAGATGGTCGACGAGGTCGAGGCGATTCTCGACGCCGGTGCGGAGGAGACGGGAACGACGTTCAGCCAGCACAGCGACGACCACGGCTACAACTGGGTCGTGCTCGAAGACAGTGATCCCGAGGATCTGCTGACGACGATCCATTTTGCGGCCGACACGTTCATCGAACAGGGCTACGGCTCGCGGCTGCTCGCCGCGGTGTTCGCGTTCGACAAAACCGACACCGACCACGCCTACTGGATCTACTCTTTCCGCCGCGGCGCGTACTATCCGTTCGTGCCGACCGGGACACACGACCGCGACTCGCGCGCGGAGTTCAAACTTCAGTCGGTGCTCGACGGCGAACTGGGCATCGAGGGCGACGAGCAGTACTGGTACCCGCTGTGGCCAGACCGCCCCGGTGGCTATCCGTGGGAGTGAACTACCCCACCCTACCGCTCGCCTGACGGCTCGCGCTTGAGGGTGTCGTCAGAACTCTCTGAGTTCTGACTGCTAATCAAAAGTCTGCGACTTCTGGTGATGGGGCTTCCTGCTTCCACGACGCGCTCATCATCGCAAACCATCGCGTGCGGGGGACTGAAGCGATTCTCACGAAAGACGACGCGTTCGGTGCTGAATCTACCTGTTGGTGATAAGTCGATTGTTCCTCAGCCAGCGCACACGGTTGCGTCCATCCTGTCGGGTTCACACGCGGCTGTTTCACTTCCACTTTGCAGTTAACGAGGCTTTATGTACCGAAGCGAGCAAACACGGAGTACAATGGCAGACGACGACCTCGAAAACCTTCCCGGCGTCGGACCCGCGACGGCCGACAAACTGATTGACGCTGGCTACGACACCTACCAGTCGATCGCAGTCGCCTCTCCGGGCGAACTCTCGAACACCGCCGACATCGGATCAAGCACCGCGACCGACATCATCAGCGCCGCGCGCGACGCTGCCGACATCGGCGGCTTCGAAACCGGCGAGTTGATTCTCGAACGTCGCCAGGAGATCGGTAAACTCTCCTGGCAGGTTCCTGCGGTTGATTCGCTCCTCGGCGGCGGCATCGAAACCCAGTCAATCACCGAGGTGTACGGCGAGTTCGGCGCGGGTAAATCGCAGGTCACCCACCAGATGGCCGTCAACGTCCAGTTGCCGACCGAGCAGGGTGGACTCCGCGGCTCGTGCATCTTCATCGATTCGGAGGACACCTTCCGTCCCGAACGCATCGACGACATGGTTCGCGGGCTTGACGACGACGTTCTCGAAGCGACGCTCGAAGACCGCGGAATTTCGGGATCGATTGATGACGAGGAGACGATGGAAGAACTCGTTGGCGACTTCCTCGACCGAATTCACGTCGCCAAAGCGTTCAACTCCAATCACCAGATTCTCTTGGCCGAGAAGGCCAAAGAGCTCGCAGGCGAACACGAGGAGGGCGAGTGGCCCGTCCGCATCGTCTGCGTCGATTCGCTGACCGCCCACTTCCGCGCGGAGTACGTCGGCCGGGGCGAACTCGCCGAACGCCAGCAGAAACTCAACAAGCACCTCCACGACCTCATGCGAATTGGGGATTTGTTCAATACTGCCATTTTGGTCACCAATCAGGTCGCCTCCAACCCCGACTCGTACTTCGGCGACCCCACTCAGCCCATCGGGGGCAACATTCTCGGCCACACCTCGACGTTCCGGATGTACCTCCGGAAGTCGAAAGCGGACAAACGAATCGTCAAACTCGTCGATGCGCCAAATCTCGCAGACGGCGAGGCGGTCATGCGCGTAAAAAATGACGGATTGAAGCCCGAATAGCCGGCTGAGTGCCGTTCGAAACGCTCGAACCCGTTCGACTTTTTCGATCGTCTTTGCCCGACACCGCCCGTTGGCGGTCGAGGCACCCGACATAACTTGTCGGTTACACCACACAACGATTGTCAACTTGTTCGGCAAGTATTGTCATCCCTCCACAGAACTGTTGACCTTATATACATATTATCCGATCTAACATTTGACGATTGTCTATTAATTCCAAGCTATTTTCTCTATTGTCAACGGACACCATTATATACGTCTGTTCCATGAACTACAATCGTGATTCAGAGCACAAACACGCGTATCGACGGTAGAATAGCACATGATTGTCAACCTCTTAGCAAATCGACTACAATGGAGGAGTTTCGATGGTAACCCTGCTTGAAGTCGCTGCGGCCGACCTTGAACAGCTTGCGACCGGCATGAACCTGATGTGGGCGCTCACGGTGACGTTCCTCATTTTCTTCATGCACGCCGGCTTCGCGATGCTCGAGGCGGGACAGGTTCGTTCGAAGAACGTCGCCAACCAGCTCACAAAGAACATGCTGACGTGGGCGGTCGGTATCGGCGTGTTCTTCGTTATCGGCATGGGAATTTCGAACAACGTTGGGGCGATCCTCGGTGGCGGCGAGGCGTCAGCGCTGACGATGTTCGGTGGCGATCCGGCCGCAAACTCGTTTGACTGGGTCATGTGGCTCTTCAGCGCGGTGTTCGCGATGACCGCTGCGACCATCGTGTCGGGTGCCGTTGCTGGCCGCGCAAAACTCCGCGCGTACGTGGGCTACACGTTCCTGCTGGCTGCCGTCATCTACCCGGTCGTCGCTGGCATGGTCTGGTACGCCCCCGGTGGCACGCCAATCCTCGCGGGTCTCGGCTTCGCTGACTTCGCGGGCGGTATGGTCGTCCACGGCGTTGGCGGCGTGGCCGGTCTCACCGCCGCGTGGGTGCTGGGCGCTCGTATGGACAAATACGACGAGGACGGCTCGGCAAACGTGATTCCGGGCCACTCGATGACGTTTGCCGTTCTCGGCACGCTCATCCTGTGTTTCGGGTGGTTCGGCTTCAACGTCGGCACCGCTGCAACCGTTATTGACGGCGCAACGTTCGAACTCGCCGACTTCAGCTACGTCGGCAGCGTTGCCGCGGTAACTGCGCTCGGCATGGGACTCGGTGCGATCGGTGCGGCGTCGGTTTCGCTGTACCTGAACAACAAGGTCGACACGCTGTACGTCGCCAACGGCATGCTCGCCGGTCTCGTCGGCGTCACGGGGCCAACGGATCTCATCACGCCGATGGGTGCGATCGCAATCGGCTTCCTTGCCGGCGCACAGCTCCCGATCGTCTTCCGTCTTGTCGAAAATAAACTCAAAATCGACGATGTCTGTGCGGTGTTCCCGGTTCACGGGAGCGCCGGCATGCTCGGCCTCATTATCTACCCGCTGTGGTCCAACGCCAGCGGTGCAACCGTTATCGGCGGCGGCATCGTCAGCGGTGGATTCCTCTCAATCGATGCGGGCGCGTTCGTCCCACAGATAATCGGCGTCGCCGTGATCACCGTCTGGACGGTGCTCGCAACGGCCGCCGTCTGGGGTGGATTCAAAGCCATCGGTCAGGCTCGTGTCACCCCCGAACACGAACGTGACGGCCTCGATAGCGCCGAACACGGCGTTGACACCTACCCCGAGTTCGGTGGCAACCGCGTTGCAACCGACGGCTCGGGCGCTTCCGATGAGTACGAAATCCGAACCGACGGCGGTGAAGACGGACAGGAACTCAAAATGGTCGTTTCGGTTATCCGACCCGAAAAACTCGGTGCCGTAAAACAGGCGCTCGCCGAAGTCGGCGCGCCTTCGCTCACGGTCACCAATGTGTCGGGCCGCGGCAGTCAGCCAGCCAAGAAAGGCAGTTGGCGCGGCGAGGAGTACACCGTCGACCTCCATCAGAAGGTCAAAATCGAGTGTGTCGTTGCCGAGATTCCGGCCGAAGACGTTGTCGCGGCGATCCGTGACGCAGCCAACACGGGCGAACCTGGTGATGGCAAGATCTTCGTTGTCGATGTCGAAAACGCGGTGCAGGTCCGCACCGGAAACGAAGGGACGGAGGCAGTCTAAGCCGACCGCGACCACAACACCGACTCGCGTTTCGTTCAGTGCTGAGACGAACTCGCCGATCAAGCCGGGTTCGTCTCGGCAATTTTTCCCTTGAGCCTCGCGGCTCTCGGCCGACCGCGGTGGGTCGTTTCGAACGTGCCATTGCGAGCGCGTAGCCAACAGTTGGCTGCGACACGCACAAGTCGTGGCAGTGAGAACGCCCTGTATGAACCACGAGCGGTCTCGCGAACTGTACGGGCGGGCGCTGTCGGTGTTGGCGGGCGGGGTCAACTCCTCGGTCCGGGCAACCAAGCCGTACCCCTTCTTTATCGAGCGTGGCGACGGTGCGCACGTCATTGACGCCGACGGCAACCGGTATCTCGACTACGTCATGGGTTACGGCCCGCTGCTGTACGGCCACACGCTGCCCGATCCGATCCAGTCGGCGATCCAGTCGCACGCGTCGGCCGGGCCGATGTACGGCGCGCCAACCGAGATCGAGGTCGAACTCGCCGAGTTCGTCGCCCGCCATGTGCCGAGCGTCGAGATGCTCCGCTTTGTCAACTCGGGAACCGAGGCGACCGTGTCGGCCGTGCGGCTCGCCCGCGGCCACACCGGTCGCAACAAAATCGTCGTCATGCAGGGCGGCTACCACGGGGCGCAAGAATCGACGCTCGTTGACGGCGACGCCGAGAATCCCCGCCCGTCGACCGCGGGCATTCCCCAGTCGTTCGCCGAGCACACCCTGCCGGTTCCGTTCAACGATCCGGCGGCGATCGAACGGGTGTTCGAACAGCACGGCGACGACATCGCGGCCGTCCTCACCGAGCCGATGTTGGGCAACATGGGCATCGTGCTGCCGGTCGATGGCTACCACGAAACACTCCGCAAACTGTGTGACGATCACGGCGCGCTGTTGATTTTCGACGAGGTCATCACCGGCTTTCGTATCGGCGGGCTGGGATGTGCACAGGGCACATTCGGGATCAGGCCCGATCTGACGACGTTCGGCAAGATCGTCGGTGGCGGTTTCCCGGTCGGTGCGATCGGGGGCCGTGCGGATCTCATCGAACACTTCTCGCCTTCGGGCGACGTGTTCCAGTCGGGTACGTTTTCGGGCCACCCGGTCACGATGGCCGCCGGATTGGCGACGCTCGAATACGCCGCCGAACACGACGTGTACGACCACATCAACCGCCTCGGCGAGCAGCTTCGCGGCGGGCTCACCGATCTGTTGGCCGATCACGCGCCCGAATACACCGTCGTCGGGACCGACAGCATGTTCAAAGTGGTTTTCACCCGACACGGCGCGGCCGGCCGCGCGTCGGCGTGTACAGCCGGCTGTCGACAGGATTCCGACTGTGCGCAGTTCGATGCCTGCCCGAAAACCGGTAGTGATGTCGCCGACGCCGACACCGAACGCTGGGAGCGGCTCTTTTGGCACGCAATGAAGGAGCAGGGAATCTTTCTCACGGCCAACCAGTACGAGTCGCAGTTCATCTCGTATGCGCACACCGAGGCCGACATCGAGGCGACGCTCGACGCCTACGCCGAGGCGTTGTAGTCGGCAGTCATCAGTGGTGCGTTGTCGTCGATCAGATCTCGCCGGTATCGGCCAAAGGTTATCGGTTCGCCCGCAACCCGAACTGGTGTGCTTTTGCCTCCCCAGTGCAGAGAGCCGGGTATGTCAGCACCGACAGCCGTCAGACTCGCGACGCGGGGGTCGGATCTCGCACTGCGGCAGGCGGCGACCGTCCAATCGAAACTCGCCTCACGCCGCCGCGAGGTGACGCTCACCGAGGTCGACACGACGGGCGACCAGATTCGCGACGAACTCATTCACCGACTCGGCAAAACCGGCGCGTTCGTCCGCTCGCTCGACGAGAAAGTCCTCAGCGGCGACCTCGACGCGGCGGTTCACTCGCTCAAAGACATGCCGACAGAGATGCCCGACGCGCTCGTTGTCGCCGCAGTTCCAGAGCGGGCTCCTTCCGGCGATTTGCTCGTGACACCCGAGGGGCTCGAACTCGACGAGTTGCCCGAGGGCGCGGTCGTCGGCACCGGCTCGCTGCGCCGTCAGGCCCAACTGCTCGCTGCCCGTCCGGATCTGTCGGTTGTGTCGCTGCGGGGCAACGTCGACACCCGGCTCGAAAAACTGCTCGCACCGTCGCTCCAGCGCGAACACGAGGCCCGTCTGGATGCACACGATGCGGGCGCTGAGAGCCCCAAAAACGCGTACGATCGGACACCAGACGAGTGGTTTGAGTCGCTGTCGGAACTGGAGCGGACGGCGCTCGGTCGGGAGGTCGAGCGCGAACTCGACGCCATTGTTCTCGCCGAGGCCGGCATTCGTCGCAGCGGGTTGTTCGATTCGATCAACGCCGTCAGACTCCCGCGCGAGTCGTTCGTTCCTGCGCCGGGACAGGGCGCAATCGCGGTGACCGCCACCGACCAAGACGTCATCGACCGGATTCGCGACGCGGTCGACCATCCCCGCGCCAGGGTCGAGACAACGGTCGAACGGACGGTTCTCGCGTCGGTCGGCGGCGGCTGTATCGCCCCCATCGGCGTGAGTGCGATCCTCCGTGGGGAGTACGTCCACACCCGCGCGCAGATTTTGGCTCATGACGGCACCGAGATCGTCGAGGAGACCCGCGATCTCCCGATCAGAACCTACGCTGAGGCGGCGCGGGCGTTCGGGGACGACCTCCGCGAGCGCGGTGCCGCCGATCTGATTGAAGAGGCAAAAGTCGCCCTTGAGGAGCGAGACGATGGCTGAGCCGGCCGATGGGGACGCGACCGAGTCGGTCGGCATGGTGTATCTCGTCGGCAGCGCCCCCGGCGACCC
>CAYWFO010000036.1:0-13807 GCA_964457485.1 uncultured Haloferacaceae archaeon | reverse complement strand
TCGTCGTCACCTCGGATCTCACCGGCAAGGAACACGCCGGCGTCCAGTGTGCCTGTCAGGCCGGCGTCGATTCGGCCATCTCGAAGACCTGTAACTTCCCGAACAGCGCCTCGAAGGCGGACATGGACGAGGTGTACCGTTACATCTACGACAACGGCGGCAAGGGCGTTACCGTCTACCGTGACGGCACCCGCTCGAAGCAGGTGCTGACGACCCGCGCGCAGAACACCGAGTTCGCCGACGACGGCGAGGCCGCAGAGCAGATTACCGCCCAAATCGAGGAGGTCTTCGGCGGCATCGCGGGCTTTCTCGACAACGAGGCGGTTCGTGCGGAACTCGGCGCGGAACTCGACGAACTGTTCGCTAAACCCGAAGAGGGTCTCGGCAAGAAACGGCCACGCCCCGACGTGCTGTACGGCGTCACCCAGCGAATCGACACCGGCTACGGCAAGGTGTACGTCAACATCAACGAGGACGAACACGGCAAGCCGTTCGAACTGTTCGCGAACATCGGCAACTCCGGCGGCTTTACCGCCTCCTTCACCGAAGCGCTCGCCAAAACGATCTCGACCGCACTGCGGTCGGGCGTCGATCCCGAAGAGATCGCTGACGAACTCAACGGCATTCGGAGCCCGAAGGTCGCCTGGGACAAAGGCGAGCAGATCAACTCGATTCCCGATGCAATCGGGACGGCGTTGCGGCGCTACCTCGACGGCGATATCGAGAACCCCTACCCGAAACAACAGAGTCTGAGCGAACTCAGTGAGGGCCAGCGCGCCGAGGGGCGTGTTGATCCACCCGCGCGCGAAACCGACGGCGGTGCCGCGGTTTCGGCCGGGTCGCCGTCGACGCTCGATTCGACAACTGAGTCAGCAAAATCGACCGAATCGACCGACGCGACCGACGACCTCTTGGCGGCCGGCGAGTCGCCCGAGTGCCCCGAGTGTGGCAGCATGTCGCTATACTTTTCGGAAGGCTGCAAGACGTGTGAGTCCTGCGGCTGGTCCGAGTGCTGAGCCGAAAACACGACCGTTAGCAGTATTTTTGTTTTGTGAGCGCGGAGGGTGCGCTCCACGACGCCGTCTCGGCAGCTTATTTGATAATCGTTACCGGAACCGTTGCCTTGTCGAGAACGCTTTTTGCGACGCTGCCGAGCACATCGTCGGAGACGGCAGACTGCCCGCGGTGGCCGACGAAAATACCATCAGTCGGATGAGTGGACGCGTACTCGGTGATTGTATCGGCGGGCCACCCGGCCAACAACTCGGTCGAGACCGAAAGCTCGCAGTCGTGTGCGTCAGCGGCGTCACGCGCCAGTTGTTCGGCCTCGTCCAATACGTGTTTGCCCGACTCAATAGCCGCCTCGCTGCCGGGCAGCACGAGTTCACCGTCGGTGAGTTTGGGCTCCGGCGTCAACACGTGAACGATTGTCAGCGAGCGGCCCCAGACGCCCGCTTCGGCCGCGGCGTGGGTGACTGCACCGTCGCTGACCGCCGATCCGTCGGTGGCAACAAGAAATCCCATGAAGAAATGTCTGCCGCGAACCCTCATAATTACATGCGCCGGTTCTCACCCGGTGGGAAGCCACACAGAGGGTTAGTCGGGGGACTCGGCGTGTCTGACGATATGAACGTCGTACTGTGGATCCTTCGAGAGCGGGCTGCCGACACTGGTCACCGGGCTCGAAATGCGTCCGGCGTTTTCGGTACCAATAAAGACGACAGAAACCCCGAGTTCGGCCGCAACGTGTCGCACTGTTCGGGTGATGTCGTCGATGGCAGTCGCGGTCAGCGCGTCGCTCTGGGCGGGTGTTTCACAGCGGAACGTTGCCGACGGCGCGATCTCGGCGACACGGTCGTGGAAGTGGCCACAGAACTCGGCGGGGTCGTACGGTTCACCGGAAGTAATCCAGCCGCGTTCGACCGCAAACGACTCGTCATCGGGAAGCACGGTCAACGCAACCAGATCCTCGCCTCGGCTCTCGGCGTAGGTTGCCGCACGGCGGAGCGCAGTCTGTGCCAACGGCGAGTCGTCGAACGGCGTGAGAACGGTCATGCGTCCCGATTCACAGCCAACCGTTCTATATCCATCGTCGTTCTCCGCTGGGCGAGAATCGGAGAATCTGAGAAACTGCGCTGCCACGACACACCGGGAACGTCACCGTGTACCGAATCGACGCTTATCGAACCGGCAACCGATCGACGAGTTTCGCGCCGCGGGTGAACAACCCGTTTCGGCTGCGCTCGGTCACGTGACGAAAAACCGCCTCGGGATCCCTGTTCCACGTCCACTGCCAGCGGGTTCGTGCGAGCAACGAGAGTTTCCGTCGTCGGCTGAGTTGCGGGGTTTCCGATAGGACGTCGTACTCGCGGTTACGGATGAGTCGGTGGTGGTCGATGTAGAGCACCGCCGCGAGCAACACGGCCAACTGGCAGTCCTTTGGAAGATATTTGATGCCTGCAACACCCTTGTCGTACAGCGATTCGGCGCGGGCGAGTTCGGTCTGCATAGCCGCCGCGAAGTTGGCGTCCATCTCGAAGTTCTTGATCTGTTCGTTGGTAACATTGTTGGCTTCGAGCGTCGACTGTGGAAGGTAGATCCGGTCGAGTTCGACCACGTCCTCGCGAACGTCGCGCAGGAAGTTCGTCAGTTGAAACGCCTCGCCGAGGGCGGTGGCGTGCGGAAGCGCCTGCTCAGGATTCTCGGGATCCATCACGGCCGTCATCATCCGGCCGACCGCCGACGCCGACCCGTCCATGTAGGCCTCAAGATCGGCGTACGTTTCATACCGGTCGGTGTCGATGTCGGAGACCATCGCGTCGATGAACGTGTTGATGTCGTCGGCTGCGAGGTCGTAGCGCTGGCGAAGCTGGTTGAACGCGTCGAGGACGGGGTCGTCGGTGTCGCGCTCACCGAGGGCGGCCGCCCGGATGCGTTCGAGTTCCGCGCGCTGCTCGTCGGGCGACGTGCCATCGGCGTCGTCGACGACCTCGTCGGCAACGCGGAAGAAGGCGTACAGCACGTAGGTGGCTTCACGTGCCCGTTCGGGAAGAAGGCGTGTCGCGACGTGAAAGGTCTTGCCCGTTCGCTGTTGGATCTGCTTGCTCTGGGTGATTTGTTCGTTGTCTACCATGTCACTCCACGGGCCGTCATCGGTCTCGTCGGACGGTTCCGGCGGGACAACATATACCGAACATATGGGCGCAATCGACATAACAGTTCGTACCTCGAAAGCAAACGGATCGCAGGTTTTCGTTCACTACGGTGACCCCAGTCGGCGAAGTGCGGGTTGTTCGGACGCTAATAGAAGGTGTCCGCACAGTCGTAGACGACGCCGTGGGTCGGACAGATATACTTGCAGTGGCGGTGCTGCATCGAGGCCCCACAGAGCGGACAGGGACGACCCGGCGGTGTTTCGGCTGTCTCGCCGTCAGCCTCGGCGTGGCCGTCAGCCTCGGCGTGGCCGTCAACGTCGGTGTCGACCTCACCCGTGTCGGGGTCGACAGCGCCAGCTCCCTTACCGATGGTATCGGCGGAATCGCCGGCATCGGCGGAATCGACATCCTCGAACTCGCCCATACGGATCCCACGCGGGCCGCACCATTAGCCCTCACGGTCGTCGATCTGCGGCACGTACAGCCCCGGCGAGGGACGCAACAGGCCAGCGTCGAACCGCTTGGTTCGCAGGATTGCCACGCCGAACACGCCGGCAACAACCGCCGCAATCCAGTTGCCGAACACGAGGTTGATCGCTCCCCAGAGAATCACGAAGCTGATCAGATCGTCGAGCATGAACGCACACGACCGAAGCCGGTGTTCGAGCGCCCGCCGGTCGAACGTGAAATCCAACACGGCGACCGCAACCGTCGCGCTCAGCGCCCAACCGGCGTAGTTCGACAGCGGGACGTCGTAAAACAGGCCGCCGTCCGCGTAGCTCCAAAAGCCGAGCGAGACGGCCGCCGGGTCGAGCACGACATCCATCGTGACGACGGCGGGAATAACGACGGCCAGCCGGACGAGCCGCGACTCGGCCCGCTCGCCGAGCAACAACACACACAGCAGATACGCGTTGACGACGATCGGAATGAAGAACACCGGCAGCGCCGCCGGAATCCCGCCAATCATCGGCCCGAGGCTGACGCCGTAGGCGAACGCGCCGTAGGGCCAGCCGGTCGACACACCGACGTACTCGATGAGGTAGGTGTAGCTCACGAGTACCGTGAGGCCGGCGAGCGCCCGCCGGTCGACTGTTGGCAACACACCAACGATGAGCGGTGCGGCCATCACGAGCGTGCCAAAGAGAATCAGCGGCGGGTTGAATCGAAGCAGTTCGGGAAGCAGCGACCATTCCAGCGCGCTCGCGAGCAACATGGTCGCCCCGACAAGCGGGAAGAAGACGGCGATGGTGAACCGGTTGCCGTCGACGAACGCATCGAGCCATGCCTCGGCTTCGGGTCGACTCCGCGGGAGACCGTCAAGGATCGCGCGAACCCCGTCGGCCTCGCTGGTCTGTGGGCGCTCGGCAATCCGTGAGCGCTCGGGGGTCGCATTGTCGACGACGGAATCGCTCACGCGACTACCTCCCACAGCGGCATAATCCGCCAGAGCGCGCCGAGCGTAATGAGCGTGCCGACGGCGGTGTTGAGCGCGGGGAACCACCAGTACGCACGGTCGACGGCGACCGAGGACCACGCGACCCACGCGGCAAACAGCGGATAGACGGCCATCAGCGCACCAAGCCGGAGGTCGACGGTCGCAAACGCTGCGGCCGACGCGAGCCAGCAGCCGCCCACATAGCCGTAGGTTCGGCCCGATCCGAGCCACGTCGCGGTCGTTCGAATGCCCGCCCGGCGGTCAGGGTCGATGTCGGGAATCGCCGAGAACGTGTGCATGCCCATCGTCCAGAGCCACGCGCCGCCGACGGCGAGCGCCGGCGGCTGTGTTCCCGCCACGGCGGCGTAGGCGGCGACGCCCGGCAGGATGTAGAGGCCGTTTGAGACCGAATCGAGCACCGGCGTTGTTTTGAACCGCAGCGGCGGGGCGCTATACTGGATGGCGAGGAACACAAACCCCGCAAGCCACGGCCAGGCCGCCGGCGGCGTCACCACGAACACCCCGATCGCGAGCAGGCCGCTGGCGACGACGCTCACGCGGACGAGCCGCCCGCCCTGCCAGCGGGACTCCTTGTCGGCCTTTTTCGGGTTGTCAACGTCGATCTCGGCGTCGAACACGTCGTTGACGCCGTACAGCAACACGTTTGCTGGCACGAGGAAGTACCCAAACAGTACGAACCCCGAAAGACCGAACAGTTCGGGGACGGTGGTGGCGGCCGCCGCGACGCCGACGACGACCGGGCCGGCCAGATAGAACCAGAAGCGCGGCCGCGAGAGGGTCACCAGATACCGCAGCTGGCCACGGAGGTCGTTTTTGATCGCCGGTGCGACGTCGCGGATCACGTGTTTCATCACTCCCGAAGCGCTTCGGCAGTGTGCTGACCGCTAATCAGACACATTGGAACGCCGATTCCGGGGGTCGTGTACGAGCCGGTGAAGTAGAGCCCGTCGACGTTCGACGATTTTCGTGAAGGGCGAAACAGTGCGGTCTGTCGGAGGGTGTGTGCCATCCCGAGCGCGGTTCCGTGCATCGAGTTGTAGCGCTCGGTGAAGTCGTCGACACAGAAGGATTTCTCGTAGACGATCCGGTCGCGCAGGTCGACGCCGGTGTTTGCAGCGATATCGGCGAGCACCTGTTCGCGGAACGACTCGCGGAGTTCGGGCGTGTCTTCGAGGTTCGCCGCAATCGGAACGAGCGCGAACAGGTTGCTGTGGCCGTCGGGGGCAACGCTGTCGTCGGTTTGGGAGGGGACACAGAGGTAGTACGCCGGATCCTCGGGCCACGTCGGGTCGTCGAAAATCGTCTCGAAATGGTCGCTCCAGTCGGTTGGCAACACGAGTGTATGATGTTCGAGCGGGTCGACGTCGCCCTCGACGCCCAGATACAACAGATACGCCGACGGGGCGTAGGTTCGTGACTCCCAGTACTCCTCGCTGTACTGGCGTTTTTCGGGCGGGAGCAGCTCCTGTTCGGTGTGGGCGTAGTCAGCGTTCGAAACGACGTAGTCAGCGAGATACTCCTCGCCGTGTTCGGTTCGCACCGCGAACGCCCCCTTGCGGCCGGCGATTTCGGCCACCGGCTGGTCGGTGACGTACTCGACACCGAGTTCCTCGCCGAGATCGACCATCCCCTCGACGAGTGCGCGAATGCCGCCGTCGGGGTAGTAGACGCCCATATTGAAATCGACGTGGCTCATCAGGTTGTAGAGCGCCGGCGTGTTGGTTGGCGCACCACCCAAAAACACCAGCGTGTACTGCATGATCTGCTGGAGTTTCGGATGCTCGAAGTAGTCTTCGACGTGGCCCTGCATGGTGCCGATGAGCGACAGCCCCCACGAGTAGCGCAACACGTCGAGGTCGATGTAGTCGCGTAGTCGTGGGCGGTCGGTGTAGACGAAGTGTTCCATGCCGACGTTGTAGGTGTACTCCGATTTGTCGAGATACTGGCCGAGCGCGTCGCCCGCGCCAGCTTCGTACCGCTCGAACGTTTCCTTGTTCGTTTCGAGATCCGGAACCATATCGACGCGGTCGCCGTCCTTGAAGAAGATTCGGTAGTGCGGGTCAAGCCGCGAGAGCGTGTAGTACTCCTCAGGACGCTTGCCGAAGTGGCCGAAAAAGCGCTCGAACACGTCCGGCATGAGATACCATGAGGGTCCCATGTCGAACCGAAAGCCGTCGGCGTCGAGCTGGCTAGCGCGCCCGCCGAGCTGTTCGTTCTTTTCGACAACGGTGACGTTCGCGCCGGCGTCGGCGAGATAACATGCCGTCGAAAGGCCACCGAAGCCGCTGCCGATCACCACGATGTCGTCGCCTTCGACCGGAATATCGCCGTCATACCGTCCCTCGTTGCCGCCATGCGTGCCTGCGAAGTCCTCTGAGGCGGATGCCATTCGTTGTACTATATGGTCGACACGGACATAAAAGAACGGACTCGGCGAAACGAATCGTACGACGAAACACAACGACTGAAGCGGTGTCGACGCCGTGGGTGCGGTTTACGCCATGGGTGCAGCTCACTACGGCTTCGACTCAGTCGATAGCATCGACTCAGTCGACAGGTTCGACTCGGTCGCCGAGATTGTCGATATCGGCAGCGATCTCGGGCGTGAGGTTCCAGACCGAATCGAGGAAGTTGATCCGATAGCTTGCCGGGCCGTTGCGGTCGAGGTCGGCGGCACGCTCGCCGACGGTGCCGAACGCCAGCGTGCCGTGGAGCGCCGCCGTCAGCGGATCGTCGACGCTCGCACAGAACGTCGCAAGTGTGCTTCCGAGCATACAGCCGGTGCCGACGACCTCGCCCATCATCTCGTGGCCCCCACTAACGCGGAAGGCCGACTCGCCGTCAGCGACGATATCGGTCACACCCGAGGCAGCAACGACGGTGTTAGCCGAATCCGCAAGCGCCTGAGCGGTCGATTCGATATCGTCGTACTCGCCGACCGATTCGACGCCTTTGACCTCGGCTTCCGCACCGGCCAGCGCGCTGATCTCGCCGTAGTTGCCCTTGATCGCGGTAAAGTCGACCGCCTCAAGCAGGCGCTCCATGACCTCGGTCCGGGTCGGCGTCGCGCCCATCCCGACCGGATCGAGCACGACGGGCACGCCGAGTTCGTTGGCCTTCTTGCCGGTGTTGTGGAGCGCCGCGATGTTCGACTCGCTCATCCGGCCGGTGTTGAGCAGGACGCCACCGGCGAGTTCGGCCATCTCGGGGGCCTCGTCGGGCGCGTCCGACATCACCGGGAGCGCGCCCCAGTGAAGCGTGATCTGTGCGAGATCGTTTTTCGTGACCTCATTGGTGAGGTGCTGGACGAGCGGTTCGACCTCCCGGATCGCCGCAAGCGACGTCGACAGCGCGTCGGCCGAAACCGTTGGGCGGGCGTTACTCATCGGCGACGACCCCCCTGTTTTCGTCGTCGCCATCGGTGGTGTCGGACTGCTTTCCGACAACGGCCGCTCGGAGCGTCCGTGCGGCGGTCGCCGGATCGTCGGCGGCTGTGATCGCGCTGATAACCGCAACCGACGTTGCGCCCGCGGCGATCGGATCGGCGGCGTTGTCGGGCGTGATTCCGCCGATGGCGACGACCGGGATTTTCACCGATTCGACGATATCGGCGAGGCGGTCGAGTCCGAGTCCCTCGTCGGCGGTGTCGGCGTCGGGTTTCGAGGTCGTTCCGTAAACCGCCCCAACGCCGAGATAGTCCGCACCGCTGATCGCGGCCAGCCGCGCCTCCGAAACCGTCGACACCGACACGCCAACCGTCGCGTGGTCGCCGAGAATCTCGCGGGCGACCGAGACGGGCAGATCCGACTGGCCGAGGTGGACGCCGTCGGCGTCGATCGCGGCCGCGAGATCGACCCGGTCGTTGACAATGAGATCGACACCCTCGGCGGCGGTCGCCTCGCGAAGCCGCCCGCCCAACTCGTAGCGCTCGCGCGCCGATCGGTTCTTTTCGCGAAGCTGGACGGCGTCGATGTCGCCTTCGATCGCCGCCGCGACGATTTCGTCGGTCGAGCGGCCCGCCGACAGCGACTCCTGGGTGACGAGATACGTTCGCCACTGGTCGGGATTCATGGGTAGTACTTTGTGGTGTTGCCTAAGCCGCTTGCGGTCTTTCGACGGCGAAAACAACAGGGCCAAACCGACGGCCGCCGAACCGACAACCGAATGAGCGGTTTTCTCACGCGTCTCGGTCGGGCGATTGCGACACTCTTGGCCCGCCTGGGGATTATCGAGCGCACGCGGCTCAAATCGACCGTCGATCTCGCGTGGCCCCGCGTGATCACGGGAGTCGCGATCATGTCGAAACAGACGGCCGATCTGGCGATGGTCGGCATCGTGCTCGGTGCGCCAGCGGTAGCGGGGTTGGCGTTTGCGGGTGCGTACTGGACGGTCGGCAAGTTCGTCGCCATCGGGCTGGCTGGCGGCACGGTGGGGCTCGTCTCACAGAACTACGGTGGCGGCGACGCCGACCGAGCGGCACGACTGGTCACACAGAGCGTCTGGGCTGCCCTCGCGCTTGCGGTGCCGATCGTCGGCTTCTATGTCTTGTTTGCGGACTCGCTAATCGGCCTGCTCAGCAGCGATCCGGTCGCTATCGGTCACGGCACGGTGTATCTCGCGATCGTCGCGCCCGCACTAGGATTCGAGTTTCTCAACATGATCGCCAGCCGAACCTACGCGGGCGTCGGCGACACGTTTACGCCGATGGTGATCCGGGCTGGTGGGGCGCTAATGAACATCGCAATTAGCGCCACGCTGATTTTTGGCGTTGGAATGGGTGTTGCGGGCGCGGCAATCGGCACGGCCGTCTCGATTATCGCGATCACGGTGGTGTTCTCGTGGGGGATGATCGGCCGAAGCTACGGCGGCCACGGGGCGAGTCCGGTCGCGCTGTCGCGACGTGGGCCGCTGTTCGACCGCGAACTCATGGGCCAACTCGTCTCGGTATCGACCCCGCTGATCGCCCGCCGGCTCGCCGAGGGGTTGGTGACGTTTCCGTTGTTGGCGATCGCCGACTCGTTCGGGTCGGAGGCTGTCGCCGCCCTCGAGGTTGGCCGCCGGGTGCGGAACCTCGCCAACAGCACGAGTTGGGGGCTGTCGATTGCGTCGAGCACGCTCGTCGGCCAGTCGCTCGGCGCGGGCGACGAACGCGACGCAACGGCCTACGGCAGCCAGATCATCTCGCTTGCACTCGTGATTCACCTCGCAATCGCCGCGGGCGTGATCGCCGCGGCCGAACCGATTGCGGCGGTGTTCGTTGACGATGCGGCGGCACTGGCGCTCGCTGCCGCGTTCGTGACGGTCTCGGCGATCAGCCTCATCGCACTCGGTCTCGACGGAGCGGCGACAGGCGCGCTGCGCGGCGCGGGCGACACGCGGATTCCGTTTTACGCCTCGCTGGTGGGCCTCTACCTCTGCGCGCTGCCGGTGGCGTATCTGGGAACACTAACGCCGCTGGGTATCTGGGGGCTGTATCTTGCGCTCATTGCCGAGACCGCCGTGCCCGCGAGCATCACGCTCTGGCGGTTTCGCAGCGGCCGCTGGCAGGCAGTCAGTCGGAACTACCGGCCACCGGCGGCCGAGTAGTCGCCTGCGCCGTCCTGTCTGCGTCGTCCGCTCGTTGTCGTCGGCTGGGTCTTTTGCCGTCGTCTGGATCGTCTGCGTCGTTGCCGTTTTCTGCGTCGTTGGCCTCGTTTCCTGCCGGAGCCCACGCCGGCCGAACTCGTGGCTAAAGGGTCACGGTCGGTGCGACAACGACCCGAAAACGACAGACAGAGCCGTTTCGTGGTGGGCTGTAACAAGGTTCAATAGCCCCGGTGGTGTAGAGCCGTGATGGATTATGGATATTACTGATATTGTTGTCGAGGAGTTCGTCAGGGTCGATGTCGACGAGCGCCTGGCCAAGGTTCGCGCGAAGTTCGAAAAGACGAATCCGAAAGGCGTGATCGTCACCGACGACGGCGAGTTCGCGGGCGTGATCGGCGAATCCGAACTCGTTAAATCGCGCATCAAAGACGACACCAAAGCCAGCGTGTTGATGACGGGAGCTCCCCGGATCGACCACCACGAGAACATCCGGGAGGCCGCCAGACTGCTGGTCGAAGGCGATGTGAGCGTCGCTCCCGTCTTCCGCGGCGAGGTGCTCGCGGGCATCATCACGACGGACGCGATTCTCGCCGCCGTGCTCGAACACCTCGACGCGCTCACTGTCGAGCAGATCTACAGCGACGACGTTGTTCAGATATCCTCGGAGGCGACCGTAGGCCAGGCGATCAATCAGCTTCGAGAACACGGCATTTCGCGGCTCCCGGTCGTCAACCCGAAAACCGATCGTCTCGCCGGCGTGATCACGACGCACGACATCGTCGACTTCGTTGTTCGCGACCACGAACGCCAGCACAAGGGCGACCGTAGCGGCGACCGCGACCGCATGCTCGACCTTCCGGTTGACAACCTGATGACGAGCCCGGTGTTGACCGTGCAGCCCGATAAAACGGTTCAGACGGCCGTCGAGCGAATGTTCGACCGTGGCATTTCGGGGCTTATCATCACCGAAGACGGCGCGGACGACACCGTTGCCGGCGTGCTCACAAAAACCGACGTGTTGCGGGCGCTCACGTTCACCGAAGAGGAGTCGATGGACGTCCAGATCACAAACGTTGCCCTGTTGGATACGATCGACCGCGCCGAAATCGTCGAGTCGATCACGCAGGTCGTCAGCAAGTATCAGCGGATGAATGTAATCCACGCACACGTCCGGTTCCACGAGCACAAGGAGAAACTCCGCGGAACGCCACTGATTCAGAGCCAGATTCGCCTGCGCACCAGCCACGGCCAACTGGCCGGGTCGGGCGAGGGATACGGCGCGAACAACGCGTTCCACGTCGCGCTCGACAAACTCGAACGCAACCTAATCGAACTCAAAGGAATCAACGCCGACGAGGAGTACCGCGGCCAGCTGCTCCGCAAACTCAACGAGATGTAGATCGACCCAAACCCTCTTCTTTGTGCGAATTTTTGCTCCACACGACAGCCACGGGATAATGGTTACCGATTGACATACTGGTATCCCTCGGCCTGCAGTTGCACCACGTGGCCGATACCCGACGGAACAACCTCGACGCCGTCAAGCGCACTGACTCGTCAGCACCCTGCGAACCGAGGGTGTTTCGACGCTGTCGAACACTGACGGCGCGGGCGATCAGCATGCCGATGTTTTCGGCCGCCGGCGACGGTTTTTTGAGCAGCGCGAGTCCGCCGCTGCTGGCGACGAGGACGACGTGGCCGACCGGAACCGTGTCGTCATCGAGGAGGTTCTCGATGTTGCGGCAGACCCGTTCGTGCATCGTCCGCTCGTCGGTCGTGTGATGGAAAGCGAGGTTCATGCGCCGACAGCACGCCAAAGAATCAAACAGATCAGGGCTGCAACAAAGCCGTCCGAACCGCTCACCACCTGCGCGCGGGCGAAAAAGTACCCGCTCAAAACGCGTCCGTGTCGGCAATACCGGCGTCGGTGATGCGGAAGGTTGCGGTCTCGCCGGCCGCTTTCGCGCGGTGCTTTTCGAGCGTTGCCCGACGGTTGCCCCCGCGAAACCGGTCGAGTCGGACCACAACGCCGGTCCAGTGTTCGAGCGTGTGTCCGCCCAGCGCACGCACCTGTTCGCTGTCGGGGTCGGTGTACACCTGATTCGTGATGACGACCGCCAGATCATGTTTTCGCGCCAACGAGAGCAACTGGGTGGTTTGTCTGGCGACCGCTCGCAGCGAGTCACCGCCTTCGACGTCCTCGGTTCGATTGAGCCGATAAAAGCCGGTCGCGCTGTCGAGCACCATCAACTCGACGCGGTCGGCAAACTCGGCGGCGTCGCGGACGGCCTCGTTCTGTTCGGCAAAATCCAGCGCGTCGGTGATGATGAGCCGCGAGGCCACGTCCTCAACCGGCTCGTCGGTTTGTGCCGTGATGAGTTGGCGAAAGCGATCGATCGAGAGCCCTTCGGTATCGATGTAGAGCGCGTTTCCGCCGTCGATGGCGACCCCAACCGCTGCCGAAAGCGCGATGTTGGTTTTTCCCGCCGCGGGCGGGCCGTACAGTTGTGAGACCGTTCCGCGCTCGAAGCCGCCGCCGAGGAGTGCATCGAGGCTGTCGCAGCCGGTCGGAACGGGATCGCTCATGCGTTCGTCTCCGTCGGATTCGGTAAAAAGACTCCCGGTCGGTCGAGCCGTGACGAACGGGGTGTGTCGTTCGCGGCGCACGTCGGTAGTCGGCGACGCCGCGTGGACATGACTGAAAAACGGGCAAAAATACAGGTGTCTTGCGATCAAAACCCAACACATGGGTGGAAAAACACTGCTCGCGGTCGACGCGCCACACAGTCGACGCGAGATGGCCGCCGCGTTTCGCGCGTTCGCCGACGAACTCGCGAGCGACCAGCCGGTGACGTTCGAGACGTTTGGCGAGTCGCTCAGCATTGACATTCCAGAAACGGCGGCGTTCGATGTCGAAGTCGAGCGCGAACGCGAGGACGGCGGGACGGAGTACGAAATCGAGTTCGAGATCGAATGGCTCGAATCCGCCATCGTGGACGAGCACGACGAAACCGATGGGAGCGAGGAAACCGAAGAGGGGGTTAAGACCGGCCATGAGGGCGTCGAAACCGGCCATGAGGGCGTCGAAGCTGATCATGAGGAATCCGGTGGCCACGAGCAGGACGACGTTGCCGGCGAATCGGCGACAGCCGATGGCGACACGGTCGGACGGCGGTACTGACCCAGCCGGTTCTTCCCGTCACAATCGGAACCGGTGTCGTCGCAAAAAACCTAGGAGAGCGATTTGAACCGCGGTCGCTTCGTTCCCTGATTCAATTCCTCTCAGAAACCGTTTCACGGATCAGCGGTAGCGCAGCGCGATGAAACGCACTGCTCGTGGGTGCTGATCCGAAAAAACGCCAGGAGAGGGATTTGAACCACGGTCGCTCCGCTCACGGTTGCACCGGTCGCTTTCGAGGTCGCAAGCGACCTCGTACCGCTCTCTGGTTCAAATCCTTCTCGTGTATCGATTGCGACTCACAGGTGTCGAGCACACGCCTTGCTCACGGCTGTGCCGTTCGCTCGCGGTGCTCGGAGGCATTGTTCGTCGTAAAAACGCCAGGAGAGGGATTTGAACCCCCGATCCCAAAGGGAACACGCTTTCCAG
>CAYWFO010000035.1:0-14127 GCA_964457485.1 uncultured Haloferacaceae archaeon | reverse complement strand
CTCGTCCTTACCAAGGACGCGCTTTACCGCTAAGCTACCCAGGCAGGCATTGAATCGTACCCTCGATATGTCTTTAGGCGTTTCGATTCGACGGTGTCACCCAGCGATTTCGTCGCCGGACTCACGAATCGCTGGCTGACGACGCAACCGCCTCATCAGTGTTCGGCGAGAGTTCGGTGAGTTTGTGCCGAAGTGGCTCAGTCAGTGCGGCTGCTGCCGGTGGCAACGTTCCGTCGTGGGCCCGACCGACCGCCGCCGCATACGTCAGCATTTCGTCGGTCGGCTCGCTTCCAACGGCCGTCAGTCCGGCGTGAACCGCCAGCCCAAAGACGTTCGCTTCGAGCGGCGTTTCGGTGGTTGCGTCGTCGCCGGCAAGTCGGTGGGTTTGTTCGCGGCCAAAGGCTTGGACAGTCTCGACTGCCGCGATTGCTGCCTCGGTTTGCGCAAGCAAATAAAATCCACGTGAGACGAAGACGTCGGCGGCGAGAATATCGAGATCCGCCGCGAGATCAGTCTCCAGCGGCGCGTCGTCGCGTTCCCACGGCGCGTCGTGCGCAAGCGAGCGTGTCAGTCGGAGCCCCTCGTAAATCAGTTGGACACCTGCGGCACGCTGGGTGATGTTTGTCGGTTCGGCTGCGGGATCGCGGAGCGTTGCGCTCAACAGTACGAGCACACCCGGAGCCATCGAGGCTGTTTCGAGTTGATCGCAAAGAACCGCACGAAGTCGTGGGGGATCGATCTCTTCCAGCGCTTTATTGGCTGCGTTTCGAACCCGCACAGCGTCGTCCATTACTGCCGAATACACGAGCAACGGGCAAAGACCTTTGCAAACCAGCCAGCACCACACACCGCGCGCTTGTCGAACCCGCGTCCCGTATGGCGACTCACGGCCGGCACGTCACGCGCCGTCGCCGACCGCGGTTTCGCCGACCGCATCGTGGCCCTCGATACCCGTTTGTCCACCCAGGTAGGGCCGCAGTGCCTCGGGAATCGTCACGGTGCCGTCGGGGTTCTGGTAGTACTCGAGAATTGCGACCATGACGCGCGGTATGGCGAGTCCCGAGCCGTTGAGCGTGTGCACGTATTCGGCTGACTCGTGTTGTTCGGGTCGGTAGCGAATGCCAGCCCGTCGCGCCTGAAACGCGCGGAAGTTCGAAACCGACGAGACTTCGAGCCAGCGGCCCCCCTCGGCCGGTCCGTCGTCCATGTCATCGGCGGGTGCCCACACCTCGAGATCGTACTTTTTCGCCTGCGTAAAGCCGAGGTCGCCGGTACACATCTCCAGAATGCGGTACGGCAACCCGAGTGATTGGAGAACTGATTCGGCCTCGCCAACGAGTCCCTCGAAGCGTTTGTCGCTCTCGTCTGGGCGGACGAAGTTGACCATCTCGACCTTGTTGAACTGATGCACCCGAACAATGCCGCGGGTTTCGGTGCCGTGTTCGCCGGCCTCCTGGCGGAAGTTCGGCGAGTAGGCCTGATACTTGAGCGGGAGGTCGTCGTCGAGCAGAATCTCCTCGCGGTGGAGGTTCGTCACCGGCACCTCGGCGGTCGGCAGCAGCCAGAGATCGTCGTCGCTGTAGGGTTCGGCGTTGTCGCCCTCGATTCGGTAGGCGTCCTCGGTGAATTTGGGGAACTGTCCGGTGCCACGCATTGCCGCGCTGTTGACCGGAATCGGCGGGAAGATGTCGTGGTATCCCTGTTCGCGATGCAGGTCGAGCATGAACTGAATCAGCGCGTGTTCGAGTCGTGCACCGTCGCCTTTGAGAAAATAAAAACCGCCGCCCGAGACTTTCGCGCCGCGGGCGAAATCCAGAATTTCGAGTTCCTCACCGAGATCGTAGTGTGGAGTTAGTTCCTCGGGAAGTGTTCGCCTGTTGTCGAAGCCCTCTCGCCGGCGCTCGACGTTCTCAGTTTCGTCTTCGCCGAGTGGCACCGAGTCATCCGGCAGTTGCGGGAGCGTCAACAACGCCGCTTCGAGTTCGGCTTCGAGCTCGTCGGCGCGGGCCTCGACCGCCTGCAGCTCGGCTTTGAGGTCGGTCGAGCGGGCGATTGCCTCGTCAGCTTCGTCGTCTTTGCCCGCCTGTTTGAGTTGGCCGATCCGTTTCGATACCTCGTTGCGCTCGTGACGAAGGTCGTCGCCCTCGCTTTTGAGCGCGCGCCAGTCGCGGTCGATCTCGAGAATCGGATCGAGATCGACGTCGACCCCCTTTGCGTCGAGCGCCGCGCGGACGGCGTCAGGATTCTCGCGGACGAACTGTCTACTCAGCATTGCCGATGAGTTCCGGCGGCGGTGGGAAAACCGTATCGGCTCCGGCGTGCGAACTCCCTGCGGGTTCGGATTACACCCGGACGTTTCGACCCTGCACCGTTTCAAATGACTCGCTGTCGACGTTCCGGCCCGCATCGGTCGCACCCTCGCCCGGCGTTCGCTCGTAGACGACCTGCCCGCGAACCATCGTCAGTTCGGGAAACACGCCGAGTCGCCCCTCGAACGGTGTCCAGTCGCACGTACTGTGCGTGTCGCTTCCACGGATTTCACGGGGGTTGTCGGGATCGACGAGCACGAGATCCGCGTCGTAGCCCGGTTCGATCCGCCCCTTCGAATCGAGATCGAAAATCCGCGCCGGACTGTGTGCCACGAGGTCGACGATACGTTCGTACAAGAGGTCGCCCTGACGGGCCGATTCGAGCAACAACGGCAGCATTGTCTCGACGCCCGGAACGCCGCTCGGGGCGTCCCAGAGCCCCTGTTCTTTCTCGTCGCGTGTGTGCGGGGCGTGGTCGGTCGCGATGAGGTCGACGGTGCCGTCGGCGACCCGCTCGAACACCGCCGTGCGGCGTTGCTCGCTGCGGAACGGTGGGTTCATCCGGCCGTAGGTTCCCAGTTCGTCGAGGTCGTCGCGAGAGAGATACAGGTGGTGGGGACAGACCTCACAGGTCGCGCCGCCGTCGGCAGCGGCGTCGATTCCCTCCGGCGTCGACGCGTGGGCAATGTGGATGTCCGCGCCCGTTTCGTCGCCGACGGCGACCGCTCGCTCGACGGCGGCGACCTCTGCCTCGGCAGTTCGAAACCGACTCCAGCGGTCGGCGTCGGCCGCGCGACCGATGCCGCCGGCGTCGCCTTCGCGGGCGGACTGCTCGAACAGCGTTTCGTCCTCGGCGTGCACGGTGACGGTTAGCCCGGCGTCGGCGGCGCGCCCGGCGGCGTCGGCAAACAGGTCGGTTGCGACGCCCATGTCGCCGGTCGAATCGGCGAGAAACACCTCGCCGAGCGCGCACAGCGGCCGCGAAAACAACGACTCCGGCTCCCAGTCGCCGGTGACGCCGCCGTTGATTCCGTAGTCGACGACGGCGTGGGCGGCGCACTCGGCTTTGGCGTCGAAAAACGGCCCGCTCGTCGTTGGCGGCGCCGTGTTCGGCATATCGATGACGGTCGTTACGCCGCCGGCCGCCGCACTCCTCGTACCGGTTTTCCAGGTTTCTTTGTGTGGATATCCCGGTTCGCGAAAGTGAACGTGGGCGTCGATTGCACCGGGAAGCAGCAGTCGGCTGTCGGCGTCGATAACGCGCTCGTCGGCCTCGGCGGTGAGATTGGTCTCGACCGCCGTGATCGTCTCGCCGTTGATCCGTACGTCGACCGTGGAGCCGTCGGCGCGCGCGGCGTTGGTCAGGAGCATGCGCGATCATCGGCTCGGGAGGCTCGTAAGTGTCGTGGATTGGCAGGAACGAGCGACTCGCCTGACAGAATTAGTTACGTTTTTCACGCGGTGACAGTACAATTCGTTTCGCCTCTCCTGAACGCGCGGTAGCGACCGCCTAACTCCGCTGAACGAATGGGAAGAATTGAAGTCTCCTGGCGTTATCTGTATGGGTATGTCCGAGGCACAGACCGTTCAGCTGAGTTATGACGACGGTGCACGAGCGGTCGAACTTGCCAGAGAGGCGGTCGAATCGTACGTTCTTCATGGCCAACGCGAACAACCCGGTAGCATGCGCGACGCGTTTTATGCTCGCACGGGCGCGTTCGTCAGGATTCAGTCGACTCGTGGCCGGGGCCGACTTCGGGGCTGTGCCGGCGCGTATCGCGGCAAAGATCAACTCGGCCACGCTATCGTCGACGCGGCCATTCAGGCCGCTTCGGCCGACTCGGCGGGTTCGGAAATCGGCCCGAAGGAGCTGTCCGATCTCTCGATTTCGGTCTGTATCGTCAGCAACACGCTGTTGACAAACAATCCGCTCGACGACCTCGAACTCGGCGTTCACGGGGTTGCGCTCGACACACAAAACAACCACAGCTGGCTGTATCCGACACTGCCGGTCGAACAGAACTGGAGCAAGGAGAAGTACCTCTCGTTGGTCTGCAAGAAGGCAGGCGTTTCGCCCGTCGCTTGGCAGGACGACGACACGATGATCACGCTGTTCGAAGGCCAGGTGTTCCGCGAGCGCCCCGACGGCGGCAGCGTCGAAGCGCTGTAGAAACGCCACCCTGTTCGGTTTCACTCGTTTTCGGCGTTCACCGCTCAGGTTCGTCTATTTTCTGCCGAAACCGACAAGCCTCGCGTCGGTGGCCGCACGCTCGGTCGCGGCCGACAGTGAGAGATCGATCGCGTCACACCGTTCACCGTCACGAATGAGCGGCTGCAACAACGCCTCGCTGTCGGGCGGTGCGGGCTCGCCGCGCCGGGCGACGTGGTGGCCGCCGTCGGTCGTTCGGTAGACCGCTTTCGTGCCCGCGAGCTTGCCGCGTTTGGCAATCGGCTCGCCGTCGATTTCGACGAGATCCAGCGCGAAATCGACCGGGTCGGCGTTCGAGATGGCGCTGCCGACGCCGAAGCCGTCGACGATATCGCGAAGATCACGGAGATCGGACACGCCGAGGCCGCCGCTCACGAAGAGCTCGACATCGCCGCGACCGGCCTCGTCGAGCGCCCATCGAACCTCTTTGATGATGTGTCGAAAGTCCCCGCGCCGCGAGGCCGTGGTGTCGATCCGGACGCCATCGAGGTCGTCGCCGAGGGCGGCGGCCGCACGCCGAACCTCGTCGACTTCGTCGGTAAACGTATCACAGAGCGCAATTCGCTGGACGTCCTCGCCGACCGTCTCGTTGAACGCCTGCCACGCAGCCTCTTGGTTTCCCGTTCCAAAACACAGCATGAGTGCGTGTGGCATCGTCCCACTGGCTTTCCGACCGATCACGTCGCCGGCGGCAACGTGCGAAAAGCCGTCGAGTCCTGCGAGCAGCGCGTTGCGCTCGACGACCGCCGCAAGCGAGGGATGGACGTGCCGCGCGCCGAACGAAAATACGGGTGTGTCGGGCGCTGCCTGTCGGATTTCGAGTGCGGCGCTCGCGATTCCCGAGGCGTGTGACAGAAACCCGAGAAGCGACGTTTCGAGCCGCGCAAACGAGAGATACGGCCCCGAAATCCGCATGACTGGCCCAC
Organism: uncultured Haloferacaceae archaeon; assembly: GCA_964457485.1. GTDB lineage: Archaea > Halobacteriota > Halobacteria > Halobacteriales > Haloferacaceae > PL-Br10-E2g29. The sequence goes on along the minus strand of CAYWFO010000035.1, from coordinate 8,683 downwards.
CGTCGAACAGTCGTCCTGGCGCGATTGCGTCGACCGACAGGTCGCGGTCGGCAAGCAACGCGGCGGCGTCTTTGATTCCCGCAAGCAGTTCGAACTCGCCGTCGCCGAACTGATCGGCGGTGACCTCGGCGACGACGTGCGGGTTTTTGTTGGCGGCCTGCAGTGTCGCTTCTGTTCGCTCGAAGTAGGCGTCTGTGGCCCGTCCGCTGCGAATCGCCTCGGTCGGGATGCTGTCGAACCCGTGGTCGCTCATACGAGTTGTTCGGGTGAGCCGATAAAAAAGGCGCTGACCGCTCCTCGAAATGTCGGCGCTCGGCACCGATCGAGAACGCACCGCTCGCGACAGCCGGTTCGACAGTCCTCACGACGGCTGCGAGAGTCGCCGAAACACGACGAGCGCGGCAAGCAGTGCCGCGAGACCGACGCCGACACCGAATCCGGGTGTTTCCTCCTCGACTGGGTCGGGATCGAGGTCGGGTTTGAGTTCGAACAGCCCGTCGACCGTCGGCGCGTGGACGATCGTCACCTGCGTGTCGTCGACGCTGAGCGCGTACGCCCCGCTGAAGCCGCCGTCATCGATCACGTAGACGCCGTCGTCGTGTTCTGTCGCCTCGTGCGCCTGCAAAATCGCGTCGTAGGCCGTCAGGAACTCGTCGACATCGTCGGCTGTTTCCCACGCGATCGTCCAGACGTAGCCGTCGTCGTCATCGCGCTGGTAGGGAACGAGTTCGTCGCCGACCCAGCCGGTTGAGGGGGGTGCAGCGAAGTTTCGCTGTTCGTCCGGGTGGCTCGTTTCGCCGAGAACCCCCGGATCGATCGTCTCGGCGTCGTACACGGTGGCTTGGTACCAGAACATCACGAAGATGGAGGCCTCGCCGGCGACCTCCGCGCCGTCGACGCCGCGGTGCGGCTGGCGCTCCCAGCCCTCGGTGGCGTCGTCGCTCACGTCGATCGGCTGTGGCTCAAACCGCTCGCGGTGAATGAGTTCGCGGGTTGTCTCCGGCGGGGACGCCATCCGGTCGTCGACGCCGCTCCACCCCTCGCGTTCGACGACGTCGGCGATGTAGGCCGGCCCGCTGGAGTACGGCTGGAGCAGCGCAATCAACAGCCCCTGGTTGCCGCCGCCGCCGACACCGCCTCGTGACGGCTCATCGAGACACTCCCACTCCGTCGCACACCGCTGTTCGTATCGCGTTTCGAGATACACCGCCCCGCCCTCGTAGACGCCGGTCACGGCGAGATCGGCGTCCTGGGTGTCACCACGGAACTGCGGGCTTGTGAGGTCGTGACGTTGATCCTGCAGGGCGTGGGCGAACTCGTGGATCAGCGTTTGCTCGTTGATTTCCGGCGCGTCGGTGTCGGGTGTGACCAACACGATCTCGTTCGTCGACGGCTGATAGAAGCCGGTGACTGCGCCGCCGACCGTCTCGTCGATTGCCGCCGACACCTCGGTGTCGTCGCCGACGACGAACAACGCCTTCCAGACCTGGTTGTTCCAGCGGTCGGGGTCGGTGGGCTCGTCGTCCCCGGTGACACCCCGGAGTTCGCGGAACTCCTCGCGACTCATCACCTCGACGGGAACCGCCGACTCGAACCGCTCGCCGCGGAGTTCTTCGACGCGCGCCATCGACCGATAAATGATCGCCTCCAGTTCGTCTTCGTCGAGGCCACTCGGATTGGTCACACCGAGTTCGTCGTCGTAACAGACGCCCTCGACACAGCCGATCGCGCCCGTGTTGAACGCGTCGTCCGTGGTGTCGGCGTGGTTGTGGTCTGCGTCGCTCGCGTGGTCGACACCCGCGTGGGCACCGACGGCCACGGGAACCATCCCGGCGACGACAACGAGCAGCACACACCAGAGAACCAGCCGACGCATACTGCCACATGGGGGCTCCGGCTGAAGTATTGTTCGTTCATCACCGACGAATGCGGATGAAGAGATGGTATCTGGGGTTGAAGCGCTGTTTGCAGCCACGTCGACTAGATTGTAACACGCTATACGCCGTACACAGACCCTCCACAGGCCGTATTCAGTAATCGATCACGTACCACATTCCACAGAGACGGACAGCAACTGACCCGACCGACAATCGGTGTTGAACCCCAATTATTTTGAGAAGATCCTGTGTAGCCACGATGTATGAGTTCCCTCCAAACACCGTCTCTTCACTACGCCATCTACATCCTGTCCGTCATTGCCGTCGTGACGGTGGTCTTCGCCGGCGTGGCCGCTGCGGAGACAACTGTCGGCGGAACCGTCGTTATCGATGAGGGAGAAACAGTCGCTGACCGAACCATCATCGGCAGTACTGTCGTAATCAATGGAACGGTCGACGGCGACCTCGAGATTTACGGCGGCGATGTCCACGTCACCGAGACCGGTGGGGTGGACGGCATTGTGCGGGTCTACGGCGGCAGCGTCCGTATCGACGGCGCGGTCGATGGCAACGCGCTTGCCTACGGTGGGTCAGTCACACTCGGTGAGACCGGAACCGTCGATCGAACGTATGGCGGGGTCGGCTCCTCACTGACGATCGATGGGGCGGTCGGCGGCGATGCGATCCTCCTCGGTGGCACCGTCACGCTTCAGCAGAACGCGTTCGTTGACGGAAGTCTGTTCTATACGGGTGAGTTTGTTGATGACGGCGGCACAATCGATGGCTCTGTTACCCCCATTTCCGAACTTGCCTTGTTCCCACCACTTGCGCTCTTCGGACCGCTATTCCAGCTGTTGTTGTTCCTGATGGCGCTGCTTGTTGGACTGGTTTTGCTCTCGCTGTTGCCAACAGTTGCGGATGAGACCCGTGACCGCCTCACGGCTGAACCGCTGGGGATCATCAAAACGGGGCTGCTCGCAACCGCCGTTGCTGTGGCCAGTATTCTGTTGTTCAGCGTCCTCATTGTTGGTATCCCAGTCGCCATCGCTGTCGTGTTGATCACGCTTACATTCGCATGGTTTGCAAGTATTTATGTCCGCTACGCAGTCGGCCACTGGCTGCTTTCATACACGTCTCTTGACAATCGGTATCTCTCGCTTTTTGTCGGCGTCACGAGTATTGCGCTTCTCGGCCTCATTCCATATATGGGCTGGGTATTCGAATTCCTTGTCTTGCTTCTGGGTGCTGGATTGCTGGGACGGGGCGTGGTGCTCATCCGTGCAGGTGTACACAAATCCGGTGCGACCTCGTTTCGTTGATCCCTGCCATCCAATTGAATTTGGTGCTGACTCCACAGCCAGTCGTTTCAGTGTGAGCAGATACCAACCACGCTCTGTTGGATCGGTCAACTGCCTCGGGGTCAAGTGGTTCGAGAAGCTTCGCATCTCGTCATCACGGAAATCGAGCGCCCGTGCGCATTGGTCCGTGGAACTGAAGGTTCCACACTACCCTCAACGAGCGAAGTCGTCAGACTGAGCGAAGTAGGGTAGGGTAGTTGACATCGGCCATGCGTGTGCAACGGACATGTGCGAGGTACTTTTATTCCGGGCGGTCGTTGAATTAGTCAATGAGCAAGGAGTACCGATCGGATCGTGAAACGCCGGTCGGGACGCCAGTCGTTCGGGCCGATCCGTCGGTCACGGGCGAGCGGGCAGCCGAGGCGGTCGGTTTTGACCCGGACGATCCAGCAAGCATTCAGAAGGCCGCCGAGATCGTTCACGAGTTCGCCACGGGGGCAGTTGGTGGCAACGATCACGTATTGATGCTCCGCGGTGCTGCGGCCTGTGCTGCGCTCGTCCGCGGACTGGGATCGTACAAGACGGCCGCCGAAACCGCCGGGGAGAGCGTTACCATCTCGTTCATCCGAAAATGGGCTCGTGTCCACGACCTGCCCCAGTCGATTCGTCGCCATGTCGCCCGCGGGCACATCGCCCCGACAGCAGCGAAACACATCGCACGGGTAGCGACCGAGGATCGGTATTTGCTCGCATGGGCAAGCCTTGATGCGGGGCTGACGGTGCGAGACATTCGGTCGATAGCCAGCGAGATCAACAACGGCGAGGACGCCGAAGCCGCACTTCGAAACCACGGCGTCACACCCGGCGAACTCTCGGTGACGCTCCCCCGCGCGGAGTACACCGAACTTCGCCACCGTGCCTCGATGGAGAACCGCGAACCCGAAGCAATCGTTGCCGACGCGTTGGCGGCGTATTTTTCGGAGAGAACGGGATAGCGTCGCGTGGTATCGGATGACGACAGCGCCCCCGATGTAAACGTTTATCAGCGCGTACCGGCACTTTCAATTGTGGGCTGGTAGCTCAGTTAGGGAGAGCGTCTGGCTTTTAACCAGACGGTCGGGGGTTCAACTCCCTCCCAGCCCGCTTCTGCTCTGAACAACGTGAAGAGCGAAGCGGCTGTCGAGAGAGTTGAATCAGGGACAAGCGGAGTGAGCGACCGTGGTTCAACTCCCTCCCAGCCCGTTTTCCTGCGAACAACGTGAGCAGTGAAAACGCTACGGAGGGATTGAACCCTGGAAGTCGCAACCGCGAGCAACGCGAGCGTTCGTCTTCCGCCGGTTCAACTCCCTCCCAGCCCGTTTTCCTGCGAATAGGTAACAGTATCTAACAGTTGGGAGTCCCACCGGATCAGTCGACGTTTTCGCCCTGGTAGCTGCCGTCGTAGGTTCCCTCGTGGTCGGCCGCCGCAAACACGAGTTGCGCGATTCGCGCCCCCTGTTCGATTTCGATCGGGTGATGCACTTCGAGCAACCCCTCGCCCTTGCCCTCGTAGCCGGCGTCCCAGACCGCCGTATGCAGCATACACGAGTTCCGCATCAGCGAGGAGCGTGGATAAATAAAGCCGATGTGCTCGTCAGGGATGTGCACCGTCTCGCCGTACTGGACAATGTATGCCCCTGCGGCGAGTTCGAACGTGTCGTCGACGGCCGCAATCTCGGTTCGGTCGCCAACGGTTTTGCCCTCGCGACCGATGTGGCCCGGTGCCGTCTGTTCGTAGAGTTTCGCGGCCGTGAGGTCGACGCCGTTCGGTTGGATCTGTGAGCCATCGATCGGGGTGAGTTGCTGTGCGACGAACGCGCCGGATTCGAACATACCAGTCCCTCCGCCGGGCGGGCAAAAACGATGTCGGGATCCGATCCAGTACCCTTCGAGATCCGGTCTAGTGTGATCTGTCACAAAACACCGCGCTGTCGCGGCTGTCGCTGAACGTTCGGGCAGTCGCAACTAGATCTCACACGGTTAACAGTCGGGAAATACGCGGGATTTATACCCGCGTAGAGACCATCGGCGACTGTTATGGGACAGACGCTTACGGAAAAAATCCTCGACGATCACCTCGTCGAAGGGGAGCTCACCCCCGGAGAGGAAATCGGTATCGAGATCGATCAGACGCTGACGCAGGACACCACCGGCACGATGGTTTGGCTCCAGTTCGAGGCGCTCGGCCTCGAAGACGTCCAGACCGAACTGGCCGCGCAGTACTGCGATCACCAAACCTACCAGTTCGATTTTAAAAACACCGACGACCACCGGTTCCTGCGCTCGGCGGCGGGCACCTTCGGCGCCCACTTCTCGCGACCGGGCAACGGAATCTGTCACAACGTCCACAAGGAGAACTTCGCTGCCCCCGGCAAAACACTGCTGGGCTCCGATAGCCACACGCCAACCCCCGGCGGGCTCGGACAACTCGCGATCGGCGCGGGAGGCCTCGACATCGCGGTCGCCATGGGTGGCGGGGCGTACTACGTCGAGATGCCCGAAGTCGTCAACGTTCGACTCGAGGGCGAACTCCCCGAGTGGAGCTCCGCAAAAGACATCATCCTCGAAATGCTGCGACGCCTCAGCGTGAAAGGCGGCGTCGGCAAGGTCTTCGAGTACACCGGCCCCGGCGTCGAGACGCTCACCGTTCCCGAGCGAACGACGATCACCAACATGGGAACCGAACTCGGTGCGACCTCGTCGATCTTCCCAACCGACGAGCGAACCAAGGACTACCTCGACCGACTCGGCCGCGGCGACGACTTCGTCGACATCGCCCCCGACGCCGACGCCGAGTACGCCGACGAAATCGTGATCGACCTCTCGGAGATCGAACCGCTCATCGCCACCCCGAGCATGCCCGACAACGTCGTGCCCGTCCGTGAGGTCGCCGGCGAGCGCGTCGAGCAGGTCATGATCGGCTCGTGTACCAACGGTGGCTACGAGGACATTTTGCCCGGCGCAAAAATGCTCAAAGGCCGCGAGGTCGCGATGCACACCGAGATGATCATCGCACCCGCCTCGAAGCAGTCGGCTGAAATTCTGGCTCGGCAGGGCTGGGTTGCCGAGCTGATGGCCGCCGGCGTCAACTTCTCGGAGGCGACCTGTGGGGCCTGTATCGGAATCGGCCACGTCCCCGGCAGCGACTCGGTTTCGCTGCGAACGTTCAACCGCAACTTCGAGGGACGCTCGGGCATCGAAGATGACAACGTCTACCTCTGCTCACCGGAGGTCGCCACCGCCGCCGCCATCGCCGGCGAGATCATCGACCCCCGCGATCTGGCCGAAGACCTCGACGACCTGGAGGCCCCGGGCGTCGAACTTCCCGAAAAATACGACGGCTCGAAAACCGACCTCATCGCACCCGACGAAGCCATCGACGACGAACTCATCAAGGGCCCAAACATCGGCGACGTGCCGCTGAAGGATCCCCTCGGCGACACCGTCGGCGGCGAGACGATCCTCAAAATGGCGGACAACATCACGACCGACCACATCATTCCCGCGACGGCGGACATCCTGATGTACCGGTCGAACATCGAGAAGCTCTCGGAGTTCACGCTCTCACGCGTCGACGATACGTTCGCCGAGCGCGCAAAGGCCGCACCGGGCGGCGTGCTCGTTGCCGGCGAGAACTACGGCCAGGGCTCCTCGCGTGAACACGCCGCGTTGTGTCCGATGTATCTGGGTATCGAGGCCGTTTTCGCCCAGAGCTTCGCTCGCATCCACAAGGCGAACCTGTTCAACTTCGGGATTGTCCCGCTCGTGATCGACGACGAGATCTACGGCAACATTGAGCAGGGCGACGACATCGAGATCGTCGACGACATCGGTGAGGGAATCCGCTCGGGTGCCGAAGAGTTCACCTGCAGTGTCAACGGCGAGTGGGAGTTCACAGCCGAACTCGACGCCTCTGCACGCGAGCGCGACATCCTCGCGGCGGGTGGCAAGCTCTCGTGGACCAAACAGCAGGCCGAATCGGGCGGCGCAGCGCCTGCAGACGACTGAACCGGTCAGTCACCGCGTTTCGTCTTTTTATCTTCCTCGTGTTGGCGGTCTCGAAGTGGCGACTCAACCTCTGTAGCGTCCTGTGGCGGAAGCCGGCCCCCCGCACTTGGGCCGCCGCCCGAGCACGACCACGCCGCTCCCCACCAGTTTGCGAAGTTACTGTGAGGGCTGCAAGCTGTAATCCGCAGCTTTCGTTTGTCCGACGGCGCGGATGAGTTAACTGCGTGCGCGCAGTCGGCTCGGTTACACAGCCCGGTTGGTCAGCCGAACAGTCGGGTGAGAATCAGTCGCTGAATCAGTCCTGCGCGTTGTTCGTCGGCCGGCTGCACCATCACCGATGTACAGTCAACCGAATCGACGAGTCGGTCACCGGGACGACCGAAGACGGCTCCGCGAATGCCGCGGCGCTCGGTCGTTGTCACCAACAGGTCGGCGGCGTTGGCAAAGCGGGCAAGCCCTTCGACTCGATCATCGTTTTCGATGATGCGTGAATCCGCCGTTACCGTCAGCACACGACGGATTTCGTTGTGATAGGTCTGGACGACCTGTCGACGCTCGTCGCTCACGTTTTCGGGAACCGTCTGGAGCAACGAGATCGTCGCGCCAGTCTCTTCGGCAATCGCGTCGGCAACGAGCAGTTTTGCCGGATCGTAGACGCCACTGCTTGTCGCCACCGCAATCTCATCGATGTCTTCAAAACCACGGTCCTCGACAAGGAGGACGCCACACGGCGCGTTTTTGAGGACGTGCTCGTTGAGCCCCTCGCCGTACAGTTCGTGGAGTTCCTCGACCTTTCGTTCGAGCACAATGAAGTCTTCTTCCTCGAACGCGGCATACTCGACGATTGCTGAGCCGATATCCTCGGTGGTCACGCGTTTGAACGTGACCGCCGAGAGCGCCGCAGCCGGCGCTGACATCTCTGTTTCGACCGTATCGTTCGTTGCCTCCATGTCGGCGGACTGGACGCCACCGTCGGGCGTTTTTGTTCGGAGCGTCGTTTCGAACAGGTCGGTGGCCCACTGGGGAGTTTCATCGCGTTCGGAGACGCTGTCGCCGGCGGTGAACACCCGGTGTGGCACCTGTGTGAAGTTCGCAACGGTTACCGATCCTCGTCTGAGTGCCGAGAGATCGGTCGCAATCCGGAGCATGTCGCTGCGACTTTCGACCGGTGTGTCGTCAGTGGTCGCAACGAGCGTGTCGTACTGTTGTTCTTCGTCAAAGAGCGCTTTCGTCCGCTCGACGGCAGTCTCGCTGACGTTCTGTCTGACCTGCGTTCGGGCGGCCCCCTCGCGGTCGGTTCGGGGTCGAACGTAGACGTAAAAGTAGAGTATCGAGACGACTGTAATCAGAGCGGCCCCCGCAAGCGGAACCGTGCCGACCTGCGTGAGCACCGCAAACCCGCTGGCCATGCCGAACAGTTGCATCCACGGGTACAACGGCGAGGTGAACTCAGGGTGGTAG
>CAYWFO010000034.1:0-14177 GCA_964457485.1 uncultured Haloferacaceae archaeon | reverse complement strand
CGTTGAGTTGGTGCTGCTCCGCGTGGATTCAGTGCTACTTCGCGTGGAGTCGGTGCTGCTCCGCGTGGAGTCGGTGATGTTCTACGTGCATACTTCCGCGGAGCCACATACAGTATGTTTATCAGTAATTATTTATCCGGCTGTCGTGTACAATCATGTACAATGAGCACGACACAATCCACGTTTGGTATTCGGCATTTGACCGTCGTGCCGACCAACCTCGACGCGGTCGAAGCCACCGACCGAAAGCGATCCGAGACCGACCGCGTCAGCGGTGACGACGCGTGAAACCGCGTAAACGAGACCGGCCGCCGCGACGACACCAACGTGTGAGCGGGCCCGTCGGGGACTGACCAACCGGGAGGCAAACCCATTTGATGCCACCCCTACTAGTAGTCGCTAATGGCGAAATGCGACGCATGTGGCGCGGACGAGAACATGCCATATCGGTGTCGGCGGTGTGGCCAGACGTTCTGTGCGAACCACCGGCTTCCCGAAAACCACGACTGTCCGGGGTTGGACGAGTGGAACGACCCCGACGGCGTCTTCGACAGCGGCTTTGACGATTCGGTCGACAACCGCGGCCGCGACTCATCGGCGAGCACGATGCGTTCGAAACTCGCTGGGCCCGGTGGCCCGCTCGGCTACTTCCGCGGCAACATGACATACACGTTTTTGGCGATTATCTGGCTCACGTTCGTGCTCCAGTGGCTCACGCTGCTCATCGGCGGAACGGCGCTCCACCAGTCGATTTTCGTCCTCCGACCACAGAATCCGGAGTACATCTGGACGTGGGTCACCTCGGTGTTTGCGCACTCTCCGACCAACATCTTCCACATCGTGTTCAACAGCATCGTGATCTTCTTTTTCGGCCCGCTGGTCGAGCGCTATATCGGCTCGAAAAAGTTCGCAATCTTGTTCGTCGTCAGCGGCATGCTCGCCGGACTGAGCCAGATCGGACTCACCATGCTTGAACAACCCATCACCGCGGCGACGCCTGGGGTACTCGGCGCAAGCGGCGCGGCGCTGGCGATCATGGGCGTCATCACCGTCTTGAATCCCAAACTCACCGTGTTGTTGTACTTCGTCATTCCCGCGCCGATCTGGTTGCTGACGCTGGCAACCGCCGCAATCAGCGTCTTCTTCATTGGATCGGGTCAGGCCGGTGGCGGCGGCATCGCCCACGGCGCACACCTCGTCGGCCTCGCGGTCGGCTTGGCGTACGGCGAATACGTCAGGCGAACGCAGTCGGTTCGGGTCTCGAACCGGGTTCGGCTCGGTGGTGGCCCCGGTGGCCCCGGTGGCCCGGGCGGTCCAGGCGGCCCCGGTCGCGGACGCTTCTAGCCCATGAAGCCGGTTCGTCCCGCGTTGTTCCCGGAAGCGTCGCTGTCGCGCGAAGAAATGACGGCCCTCCAACGGGAGGTCGCCGAGACGGCCGTGTTCGACGATCGGTTCGGGTTCGACCCCACAGAGATCCGCGTTGACAACGCCGCGCCCGACTCGGTCGCTATCGCGTCCGACGACGCCCCGCTCGTTGCCGGGATCGATCAGGCGTTCATCGACGGCTCCGTAGTCAGCGCCGTCGTCGTCCTGCGTGCTGACACCGTCGTCGAACGCACCCACGCGGTGACCGCGCTATCGACACCCTACATTCCGGGACTGCTCTCGTTTCGCGAGGGCGAGTCGATTATTGCGGCGCTCGAAACGCTCGACTCCGACCCTGACCTGCTGTGTCTCGACGGCAGCGGCCGCCTTCACTACCGACAGGCCGGACTGGCAACGCACATCGGTGTCGTTTTTGACGTTCCCACGGTTGGCGTCGCAAAAAGTCTGCTCTGTGGAACGCCTCGGGAGTCGACGACGAACCGGCCGGTCGGTTGGCGAACACCAATCGAGGCTAAAAGCAACGAAAACGGCCGCGGCGTCGACTGCCCGCCCGAAACGGTCGTGGGGTACGCGTATCAGTCGCGACAGTACGACTCGTCGAACCACCACATCAACCCGCTGTACGTGAGTCCAGGTCACCGCGTGTCGGCCGAAACAGCGGTCGAACTCGTTGCGTCGCTGTGTGAGGGCTACAAACTGCCCGAGCCGACTCGGCTGGCCGATACCGTTGCCGACGAACGCAAAGCCGCGTTGCAGCAGGCGAGCAAGGAATCGACGGGGGTAGACGCCGAAAGTGGGTCGCCCGGAGACGATGGCGCATAATTAACACCCCCGCGGCCATACAGCGAGTGTGCAACCGAAGACGGTACTCATTACTGGCTGTTCATCGGGCATCGGGCGGGCGACCGCGCTGGCGTTTGCCGCCGAAGGATGGGCGGTGTACGCCACCGCTCGTGACCCCGCAGATATCGAGGCGCTCGAGGACGCCGGCTGTCTCACTGATCGGCTCGACGTAACCAACCAGAACGATATCGATCGCGTCGTCGACCGGATTCTCGATGAACACGGCGTCATCTCCTGTCTCGTCAACAACGCAGGCTTCGGCCAGTTCGGGCCGGTCGAGGACGTCGCGATCGAACAGGTCGAAACCCAGTACGCGGTCAACGTGTTCGGCGTCCACCGACTCATCAAGGCCGTTCTCCCACACATGCGCCGCGAGGAAGACGGCACGATTATCAACATTTCCTCGGTCGCCGGGCGCGTGGCGTTTCCCGGCGGCGGCGTCTACTGCGGCTCGAAGTTCGCCGTCGAAGCGCTCTCGGACGCCCTGCGAGCGGAGGTCGAGCCGTTCGGTATCGATGTCGTCGTGATCGAACCGGGTCCGGTCACGACCGGCTTTACCGACCGAGCCGAATCCGAGGTCGACAACAACGAGCGAACGGGTGCGTACGAGGGGTTCTATTCGATGTTCGACGACACCCAGGCTATCGGTGGCGACGGCCCCGGTTCGGTGAGCGCACAACGGGTTGCCGAGGACATCGTCAACGCCGCGAGCGCGACCAAACCGGTCGCTCGCGTCCCGGTTGGAACCGTCGCTACACTCGCCGTTCTCGCCCGATTCCTCCCGGATTCGGTTCGTGACACCGCCTGGTCGGTGGTTCGACGCTTCAACTGAACCTCCGACGATCGAGCCTCGCCTCCTCAGTCAGTGCAGACACGCCGCCACGACTCGAAGCGCGTTTTCACCGCGAACCTCGTCAGCCAGAAGCGGCACCCGCTTGACCGTCCGACCGCGAAACAGCTCGGTCGCATTCGACAGCGCCGTTTGTTGAACCTGCCAGCGGCGCGCACAGAACTCACAGTTTTCGAGATCAGGTGTGACGATCCACTGGGGATCGACCTCGAAATCGGTTACGTCAGTCACGTTCTCCATCACCCGGTTGACGACGAGCGTTTGGATCGGAATCTCGAAGCTCCCCAGGCGGTCGACAAGCCGTTCGGATTCGACCACGCTCATCTCCTCGGGAATCATCACCACCCGAAAATCCGTTTGTCCCGGATCGCGAAGCACCGCGCGAAGCCGCTCGATTCGCTCGCGAAGCGCGTCCAACTCCGCCGACGGGTCGCCAGTGTCGTCCCCGCCGAACATACCCGTAACACCGCCGAGCATGCCGCTCATTTTCTGTCGAAACTGCAGCAGGCGGCCGACCATCGAATCCATGAGTTCGGGCAGTTGCAACAGTCGCAGCGTGTGGCCGGTCGGTGCGGTGTCGATGACGACCCGGTCGAACCGCGGATCGTCGAGATACTCGAGCAGTTGGCGCATTGCCGCAGCCTCGTCAGCGCCCGGCATCGACCCGCCCATGCCCATCAGTTCGGCCAGCCCGCCGGTCGGTTCGTCGGTGTCGTCGTCGGCCTCGCCGCCGGGAGACGAGCCAAAGAGATCGGCCATCGGGCCACCGCCGCCGAGATCGCCGAGCCCACCGAGTGGATCCTCGTCGGTACCGAACATTCCCTCCTCGGCGGCCGCATCGGGGTCGATTTCGGCGGCCCACAACGGGATTTCCTCGCGAATCCGGGTCGGCGTCGCCGGAATCGCAGTTTCGAGCGTGTCCGACAACGAGTGTGCCGGATCCGTTGAGACGACGAGCGTCGAAATGCCACCGGCCGCGCTCGACAGCGCCGTTGCGGCGGCCATCGTTGTTTTGCCAACGCCGCCTTTGCCGCCGTACAGGACGTACTCGGGCGCATCGATTCCGGCCGGCAGATCGGTCGTCGTCGCGGTGACCTCGATTTCGTCGCTCGCGTCGTCCGCGTCGCTGCCGACGCCATCGACCGGGATGTCCTTGTCGTCGACGCCATCGACCGGGGCGTTCTCGTCGACCGCGTCAACGGCTTCAACGTCGATCTCAGTCATGTACGCACAGAGACCGTCCCGACTTGTGTAGCCGTCGGTTGCGACTACTGCGCGAAGAACGCCGCCAGTCGGTCGGCTGCCTCGTCAACACGCGGCGTGACGAGCGCAAACCGGATCCAGTCGGTACGGGCGGTTCCGAACGTCGCTCCCGGCATGCCGGCGACGCCGATTTCGTCGATCAGTGTTTTGACGTTCGCCATCGTCCCCGGAAAGTCATCAAAGCGCGCGAGCACGTAGAACGCACCATCGGGGGTTGTGTACGCCGCGCCCACCTCGTCGAGCGCGGCGGTAAACGACTCGATTCGTGAGCGGAGTCGGTCGCGCGCGGCGGCGTAGTAGTCGGGGTCGGTCTCGCGGTAGGCGGTGAGCACGGCGCGCTGTGCCGGCCGACTCGTGGCAACGTTGACGAGCATATGTCGGGTTTTTGCGGCCTCGATGATATTCCGCGGAAAGACGGCGTAGCCGACCCGAAAGCCCGTGATCGCCATCGACTTCGACACCCCGCTGGTGACGATGACGGTGTCGGCGTCGAGCGTGAGTGCGCTCTCGAAGCGCCCCGAAAAGTCGAAATGGTCGTACACCTCGTCGACGACGACTAGTGCGTCGTGGTCGGCCGCGCGCTCGACGACCGCGCGGATCGACTCGCTATCGTAGACCGCCCCGGTCGGATTGTTCGGGGTGTTGAGAACGACAAGCGCCGTTTGATCGCCGATCGCGTCACAGGTTGCGGTCACGTCGAGTCCGCCGTCGGCCGCCGTCGCGACCAGCCGTGGCGTGCCGCCGAGCAGTTCGGTTTTGCCGAGATAGTAGGGGTAGACGGGATCGATGAGGACGACTTCGTCGCCCCGGGCGTCATCGAACGCGCGGGCCATTGCGAGATAGTTGGCCTCGCCGGTGCCGTTGGTGACGATGACGCGATCGGTCTCGACGGTTCTGCGCGCGGCAATCTCCTCGCGAAGCGCGGTCAGCCCGTCGCTGGGTGGGTACTGGAAGTTGCCGGCGTCGCTCGCGGCGTACTGACGAAGTCCGCTGCGAATCGCTTCAGGCGGCTCCCAGTCAGGGTTGCCGCTGACCATGTCGATCACGTCGCCGTCGGCGGCCGCGGCGTACTGCATGACGTGAAAGAACTGCGGCGTCTCGTAGTGCATATGCGTAGCTCACACGGCGGCCCCTTGGCTGTTGGTCATTCAGGGCCGCCAGACCGGCTGAAACGGAGGGCGACCGGCGGAGTCGATCCGTCCGAAACACCGACTCAGTCCGTTTCTCCGGTGCGAACGGTCACGACCGGGACATCGGCCGAACGGACGACTTTTTCGGTGACGCTGCCGAGCAGGTACTTATCGAGGCCGCTGCGGCCGCGGGTGCCCATCACGATCAGATCGCAGTGGTCGTTGCTGTAGTCAACGATTTCAGCGAACGGATCTCCCTCGCCGAGTTCGGTAACGACCTCGATGTCGCTGTCCGACAGGCGTTTTCTGACGTCGGCAAGCACCGATTTGCCGGACTCGCGAAGCGAGTTGATGTTGATGCTCCCCGCGGTACCGACGCCCGCATAAGTCGTGTTGACGACGTACAGCACGTGAATCCGCGCGTCGAACGCGCGGGTCATCGCAACGGCGTGTTCGAACGTGGCTTCCGAGGCGGGACTCCCATCGGTCGGAAAGAGGATTTCATCGTACATATCAGTACGAATGTTGTTTTCGAACAGATAAATATCTATGTATAACGGGTATGTCATCGCATTCTTCCGATGCGTTGGGTTTTTGTTTGAATTATTCGACACACTGTTTGGTCGGTTCCGCATCGGTTCTGTCCACCGCGCCCGCAGGCGGAAACATACAGGTAGCTTCGCAAACGAGAGGTGCCAATGAACAAACGCGGACACGTTCTCAATGCGGTCTTACTGAGCATTGGAGTCGGCTACGTGCTGCAGCCGACGCTTGACCTCGAAATGGTTCGGACGATGGGCCTGTTGTTGTTGCCGATCACGCTCGGCGCGTTGTTCCCCGATGTCGACACCGCGTTCGGAAAACACCGCAAGACGCTACACAACCTGCTCGTGCTGGCGCTCTTCGCCGCGTGGCCCCTCTTTTTCGACAACCTCCACTACGTGTGGATCGGCATTCTGACCCACTACGTTCTCGATGTCGTCGGCAGTACCCGCGGCATCGCACTCTGGTATCCTCTCTCGGGCAACGAGTGGAATCTCCCGGTCGGCATTCCCGTCGCGAGCAGGATGGCCGACGTCGCAACGGTTGTGATTACGATCCTCGAAGTCGTCGCCTTTGCTGTCGCCCTCCACTACGCCGTGCCGGTGGTCGAACCGTACTGGGGCGACGCCGCTGCGGTCATCGAACCGGCGATCGCGGCGCTCGGCTAACCGATCGCTCCTGTTGGCGAGATGGCGCGCAGGAATCCTGAAGCCGTACTCCGGTTTGGCCGGCCGATGGGTTGGGAGGAACAAAAACGGCTTACTCGCGGGATGAGGATCTTTCGGTTCGAGTGGTTAATTCGTTTGGCTCAAGCCGGTAGAACGCGAAGCGCATCTCTTTTTTGCGCGGTGAAAACAAGTCACCGAAGTCGATGTGCGTGTTCTGGATGCCTCGAAGCGTTTCGGTCGAAATTTCGGTTTGCGGCGTCTCTTCAAGCGTGCCCTTGGCAACAACGCTCCACCACTCCCCCTCATCTCGGCCGTGAACGACAACGGTGACCTCGCAGGGTAACACCGCCGCTTTTGCACTGTTGAAGTCGACTCCGAGTCCGAAATAAAACGCGGTTTCCGCCGGATCATAGCCGTACGAGACGGGCACTGCATGTGGCGGGCCGGTATCCGTCTCTGAAAAAGACATCACCGCAGTGCCGCCTGGGGAAAGACGCGCATCACGTTCAGTGTCGGCCAACTCTGCTGGTGGGCTGTTACTCATAAATCATGATAGAATCGAACGAATATAAAACCGACCCTCCCATCGTTGCTCACAGCGCAGCGAGACATGGTCAGTAGACGTTCACCGCGTTAAACCGGCCTTCGTAAACGAGGTTGCGCGGATGCGTCGGTTCGTCGCCCGATAACAGCAACCGATCGATTTTCTGCCACGAGTTCTCGTAGCCCAGATGGGCGAACTCGGCGAGTTGGCGCGCGCGATGACCGGCCCCCCCGCGGTGGACGGCCTGACACGACACATCGCCGGTGAGCGCAGCAACAAGGTCGGCCTCGGATGCGATTTCGGTGTCGACTCGCGTCCACGCCTCGCCAACGGTTCCAGCAAGGTGCGCGTACGACGAGCCGAACCCGGTCAAGCCGAGTTCGGTGGCGATTCGCTGGCCGCGGCGGTTCTGGTGCGGGAGCAGTTTCGCGTTGTAGGTCTCAACCGCGTCGATTCGGGCGGCGTGCGCGCGAATCTCCGGGCGGGTGAGACTGACGTTCATAAACGAGGGATGTGGCGCCAACACGGCCGCCGCTTGCCGTGCAAACTCCGCCAGAGCGCCTTCGAACGTGATGAAATCGGCAACCGGTTCTTTGAGACCGATCGCAAGCAGGTGTCGGCGGTTCTTCCAGTCGCCGGTAAACACCTCACGGGCGGGAACAACGAGGAGGTCGTCGTCGCTGTACCGCGCTGCTGTCTCGCGGATCGTCGGCAGCCGAGTAAAATGTGGCGCGTAGACGAGCACGTCGATGTCGTGACGCTTTGCGCGCGAAGCGACCCGCTCGTTGAGCAGTTTCGTGTGCATGTCGACCCGGCACTGGACTGACTTGCTCACGACATCCACTACATGGAGGTCGCATTAGTGTATTACCGTTTTGCGAAGCGAATGCGCCACCTCCAGGCAATCCAGCGGGCCCAAACACGCGAGCACAACGCGGTGATGACACCCGAAAACCGCCGCAACCGGCAGCAACTGCCAGCAACCGGCATCAACTGCCAGCAATCGCTAGCAACTGCTTACCGCTCTTCGCTGTCGAGCACGCGAATCTGATCGCCCCGAACGGTCACCGGAATCGGGACGGTCGCCTCGTACAGTTCGACCGTCACCTGATCTTTGCCCTCGTCGATGCGCTTGACGCGGGCTTTTTCGCCTTTAAACGGGCCGGCGATGAGTTCGACGATGTCGCTTTCGGCGATGCCCTCGACATCCGGCGTCGGCGAGAGGAAGTGTTCGACCTCCGCGATGGTGGAGTTGCCGGGAACGATGGTGCGGGCGTGGGGGATCTCTTCGAGCAGGCGTTCGAGCACCGCGGTGCCATCGGCTTCGACCATCACGTAGCTGGTCAGCGAGTCCGGCGAGAGCACGGCGTGGACGTCGTCTTCTTCCTTGGTTGCGATCATGTCGGCGACCGTGCGTTCCTGGCTGGCGGTGGTTTTGACGGCGTAAATACCCATCAGACACCACCGGGAATAAAGCTCATCAGCGCGAAAATAATGAAGCCGAGAAAGCCGATCAGGAGCACACCGGCCCCAGCAATCTTCGATACCTGTGAGAACTCGTTCCACGAAGGCGTACTCGCCAGTTTGAGAACCCGAATGTAGCTGTTGAGGTCGTATGGAACTTGCATTGTTGGCGAACAAACGATTCGAGGCTTTTTCTATCTATTGATGACACCGCGGTGTCGCGACCGGTAGGCCTCCGCGCGACCGACCGGCTTCGAGGGTATCGAGACCCTCACTGGACGAAGTCGATGTCGTCGTCCTCGTCGGCAACGGGAGTCTGGGATGGCGTCTCGTTCGATGGCCGGGGAGTCGGATTCGGGGTGGGGGTCTGCTGACCGCGATCGCTCGTTCCGTAAATCTGTGGCGAGTCGACGCCCGTGACGACGATCATTGTCCGCATTGTGCCTTCGAGTTCCTCATCGACCGAGGTTCCCCAGATAATTCGGGCATCGGGGTCAATCCGCTCGTAAATCTCTTCGACGACGCCTTCAGCCTCCTCGATCGACATATCGTTGCCGCCGGTGACGTTGACCAGCGCGGAGTTCGCACCGGAGATGTCGACATCGAGCAACGGCGAGCGCATCGCGCTCGTGACCGAATCTTTTGCCTTCGACTCCGAATCCGATTCGCCGAGGCCGATCATGGCGACGCCGCCTTTCTCCATCACGGTGCGCACGTCGGCGAAGTCGAGGTTGACGAGTCCGGGTTTGGTGATGAGTTCGGTGATTCCTTTGACCGAGCGCATTAGCACCTCGTCGGCAACCTGGAACGCCTGTCGGATGGGGAGTTTGCCGACCGCCTCAAGCAGGCGGTCGTTGGGGACGACGATGACGGTGTCGCTCACGTCGCGAAGGCGTTCGAGGCCAGCCTCAGCGTTCGTCCGGCGAACCTCGCCCTCGGTGGTAAACGGCGTCGTGACGATCGAAATCGTGAGCGCGCCCGCGTCACGGGCGGCTTTGGCGACGACCGGGGCCGACCCGGTTCCCGTTCCACCGCCGAGACCGGCGGTGACGAACACCATATCGGAGCCCTCGATGGCGGTGTGGATGTCGTCTTGACTTTCGAGCGCCGCCTCCTCGCCGACCTGCGGGAGCGAGCCAGCACCGCGGCCCTGGGTTTTCTGCTTGCCCATCAGTATCTTGTTGTCGGCCTCGATGTTGATCAGGTGCTGAACATCGGTGTTGGCCGCGATGAGTTTTGCGCCCGTGATTCCCTCCTGGTACATCCGGTTGACCGTGTTGCCACCGCCGCCGCCGCAGCCGACGACGGTGATATTCGTCTGAAGATCGGAGAGAACGTCTTGGAGTTCGTCATCTGTAATCAGTCCGGACTGTGAGTCGTCCTCGACGGAGCCGGCCGAGTCGCCCCCATCGGCGTTTTCAGCCTCGTCGATAGCGTCGTTAACAAGAGAGTCCATGAGTATGCCCGTGGCTTACAGACCGAGCCTATTTATGTTTCCCATTCGTCTGACATCGGTCTGACTCGTTGTCGACGCTCACGGGCGTTTCGGCCGATGAAACCGCAAAGCGCTCGACGTAGGTGCTCTCGACAGCATGCGGTTCGATTCGTCGACCGTTGACCGAAACCGCCGTCCCCGACGCCAGCGTGCCGAACTTCGGTCCTTCGGGCACGCCGAGTGTCGCCGCCTTTTGTGGATCAAACCGGGTATCGCGACAGACCACCTCGTCCGCGTTGCGTTCGACCGTCTCGTAGCTGGCTTCGAGGAGTTCGGCCAGCCGGTCGATCAGGTCATCGAACGCCGTGGCGTCGGCGACGAGCGCGCGGCCCGCGGGCACCGTCGCGCCCTCGACGGTTTCAAAGGCGACCGTGCGGGATTCGACCGCGTTCCAGACGGCGTCGGCGTCGACACCGGCGGCCGAGGCGAGCAGATCGTCGGGCAGGTCGACGACGAGCCATCGGGCCGCGAGCGACTCGGCGTCGACATCGTCCCACACGGAGACGTCGCCGAACCGAAGGCCGGTTTCGACCGGTGAAAGAAGGCGTTCGGCCGCATCGACGACCGAACGCGGGCGCGTGCCGACCGTTCGGAGCCACGTTTCGGAGACGACCCGGTAGCCGAGATCGTCGATCACGCGTGCCAGCGCCGGTCGGTCGCCGTCGATCACGGCGAGTTCGGCGTTGCTCGCGTCGAAAACCCGGTCGATGAGGTCGCGGTTTGCTGGTGGATCGCCCATCGCGTCGAGTTGCCAGTCCGAGCCGATGTGGCCGACTGCCCACGCGCTGTCGCGAACCAGGCGGGTGCACCGTGGCGTGTAGTGGCCGCCGCCGAAGCCGGCGACGTGTCGCGGCGAGCCGTCGGGTCGAACCCGGTGGTCGGCCGTGACGCCGCGGAGCGACAGAACGCTTTGTGCGACCGCGCGTGCGCCATCGGGATCGTCCCACTGCGGCTCGTCGCTGCCGAGTTCGACGAACAGCGACGGCACCGAGAGCCCGGTCGGTCCGTGGTGCGTACACTCAATGCCGACCGTGTAGTCGTCGGGTGCGTGTTCGGCCAGCGCGTCGACAACGGCTTTCTGTGCGCCCGGCGCGGCACGTGCGACCGACCGCGGGTCGCCGCCGTAGTCGGCCGCACCGAAGTTGCCCGTGAAGTGAGCGGTCAGCAGGGCCCCGGTGTTTCCGGCGTGCCGCGAGACGAAAACGAGAAACGCGATGTCGTCGGGGGTCGAAAACGCCCGCGCCGGATCGTCGAGATCGACGTGCATCGACTCGAACTCGCGGAGTTCGAAACCGTCGGTTCGGTAGTAGGTGCCGCCACCCGCGGCGTCGGGTTGGGCGGCATCCTCGTGGGCGGTCCACTCCTCGCACGCGAGCAGAAACTCGCCGATGTGTGTCGAGGCGCTGTCGGCCCGGCTGACGACGATCGCAATCACGAACGACGAGAGGGAATCGATCGGCAAAACACCACCGAGTCGCCGTCGACGCGCGCCGGCTGAGAGCCGATCCGGCCAGCGCTCCGACGGAATTTAGCCGTCGCCGACGAATCCGACGGTATGGATGTCTATGGCTTGGTCGGTAACCCCGTCGGGCACTCGGTGTCGCCGCCGATGCACGAGGCGGCCTACGAGGCCTGCGGACTGGACGCGTCGTACGTCGCGTTCGAACCCGCAGTCGACGAGATCGAACAGGCGATCGAGGGGGCCGACGCGCTCGGTGTTGCCGGGCTGAACGTGACGATTCCGTTCAAACAGGACGTGCTGGCGGTCGTCGACCCCGACCCACTGGCCGCCCGCATCGGCGCGGTCAACACGATCGACTTTCGAACCGACGATCCGCCGCGCGGCTACAACACCGACGCGGTGGGCGTTACCCGCTCGTTTTCGCACCACGATGTCGCACTCGACAGCGCGCGTGCTGTCGTCGTTGGCGCGGGCGGGGCGGGCAGGGCGGCGGCGTTCGCGCTCGCCGACGCCGGGTGCGACGTGCATATCGCCAACCGGACGGTCGAACGGGCGAAAACGTTGGCCGCGGCGGTCGAGACGGCCGATAACGAGACACCGCAAATAACCGCAGGCGGGCTCGACAGCCTCGCCGAGCGCGTCGCCGACGCCGACGTGCTGGTCAACGCGACGAGCGTCGGCATGGAGTCCGACGAGACGCCGGTGTCGGCAGACCTGCTACACGCCGAACTGGCCGTTCTCGACGCAGTGTACACACCGCTCAAAACTCGGCTGCTTCGCGAGGCCGACGCGGCGGGCGCGACGACGGTCGACGGCGCGTGGATGCTGTTGTTTCAGGGCGTCGAGGCCTTCGAGCGGTGGACCGGCGTTGACGCGCCCGTTGAGGAAATGAACCGGGCGCTTCGCGAGTCGCTGTAAGCGGCGTGTTGCAACCGATCGCAGCGTAAGCAGAGCGCGCTGGTCGTGGAGCGTGGAACCACTCGGCTACTGCGGTTACGACGAACTCCAGGCCGAATCGGAGGGCGAGCGATCCGGTCAGTCGCCGAACGTGGCGGTGTCGCCTTCGCTGGTTGTCGGTTCGTCGCCAGCCGAGAAAGTGTCACTCGGCGGACCGCCACCCGCCGTCTGCGGCGGGTCGAGTTCGCGGTAGACACAGACCGAGTAGGTCGCATAGAACGCTCCGAGCAGCGCCGTCGACACGAGATAGACGACGCCAGCCGCGAGGAGAATCGCAATCGAGAGATCGGGCAGCACCGACGCGAGCGGATTGTCCGGTGTAAATACGATCGAGGCAACCGAGGCGAACACGCCGAGAACGGCTCCGCCAACGAACAGAATAATCGAGTAGCCGAGCACGCTCACCAGATTCGATCGGACGAGCGAGACACTGTTTTTGAACCCCTCGATGACATCGCTGTCGCCGAGCACGATTTCGTGGCCGTAAAACTGGATAAAGAACATGGCAAGCAGATACGTGAGAACGATGAGCGCACCGAGCAGTCCCAAGATCACGAGCAGTGCGGTGTTCGCGTCGCCGCCTGCAATCACGCTGATCCCGCCGAAGATGGCGATCACGAATCCGATAATGAAAAAGACGGTGGCGACGGCGATCAGTCCGAGATACGCGAGCAACAGCGCAAGGTAGTTGGATTTGCCCGCGCTGATGAACGTCGAAAGCGCGGTCGAGCCGGTTCGGGCCTCGTCGGCCATCGCGAGCAGCCCGCCCTGGTAGAACGGGAGCGTCACCAGAATCAGTCCACTGACGGCCAGCGAGAGCGCCGCACCCGCCAGCGGTGAGAGCGATTGGCCGACGAATTGGGGCAGTTGGAGTACGCCATAGGCGGCGGTGACGACGAGCAGCAGTGGGTTGCGAACGATGCTACTCACGGCGGGTCGAATCGATTGGAGGGCGACCATGCGAGAGCGTTTCGAGGCTGACAGTTAATAGTTGTGAAGAGAAGTGCGTGTGAAGACGTAAAGCGGCCGAAAAACCGCTCATGTCGACGGATTTTAAATACGTTCCGTGGCTAACAGAGGGTAATGGCGCTACTCAACAAGCTGAAATCGATTCTCGGAATCGGCGGTCGCGACGACGACGAACCACGAACGGAAACCGAAGTGACCGTCGAACACGAGGCTGACGAGGTTGCAGAAGTCGACGCGGGCGAAACCGGCGAACAGGAGGCCGAAGAAGACGGGATCGGCGAAACCGACGAACAGGAGATTGACGACGCCGAGAAAGAGGAGGTTGACGAAGCCTCAAAAGAGGAGACCGTTGTCGACGAAGCGGACAAAACAACCGACGAGGAGGAGCCAGAAACCGACGACACGGCGGTGACTGCCGAGGAAACCGACGACGCGGCTGCAGATGGCGATGCAGCCGAAGAGACGGCTGTCGATGATGAGCCGGTCGAAAGCGATGACGGCGAACCGGTCGAAAGCGATGACGGCGAACCGGTCGAAAGCGATGACGACGAACCGGTCGAAAGCGATGACGACGAACCGGTCGAAAGCGATGACGACGACCCG
>CAYWFO010000033.1:0-14479 GCA_964457485.1 uncultured Haloferacaceae archaeon | reverse complement strand
GCCGTCGTCGGCTTCCTTTTGCCGTGGTCGCTCGGATTTTTTGACCAGATCAACGCCCTGCTCACCCGGACGCTGTTTTGGTTCTGGGGCCACCCAGTGGTGTACTTCTGGCTGATGCCAGCCTACATGCTGTGGTACACCGTGTTGCCGACGATTTCGGGTGGTCGACTGTTCAGCGACCCGCTCGGTCGGGTTGTCTTTATTCTGTTTCTGATGCTGTCGACGCCGGTCGGCATCCACCACCAGTATCTCGACCCCGGCATCTCTGAAGGGTTCAAAGCGATCGCGATGACGAACACGATGTTCCTGCTGCTGCCAAGCCTGCTGACCGCCTTTACCGTGGTCGCCAGCATGGAACACGGCGCACGCCAGCGCGGCGGCACTGGCCTGTTCGGCTGGCTGCGGGCGCTGCCGTGGCGGAACCCCGCCTTTACCGGAATGACCCTCGCCGGCCTGATGTTCGCCGCTGGCGGCTTCAGCGGGATGGTTAACGCCGGCCTCAACATCAACTACCTGGTCCACAACACGCTGTGGGTGCCGGGTCACTTCCATCTCACCGTCGGCACCGCGGTCGCACTGACGTTTATGGCCGGCACCTACTGGCTGTGGCCGCAACTCACAAACCGCCGGCTCTACAGTCGACCGATCGCGCTCACACAAGTGATCATGTGGTTCGTCGGAATGGCCCTGATGTCGAATGCGATGCACGTCGCCGGCCTCTTCGGGATACCGCGCCGAACCGCCGAACCCCAGTACGAAGGGTTTGATTTCACCGCGACTTTCGGGTCGATCGCGGAGTTCGACCTCCAGTTGGCAATTGGCGGCACACTGCTGACGATCTCAACGCTCCTGTTTGTCACCAACATCGCACTTTCAAGCGGCGGACCGACGGTACGCGGGCTCGGTAAGCCGCTCTCAGAGCCGCTTTCAGGCCCCGATGACGCGCCACTGATTCTCGATAATCTCAAGCTCTGGATCGCCATCGCGCTCGTGTTGGTCGTGTTGGCCTACACACTGCCGCTGGCAAGCATTATCGAGCGCGGCGGCGTCTTCGGCCCCGGGGTCGACCCCGTCCCAATGATCGTCGAGCCACTCCTGCTGTCTGTGGAGGCGGCCGCCGGTGACTCGACGCTCGGTCGGCTCGCGGGAGGTGTCCTCGGATGAGCAAAACCACACAGGGCGGTATCCTGCTGGGGAGTGCGGTGCTGTTTGTCATCATCTGGGAGCTCCGGAGCGCTCTCGGAGTGATGGCCGGCGTGGACACCCATCCTGTCATCTACGGGGCGGCAACGCTGCTCTTCGTGATTCTGATTGCAATCGCGCTAAACCTCGGGTTGATACGGTTCGGAGATTCCACAGAAGAATCCTCCTAATGGCTATCCACCGTCGACTCTCGCCGCTGGAGTTCGCTGTCGGTAGCGGTATTCTCGTCGTCAGCGTGCTGGCGGCCGCCACAGCGAGTTACCTGTCGGTCCAACAGCCGACACTGACTGACGGTCGGGTGTTGGTGTATCCAGTGGTGTGGTCGACGGCCGCCGTTGCGGCCGCCGTCTGGGTCAGCCGAACGGTGCGGGTTCGCCCACGCCGATGGCTGGGAGCGGCTGTCGGTGTCGGCTATACAGTCGCACTCCTGTGGTTGAGTGGCACACTCGGAGCCTCCGCAGGGATGCCAACGAGCCAACTGGAGTTGGCCCTCCCTGGCTGGGGACCGATTTTGCTGTACGACAACGGTCTGTTAAGCCTCGCGATTGTCCCGTTTGAGTTGGTTGCCTACCTGTGTTTGGGCTACATCGTCGCCGTCCTCATATCGGCGGCAGCCTCCGCGCGGACGGCCGCACTCGGGATGGCCTCCTGTGTGAGCTGCGCCGCGCCGCTGTTGCTCGCGGTCGCCGGGCTGTTCGGCGGCACGCAGGCGACGACGATAGTCGCCTCGGCGGGCTACGATCTGGCGACAGTGATACTGCTGGTCACCTTTGGGCTGCTGGTTCGAGCCGCCCGAAAAACGATCGCGCCCTGTGAGATCCCGACCGGGCAGGGAGACGCATCGTGAACCGTCGACGGCTTCTCGCCGGAGTCGCCGGAATCGGCGTCGTTGGTGCGGGCTGGGGTGTTTCCGCTGGCGCGCTGTCGACGGACACGTTATCGGCTGCTGAGGAACACGACAGCCTCAACGACGCCGTCGAGACCATCGATGCCCCCGGCAGCACCGCCGGTGAGCAGTCGATTCCGGCCGACGGCCCGCTGGTCGTCGACGTGATGTCGGTGACGTGTTCGGTCTGCGAGGACTCGATGCCCGCGCTGGTCGAAGCCTACGAGCAGTACGGCGAGACGGTGTCGTTTCTGTCGGTCTCAACCGATCCGGTCGGCTTTTCGGTCGAGAAATCGACGCTGGCCGAGTGGTGGGCCGACCACGACGGCCAGTGGCCGCTCGGTATCGACCCCCAGCTGTCGGTGACACAGGCACTGTCTGTGAGTGCGGTGCCAACGACCGTGCTGATCGACGCCGAGGGGCGGATCGTCGACCGACTGCGCGGCGAGAAAACACCGTCAGAGCTTACAGCGATGATCGACTCCGTGTATTACCCGTAGCAGCCGCAGTCCTCAGCTGCTGAGTGGGTGTACGATTCAAAACAAAACCAGCGATGCACAGCGAAACAGGGGCCTCAGCTAGTTGTCGGAGCGGTTGGCCGGCTCCTCGAACAGCGAGTCGACCGTCCGCAGAAAACGGTCGACAAGCCGGTCGGGCATCGACGGCGAGACCGTCTCGAACAGCTCGGCCGTCCGCTCAGGGTGGGCAAGTCTGAGCGTCATCGGGCGGCGGTCGGATTTGACGAGTATATCCGCGTCGACGAGGTTCGAGACGTGCCAAGCGGTCGTACTGCGTGCGATGCCGAGCTCGGCGGCCAGCGTCCCCGGCTCCGTCGGCCCTTCGGCGTGGAGACGGAGGATGAGTTCTCTGGCCGTCTCCCGGCGGAGATACGCGAGTGTGCGCCGTTCCCACGGATCGAACGCGAGATCGAAGTAGTGAGCCCGGCCGCCAACCCGCTCGACAGCGAGCTCGTCGCCATCAAGGAGTCGCTGAAGATGGTACTGAACCTGCCCAGTTGCAAGATCGAGATCACGCTTGATCTGGTTGAAATGGACGCCCGGCGTCTCTCGGACGTGCTGCCGAACCCGTGATCTGGTTGTCGACATGAGTGTGTAGCAACACCTAGTACTGTCTCGATGTAAAGAGACGCGGCGGTTCTCACTGCGTGGGATCAGCCGAACGATATTTGTACCATAACAGTATCAATACCCCATCGTCTACGTGTGGGCAGTGCTGTCTGTACTATCGAGTTGGGGTGTGACCGGATCGCCACTGCTGCTTGCAGTGATCGCTATCGCGGGGCTCGGAACCGGTGTGCTGTTTGCGGTGAGTCTCGTTGCGTATCGCCGTCGACGCAGCCGTCAGTTCCTGCTTATCAGTATCGCGGTCGGCGCGCTACTCATGCGGTCGATTGTCGGCGCGGGAACCGTTCTCGGCGTCGTCCCGATGGTCACCCACCACTTTCTCGAACACAGTCTCGACTTCGTTATCGCCGCCCTGATCCTGTATGCGGTGTACGCTCATGCACCCGGGACGCTGTCGACCGAGAGCTGAAACGAGCGTATATGTCCCGTCGAACGAAACTACTCATACGCTACTGCGCCCACCCGAGACGTTTCACTGTGAGAGCTGTGGCCGAATGGTCGAGTACGACGAGGCCATCCGCCGGGAGACGATGGGTGGTCTCGACCCGAACAGGTGGCAGCTGTTTTGTTGTGATCGCTGTGGCAACCGACTGGAGACGGTGTTCGTCGGAAACGACTGAGAGCGCTGCCCGACGCGAAAGCCAACTACGACCGCTGTCGACGCCCGAGCAACCCACCCGCCAGCACCAGCGAGCCGACAAGCCAGCCCACGAGGCCGAGCGCGCTCCAGCGAGCCGCCGCGTAGCCGCTGTCGACACCCGAGGCGACGCCGACGACCGTTTCGAACACCAGCCCCCGGTAGGCGCTGTTCGGCACCGTCGCTAGCGCGCCGAACAGCGAGTCGGCGGCGAGCCACTCCTCGCTCAATCCGAGGATGACGAGCGCGTCACCGCCGGCGACGACGACCACCATCGCCCCGCCAGCCAGCGCGAGCGCGACTCGCGTCGACCGTGCGAGCACCGAAACTAGGATCACTACCCCGAGCATCGCCAGCCCGTAGATCACCGTGAGCACGATGAACCGCCCGAACAGGACCGGCGAGTCGACGCCGGTGTGGGTCGCATAGATTCCGGTGTCGGGGCTCGCCGAGAGCGCGATCAGAATCGCCGAGATCACCAATCCGCCGGCAATGACCACCGTCAGCGCGAGCGCGCGGCCGGCGTAGATCGCGGCGACGTACACCCACGGGGGGACGTCGTAGCTTTCGAGCACCGCCAGCTCGCCGCGTTCGAGATCGGCGACGACGCTCCGGTAGCCGACCGCAACGGCGACTGCGGGCACGAGCAACTCAAGCGGCAACAGCAGGTCGACGACTGCGGGCAGATAGCCGGACTCGCCGCCACCGCCGCCGTCGACGAGCGCGACGACCAGCCCCCAGATCGCCAGCGCGACCAGCAGGTAGACGCGCGTGCGGACGACCGTCCGGAGTTCGCGGGCGAACAGCGCCGAAAACTGCGTGCGCGCGGAGCTCATTGATCTCCCCCGTGGACCACCGCATCGTAGACGTCCCACAGCGATTCGGTTCCGGTTTCGGCCATCAGCTCGCGGGGGCTGCCTCGGGCAGCAATCGTGCCGTCGTGGACGACCAGCACGCGATCCGCAAACCGCTCGACGAGCCCCAGATCGTGGGAACTGACGACGATTGCTGTCCCCTCGCGTGCCAGCTCGGAGAGTATCTCAAAGGCCTGGGTCGACATGCTCGGATCGAGCCCGCTTGCGGGCTCGTCGAAGACGACGACCGGCGGCTCGCCCACGAGCGACTGGGCGATGCCGAGCAGTCGACGCATCCCGCCCGAAAGCGCCTCGACCGGTCGGTCAGCGGCGTCGGCGAGGCCAACGCGGTCGAGCGCAGCGGGGGTGTCGACTTCGCGGCCGAGCAGCGCGCCGTAGAAGGCGAGCGTTTCGGCCGCGGTAAACTGTGGGCGAAAGGAGGGTTGTTGAGGAAGATAGCCAATCGGCCGGTCGACGGCGGGGCCAGTGTAGCTGACCGCACCTTCGGTGGGCGAAAGTTGGCCCAACAGAATTCGCAACAGCGTGGTTTTGCCCGTCCCGTTCGGGCCGATGACGGCGGTCACCGCGCCGGCCGGAATCTCGACGTCGACCGACTGGAGCACCGATAGCTCGCCGTAGCGGTGGCTGATTCCGGCGGCACTCAAAACCGACTCGGCGGCTGTGTCGGCTGTCGGCGTGGCAGTCAGTGCGTCAGTCATGGTGTGTCGTGCTGTGGCGGTTGTCTGCGGCGTCGATTCCCTCCGCGACGACGCGCTCGGCGAGGTCAAGACGGTCGGGGTTCTGTGGTGTCGGCTGGGGCGACGGATCGATGATGTTGCCCGAACGCAAGCCTGGCGTCGATCCCTGCAGCGTGCGCAGCCCCCGATTGACGGGTGATTCGGCGACCGTGTAGTGGACACTTGAGCGGTGGAGTTGGCCGTCGGCGACATCGGTCGGCAGATACGGCCGTGGCTCAGGGCGGTCGGTACCGTAGGCTCCCTGCCAGTAGTTGCCCTGCTGGCCGTCGGCCCACACCCGGAGCGGGCCCGCGCTGGCTCCCGCGTGGTTGTCGTTGTCGACGAAGTCGTTGCTGTGGACGGTGCTGGTTGCCAGCACCGAGCCGGTTCGCATCCCGTTGGTGTTGTTGGCGACGACGTTGTGTTCGTACAGCGACGACACCGCGGTCGTCGTGATGCCGACCCGGTTGTCGACCGCAACGTTGCGGGCGATATACGAGTGTGAGCCGGCGGTCGAAATCCCGTTCGAACTGTTCGAGACGACGTTGTCGACGACGGCATTACGGGCCGGCGAGGTCATGATCGTGATCCCGCTGAACTCGTGGTCGGCGAACGTGTTGTCGGCGATGAGGCTGTCGGAGGTGTGCATCAGGTGGATGCCGTAGCGGCCATCGCGGAACGCGTTGTTCCGGATGACAGTCTCGCCGGAGCGATGCAGATAGATGCCGTCGCGGCCGTCCGAAAACGCCGAGTCCTGAATGACTGCCGGCGAGCGCATCGCCATCACACCCATAAAGCCGTCGCGCCAGTCGGCGGCTCCCTGAACAGTCACGTTGGTGACGACCGCATCGGGGCTATCCCGGAGCAGAATGCCGTTAGCCTCCGTGTAGGGGACTGTCACCTCCGTCAGATACACACCTGAGGCACCGACCGCCGCAATGCCGGCATCACCGTGGCCGTAGCCCAGTTCGATGTTGGCGTCCCACTCGTCGCCCGTCGCGGCGTCGGGATCACGGCTCTCGTTGCCGATTCCCTCGACGATCAACCCCTCGATGGCGACATCCGCAGCGTTGACGCGAACGGTCGACCCCTCGCGGTCGCCCACAACGGTTGCGTCGTGGGCCCGGAGTGTCAGCGAGTTGTTGATTTCGATTGGGCCGTCGTACGTGCCCGGTTCCAGGACGACCGTCGACCCCTCGGGCGCACTGTCGAGTTCGGCCTGCAGGTCGTCGTCGGGTGTGAGTGTACGCGAAACTGGCCGGTCCAGCAGTTCCCGAGCGTTCTCGACGCGCTGGTCGGCGTCGGCCTGCTGAGTGTCGACCTGCTGGCGGACGACCGCGGCATCGTCGACCTCAAATGATTGCTCGCGGAGTTCCGCCCAGCCCATCACCGTCCCGCCGTGTGCGTCGGCGAAGTCGGCGGCAGCCTGCTGGTCAGCGAACGGCACCGCCACCGGGCCGGCGGGTGTTTCAGCCGCGCTGTCGACGACGTAGAAGGCGGTTTCGGCGCGCTCCCAGTCGGGCCACTGGTCGGTCTCGATCAGGCCGTCGTCGAGCGCGATCCCGGTATTGTCGTACGTCGTTACATACGTCACCAGCGGGTAGCCGAACTGCTGTTGGCGGGCCGGGTCGTCGATGGCGTCGACGGCGGTCTCGATCCCGTAGTAGCCGATGACGTACTGATACTGCGAGTAAAACACCTGCGCGCGCGGCACTGAGGCCTCCGAGTCGATGGCCGCGCTGTCCTCGGAGGCAAAGCCGATCGAGCGGGTGTCCTCGAAGGCAACTGGGTCGGGGACGGTGGCCTCGACGTCGACGACGAACAGGCCGGCGGCACCGAGCAGACAGACGACGAGCACGCCGACAGCGAGACGGTCGTTTCGCAGCCGGCGGCCGGCAAACTCCATACAGTACACTGGAGGGGATGGATGGCTTTACGCTCTCTGGTACGTCTCTTGACGCCGCCCAGAGCCGAAGACAACTGCACCAATAGGCTTACCCACCAGCCAGCAGTATTGTGTCTAACGCACAATGTGCATGAGGTCACACGATGGCTGCTGAACTCGGGGCTGCGGTCGGTGCGGGCGTGGCGACGTTTTTCTCGCCGTGTGCCTACGCACTGTTGCCGGGCTACGTCGGAATGTATCTCAGCGACGGCGAGGGAACGCTCCGAAGCGACAGTCTGCGTGGGCTGGCTGCGGCGGCGGGCGTGCTGGCGGTTGTCGCGGCGACAATCGGTGTTGTCGCAGTCGTCGGCGAGGCCGCCCAGCCGTGGCTGGTCCGGATCGAGCCGCTGACGGGGCTCGCGCTCGTGGTGTTCGGCGTCGCACTCCTCGGTGGGTCGACGTGGGGCTGGCAGCTCCCACTCCCCGATCAGCGACCCGGAGTGGTCGGCTTCGGGATCTTTGGAGCCGTCTACGCAGTGGCCGCGGTGGGCTGTGTCGCGCCGCTGTTTTTCGGACTGACGCTTGGCGCGCTGGGAGCCGGCCCGACGCAGGCCGCACTCGTTCTCGGCACCTACGGCTCGACGATTGCGGCGTTGCTGTTGGCTGTGACGGTCGCGGTCGGTATGGGGTATGAGATCGCCGAACTCAAACTCGCGCGGCTCTCGGTTGTCGGCCAGAAACTCGGCGGTGTGGTGTTGATCGCTGCGGGGGTCGTTCAACTCGGACTGACGATCTGACTGTCGTCTTAGGATCGAATCGAGTCGACGAGTTCGCGGTCGACGTCGCCGGCGGACTGGACGGTGCCGCCGTACTCGTCGGCGAACGCCTCGGCGTCGACACTATCGCTGAACGGGATGAGATCCGGCCCCATCGCGCCGATCACATCGCTGCCGACAACCACCGAGAGATCGGCCTCCTCGCGGTGGTCGTCGGCCGCCAGATGCGCTGAAATGGAGGGCTCGTCGCCGTCGTCGACCGAGTAGTCGACGCGGCTGTAATCGGTGAGATACGTCACGACTGGATCGAGCCCATCGTCTTCGCGGTCGAACCGGTAGCTGTAGCTGCAGGTGCCGCTGCAGAACCAGGCCGGCCCCTCACGGTCGGGTGGGTGATCGTCGAAAAACACCTGTCCAGTGGGGCCGGGGTGTTGGTCGATAACCATCCCGCACTGATCGCAGCCCTGGCCGTCGTCGAGGCTGACGGCCGCCGGAGCCTCGCTGTCATCGCCCAGACAGCCGGCAAGCCCGACCGCGAGGCCGCCGCCGACGGCTGTCAGCACGGTTCGTCGATCCGTCCGTGATCCGCGCTCGGATTCCATACCGACGAGTAAGCCGACGGGCGAATTAACCCGTTTGGTACGGCCCGCGAAAGCGTAAGCTGCCGATTCGACCACCACACCAGAGGCTACATTGTTCTTGCCCACTTAGCTGAGATAGATGCATCGGCGAACGTATCTGACAACGGTTACTACGGGCATGGTCGGCGCGACCGCGGGCTGTCTGGGAGGGTTGTTCGATTCGGGCCCCGAAAACGTCGTCCTCGGCGAACCTAGCGATCAAGTAGCCGAAAGCAGCGCGTTGGCGTATCCAGCCTACGGCGAGCTGTTTCCCCGCTTCAGCCTGCCGACAGCGTTTGATGAGTCGACGTTCGAGTCGGCGGCGGTCGACGTACCTGCGTTATATACTGCGTTTTATGCCTTCTGTCCGGCCGAATGTATTCTCCTGATGAATTCAATGGGCAACGTGCAGGGCGAACTCGACTCGCGGGGGCTTTTGGATGCCGTCCAACTGGTTGGGATCACGTTCGATCCCGAACGAGATACGCCGGCGGAACTCGAGTCCCACGCCGCCGACAGCGGTATCGACCACACACACGACAGCTGGCAGTATCTCCGCCCGGAAGACGACGACCAGGCCAAAACAGTCGTCGACGAACAGCTCGGAATCGGCTTCGAACAGGTCCGCGCCGAGGGCGAGGAAGCCTACGACTACAACCACGTGACAGTGACGTTTCTGGTCAATCCCGACGGCGTCGTCGAACGCGCCTATCGTGGCGAACCACTCGAGGTCGAACGCGTCGTCGACGATTTCGAAACGGTTGTGGCTGCCTATGAGTAACCTCGAACAGTGACCCTCCTCCAACACACCTGTGAGACACCGCAGTCGGCGGGCGTGCTGGGCGGCGAAGCCATCGGCCTGGGTGTGTTTTTCCTGATCGGGCTGTTCGGTGGCGCCCACTGTCTGGGGATGTGTGGGCCGCTGGTGACGACGTACGCCGACCGGATGGACCAGCAGTCAAGCGGGCCGAGCGACCGGCTGTCGGTTGGGATGGTCAGCCAACACGGCCTCTTTAATCTGGGCCGGACGGTGAGCTACGCGCTGATCGGCGGGCTGTTCGGGCTGGCGGGGTCTATCGTCTTCGTCTCGGCAGACCAGCTGACAACGGTGTTTCGAGAGCTCAACATCGTCGTTGGGTTCGTAATTGGGGTCGTGATTATCGCCGCCGGAGTCCATTACGTGCTGCGCGGCACGGCAATGTCGTTGCCGGGTGAGTCGCTGTTCCGCCCCCTCACCCAGTTCGTCCAGCGACATCTCACGGCGCGCGTCGACAGCTACGTCGGCAACCGCCGGATCGTCGCGCTCGGCGGGCTACACGGGCTGCTGCCGTGTCCGTTGTTGTACCCCGCCTTTTTATACGCCTTCGTGCAGGCCTCGCCGGCGGGTGGGGCCGCCGCGCTGGCCGTGTTGGGACTCGGGACGATCCCGTCGCTGTTCATCTACGGAACGCTGTTTCAGTCGCTGTCGACGGGAATGCGGATCAAACTTCACCGGGTGCTCGGCGTGGCGTTCATTCTCCTCGGGTACATCCCCTTACAGCACGCGCTGATGTTGATGGGGATTCATCTGCCCCACCCGCCGATCCCCTTTTACCAGCCGCTGTAGGGCGTTTTCACGCAGTGAGAACCCCCATCCGCGTTTATTACCTCGGCCGATCAACGGTTATGTATGACCAACGCACGTTCGTCAACGGCAGAACCGAACCAGTTCGAGACTGTCTTCAAGCTACTCGGCGTCGGCCTCGTCGGCCTCTCGGCAGTGCTCGGCGCGGCCGTCATCTGGTTTACGGTCGGGCCGGCGCTTGCCGGCGCGGCGAGTCCAATCGCCCTCGCGACGGCCGTCTTTACGATTGCTGTCGCAATCGCATTCAAGAAAACCTCGGATATTGCCGGCCGGACGCCCGTCTCCGAGCGATAAACGCGAACGTGGTCGACGCGGCGTCGACCAACTCATTAGTTGACTGTCACCGACTGAGTTGTTAGTTGACCGTCACCGACCGACTCGCCCGAACGGGCGACAGCGGTAGGTCGGGAAACGTGGCTTCAACCGTGTACTCGAGGGGCTCATCCGCCCCGAACACCCCAACGGGAACCGTCGTCGACCCCGACAGAAAACAGCGTGTTTCGATCATTTCGACATCGTTGACCGTCACTCGGATGCCGACGGCCGCGCTTCCGGCGGTCGACCGCACGGTCACTTCGCACTGTTCGTTTTCGCCGCGAGCGATCGTTTCGGGAAACGCCCCCCAGTCGACCGTGATGCGTGGGAGGTCGCGGGCGGCGTCAACGACGCGCTCGGCGACCCCAGCAGTCATGCCCGCACGGGTGAGTTCGCTCACGCCGGCGTCGACAACGGCCGCAGGCGTCGTCAGTCCGCCTTGGGCCAGTGTTTCTGCCCGACCCGAGCCAACGCCGTCGATTGCCGTGAGTGCGACCGCCTCGCGAGAAACGCCGTGTTCGACGCGTGCCTCGGTTCGGGCGACGAGGTTCGCTGCACGCGAACCGGCAAACCGATCGGCGAACTCGTGGAGCGCCGCGAGCAGGCGCAGGGCGTTCTGTTTGATCACCCACGCGTCGCTGCGGAGCGCCGACGGAATCCGGTCGTCCATGCTCGCGTGCAAGATGGCGAGCACCTTTCGGTGGCCGTTTTCAAGCGAGGTGTCGACCCCGCGAAGCACCGCGTCGATGGCGTCGGTTTCGGCCTGTCGCGCCGAGACGCTGTCGAACTCCTCAGCGCTGGCGACCGCTTCGAGCACGTCGTCGACGCCCAGCGATTCGCGGTCGGCGAGTCCACCGAACCGGGCGGCCGTCGGCAGGCGAAGGTAGTACTTCGAGGCGAGCGAACCAAGCGGCGTCGTCGACACGCCCAGATCGTCGTCGGTTTCGACGAAGCCGCGGTCGACGAGCGTCTCCAGCGTGGATCGAATCCGCGCGCGCAGGCCGTCAAGGTCGTACGCCTCGGGAGCCGAGTGCGCGCGCTGATAGTAGAACGTCGTTTCGAGCCATTCCATCACGTCGTCGAGATCCCGGATCGTCCCCATCGCAATTTCGGCGTTGAGATGTGAGTCGATGTCCTCGGCCAGTCGGGATTCGATATCTTTGCCGTCGGTGAGCAAGCGCCGGTATTTGTCGGCGTCCGAGTGGTCGCAGACGACCCAGCCGTAGCCAACGTCGTCGTAGCCGGGCCGACCCGCGCGACCGAGCATCTGGAGGATGTCAAGCGGGCTGATGTCGACCTCGCCGTCGAGCGGATCGTGATATTTGGTGTCACGGATGACGACACAGCGCGCGGGGAGGTTGACGCCCCACGCGAGCGTCGACGTCGAAAACAGCAGTTGGATTTTGCCGTCTTTGAACCACTGTTCGACCCGGTTGCGGTCGTCTTTGGCGAGACCGGCGTGATGAAAGCCGACGCCGTCGGGAACGCCTTTGCGGAGGCTGTCGTTGCTCAGTTCTTTCGCCGCGTTGTGGAAGTCGTAGTCACCGCGCGCACCCATTGGAATGTCGCGCTCGCCGATTTCGTCGCGGGCTTTCGCGGCGGCCATCACCGCATCCTGTCGCGAGGAGACGAAGACGAGCGCCTGGCCATCCTCGCGAATGTGGGCCTCGGCGAGGTCGAGCGCGCGGTAGAGCCGGCGGTACTTGTCGGCAAACGCGTTGTCACCGTGGCTGTAGGTTTTCACGTCGGCGTGCAGATCGACCGG
Source organism: uncultured Haloferacaceae archaeon (assembly GCA_964457485.1). GTDB lineage: Archaea > Halobacteriota > Halobacteria > Halobacteriales > Haloferacaceae > PL-Br10-E2g29. Next base: position 2,032 of record CAYWFO010000033.1, on the reverse strand, counting down.
GCGGTACTCGTCGCCGAACGCAAACGTCGACTCGGGCGGGGCGTCGAGCCAGCCGGCGACGTCCTCGATGTTCGGCATTGTCGCCGACAGCGCAACAATGCGAGGATCACAGAGCCGGCGGAGTCGCGAAACGGTCGCTTCGAGCACGCCGCCGCGACCGTCGGCATCGAGCAGATGAACCTCGTCGATGATGACGCAGTCGACGTTCGTGATGAACGAGTACCGCGGCGAGTCGTGTTTTCGCGTGGCCGAATCGGTTTTTTCGGGCGTCATCACCAGAATGTCGGCACGCTCGGCGCGCCGTGGGTTGAGATCGCGCTCGCCGGTGACGACGTACACCGAGTAGTCCAGCTCCTCGAAACGATCCCACTCGGCTTCCTTTTCGTTCGTGAGCGCACGCATCGGCGCGATGAACAGCGCGGTTCCGTTGTCACGGAGACACCGACAGATGGCGAGTTCCGCAAGCGCGGTTTTGCCGGAGGCGGTCGGGGCGCTGGCAACGACGTTTTCCGATTCCTCAAGCAGGGCGGGCAGCGCCTCGCGCTGCATCCGGTTGAACTCCGAAAACCCGAAGGCGGCGGCGAACTCGGGAACAGCGTCGGCGACCTTCACGCACTCTCACCGAAACTGGGCCTCATTGGGTTGTGTCGGGGCGCGACCGGTCAAAGGCGTTTCCTTCCGGGGCAGTGCGATGGGCTTCACAACGATTTTTGCTCGCGAGACCGACTGTTCGCACATGGTTTCCGCAAAAACACTGCTCAAGGGCGCGGGGGTGCTCGTGCTCGTGCTCGTGCTTGTTCGGCTGGCGCTGTGGCTGCTCGGCGTCGTCGTCAGCACCGTGCTCTGGGCGATCCAGATGGCGATTACGCTGCTCGTTCTCGCCGCGTTGCTGTACGGCGTCTACTGGGCGTACACGAAGTTCATCCAATCGGATTCCGCAACGAGTCGAGAAACCCTCTACGAGCGATAACGGGACGGATTTAACAGGGTTGACCCTGATGACGCCAGTATGGGCCCGCCCTCCGACGATGATCCGAACAGCCCGGACGACGCGCCACGAACGGGCGTCGAGCGCGACGAAATCGAACCGGTGAGCCGCGACGAGATGCAGTCTGGATCGATGCCGACGCCGTCAGCAACGCCATCGAAACCGGCGTCGACCGAACAGGCGAGCGGTGGCGACGAGTCGCCCGAAGAGCCGACCGAAGCAGCGTCAACGGCGACCGCAGAACCAACCACAGAATCAACCGAAGAACCGGCTGTAGAACCGACCGATGAGTCGGCCCCGCTGGTCGACTCGAACTGGTGGTATGCGGTGGCGGCCGTCCCGTTGTATTTCGTGGTGGGGGTTGTCGGCGGAATCGCAGCGGTCGTGTTCTTTTTCGGGGCCGTCGCCATCGACATCGGCGGCGGGATGGGCGTCGCAAGCGGCCTGTTCTTCATTCTCGCCATGCTAGCGGCATTCCTGTTTGCAGCCGTCGGCACCATTCTGCTCGTGTTGTTTCCGGTCGGTATCTATCTCGACGCCAAAGCCGTCGCCGACGCGCCCGTCGACTGGGAGCCCGATCCCGTACTGTATGGACTGATCGCGGCGGCAACCGCGCTGTTCAGTGCGCTGACCATCAGCCTCATTGTCGCGGTCTACTACCTCTACCGCCGGAATCAGGCGGTTGGGGTTCCGTAGGTGCTGTGGCCGACCGGCTCTTCGCAACCGATTTGAGGCCGCCGCCTGACTCACCTGTATGAAGGTATTCGGCTCCAGTGGCGCACGGGGGGTCGCCGGCAGCCAACTCACCGTCGAGTTCGTCCTCCAGATCGCCCAGGCGGCTGGCACGGTCTGGGGGGCCGACCGTGCCGCCGTCGCCGCTGACACCCGCCGAACCGGTGGAATGTTCGCAGACGCCGCGGCCGCGGGACTGGCGAGCGTCGGCGTCGATGTCGACCGAATCGGTGTCGTCCCAACCCCGGCGGTCAGCCAGTACTGTGAGACCAACGAGGTGCCGGCGGTGTTGCTCACCGCCTCGCACAACCC
>CAYWFO010000032.1:0-14867 GCA_964457485.1 uncultured Haloferacaceae archaeon | reverse complement strand
CGAGGACGAACCGGTCGTCGCCCCGGCGCGGCCGGTCACGACCGACTAGCTGGTCATTGAACGGCCCGACGACCGAAATCGAGTCGAGCTCGTCGGGATCGACCGGCAGACGATCGAACGGGAGTTCGAGTGTCGTTTCGGTGAGTTCGCTCGGAAACGCCCGGACGGTCTGTGTGTAGGTTGCCTCCGGTGCGTCGAGTTCGAACCGATACGTTCCGGCAACGTCGGGCAGAAACTCGAAGACTGCGTCGCCAACGTCGGCGCGGCTGTTGGCCGGTGCGTCGACAAGTCGCCAGCGATACTGCTCGCGGGCGTCGGGGTCTGGCTCCCGGGGAGCCAGTTCGACGTACTCGCCAACGGCGGTGAACCGCGGCGGCCCTGGCGCATGCATGCCTGCCATCGTGTCCGCGAGGCTCTTGACTGTTTGCGTTGCGAAAAACGTGTGAACAACTAATACACCAGGAATTAATACGGAGTAGCAACTGTGATATGTCATGCAACTACGTGACGCGCTTGACGACTACAAACGGTCGTCAGCTGAAGAGACCCTGTTCCCCGGCGAGCGACGAACGCTCACGGGACGATTTTCCGGCGGCGACAGCCGTCTGGTGCACGTCGATTCCGGGATTCTCCGGGACTTCGGCTACCCCCTTTCGGGGCTAACAGGGCTCGAACGCTCACGGTTCGGTATCACAAACGACGGTGACACCTGTTGGTTCGACACCGTCGACTCGACCCAGCGGTACCTCGGCGGCTCGGGACTCATCGAAACCGTCCACGAGACGCCGCTCGGCACCGTTACCCAACTCGATCTCACGCTCGGTACCGCCCACCTTTCCTCGTTTGCGGCCGACTTCGACGCCGAAATCGTCGCCTACGTCTCGCTTGCGCCCGACGGTCGCCACAGCCGCGTCGGCCAACTCCACCACGAGGACGTTCTCGAAGTGTACCACGAACGCGAACACGACTTCGTCGGCAGCTCAACGGGCTTTTCGGGCGTTCGCGGCCAGATTCCCGCCTCGTTCGACGACCTGCTGTCGGACGATCCGACCGAGTATCCACGGCCCCCAGGCGACGGTCGGTACGAGGAGGACCGTCTCAGCGGGGATATGGTCTGTTGGCTGCCGCTGCACGACGGGTGGACGACGTTCATTACGCTCTTGACCGACCGAGAGGAGACGAGCCGATCCGCGGCGCTCGGCCGGATGAAAGACCTCAGAACGACGTTCACAAAACGCGGGGACTTCAGTACGGCCGCCGCCGAAACGACGGCGCTCGATTCCACCGATGACCTCCCGCTCGCGGAGTCGATTACGGCGGACATCCGCGTGCTGTCGTTGCTCACCGGCAAAACAGGCCTCCGGATGGCCGGCCCCGACTTCGACCCCTACTACCGGTATTCGGGCGGCTACGGCTACACCTGGTTCCGCGACGACGCCGAAATCTCGCGGTTCGTCTTCGAGTCGGACGACCACTTCGATCTCGGCCTCGACGACTGGCACGCTCGGAGCGCCCGTGCGTACTGCGAAACCCAGCGTGAGGACGGCAGTTGGCCCCACCGTGTCTGGCCGCACAACGGCGCGCTCGCGCCCGGCTGGGCCAACGCCCGACTCGAAACCGGCGACGGCGTCGACTACCAGGCCGACCAGACCGGCAGCGTCATCGCCTTCTTGGCGACCTACTACGCCGCCGGCATTCCCGATGACGACCTCGAAGCGCGGGTCGAAGCAACGCTCGGCCGCGCGGTCGACAGCCTCGATGAGACGCTGCTTGAGGACGGCCGACCGATGGTCTGTCAGAACGCGTGGGAGGACTCGATCGGACGCTTTACCCACACAACGGCAACCTTCCTCGAGGCGTACAGCGCGCTGGCGGCGACCGACCTTCCGAGCGCCGACCACGCGCTCGAGCAGGCCCACCGCGTCTACCACGCCATCGACGACCTCTGGATCGACGACCGCGGCATCTACGCACTGCGCGAACACGGCGGCGGCGGGCTCGACCGCCGGGCCGACTCGGCGACGCTCGCGCTCGTTGGCGCACACCGCGCGTACGACGCGGTCGCCGACATCGACGACCACCGGCTCGACAAACTCAACTCGCACGTCCAGACGATGATCGAAGCGCTCTGGCAGGATCCCGACGAGAGTTCGGTTGCGGGACTGTTCCGCTACGAGGGCGACGGCTGGCGACAGGGAACCCAGGGCCACGAGAAAATCTGGACCGTCTCGACGGGGTGGGGAGCCAACGCTGCCGCGCAACTCGCCGCACTGTTGGCCGACTATGACGACCGCCGAGCTGTGGAGGCCGCTGCGCGGGCCCGCGAACTGCTCGAACTCGTGTTGCCGGGTGGCGTCCTCTGTGCGGATTCCAGCTACCTTCCCGAGCAGTTCTTCGACACGGGTGAACCCGACAGCGCAACTCCGCTTGGCTGGCCGCACGCGCTTCGACTAGCGACGGTCGCGCTCATGGACGACCGCGGCGTTCTCTACGCGGCCCACGCGATCACGGCTGACGACTGACGACGACTCGGCGTGTTCGCTCGTCGTGCGGCCTCACCTATTTCACCGAAAAATCGAACAGCGGGAACAACCGAACCGCTACCGTTCGTCGAGCGGGACGAATGTTCGGTCTCGTTCGCCGGTGTAGCGCGCGCGTGGGCGAATCAGGCGGTTTCCTTCCCACTGCTCGCGGATGTGTGCAATCCAACCGCCGACCCGTGAAATCGCGAAAATCGGCGTATAGATGTCGATGGGAATCCCCATCTGGTAGTAGGTCGTCGCCGAGTAGAAGTCGACGTTCGGTGCGAGGCCTTTCTCTTCGGCGATGTACTCCTCGATGGCGACCGACATCTCGTACCATTTGGTGTCGCCGGCGGCCTCGCCGAGCGTCTCGCTTTTTTCGCCGAGAATGTGCGCTCGTGGATCTTTGACCGTGTAGACACGGTGGCCGAAGCCCGGAATCCGCTCGCCGCGATCGATTGCGTCGATCACCCAGTCGGTCGGTTCCATACTGGCGTTGTCGATTTCCTGCAACATCCGCATGACGTTGGCGTTGGCCCCGCCGTGAAGGCTCCCCGAGAGGGTTCCGATGGCGCTCGTGACACCGCTGTGGAGATCCGCGAGTGTCGAGGTCGTGACGACGCCAGAAAACGTCGAGGCGTTGAGGCCGTGGTCGGCGTGCAGCACGAGCGCCATGTCGAACGTCTCGGCGAGCACCTCGTCGGGTTCCTCGTTGTTGAGCATGTAGAGGAAGTTCGCCGCATGGTCGAGATCTTCGCGTGGAGCGACCGGCTCCTCACCTCGCCGGATTCGCGTGTACGCGGCCAGCGCGGTCGGCATTTTGGCCGTGATTCGACGGCTCTTTCTGTCGTTGGCCGCCTGATCGCCATCCTCGCTGTCGGCGTCGTCGTCGTACGCCGAGAGCGACGAGGTTATTGTTCGGAGCGCAGCCATGGGTTCCTCGTTGGACTCGGCCAGTTTACGGACGATGTCGAGAACGCCCTCGTCGAGTTCGCGGGCCTTCGCCATCTGGTCGCGGAACGTCGCGAGTTCGTCGGCCGTCGGGAGTGTCCCGTGCCAGAGCAGATAGAGCGTTTCCTCGTAGCTGGCGTTGTTGGCGAGTTCCTCGATTGCGTACCCCCGGTAGGTCAACTCACCCGTGTCTCCATCAATATAGCTCAGATCGGATTCCGCAACGAGCACACCTTCGAGTCCCCGCTTTAGCTCCGTAGACATGCGCTTGTATTTTCCGCAGGCTGAAAAAAGCGTTATCGTTTGGGAACGATTCGATTCGGCGTGAATCCGGCCGGCGCTGTCTGCCAAAATTGTACAAATTCTTACGCCACCCCGATGTTCGAATGCTGAGATCACCTCGGTGTGTCGTCTCCGCGGAACACGGTCGGGTACGCCTGGATTCCCCAGCGGTTGGAGCAGCGCTCGCTGCCGTTTGGAACCGGAATTGTCGACCGCATTCGTCATCCCGAGGTACCGGCCAATCGCCGTTGTCGAACGCTTTCGTGAGCGCGGCCGATGTCACGATGTCGATACCCCCAGTGAGTTATGTTGGGACGACGCTGATCTGGTGTTTACGGTCGATCGCGTCCTCGAGTTCCTCGGCGATGGCCGAGCCACGCGAGATTTGGATGTCCCCGCCGCGACCGACGGTTGCGGTAAAGAGGTACTCGCCGTTGGCGCGCACTTCGACGGTTTCGCCAACGTTGTTGTCCATTCGTATCACGACGTGACGGGCGGTGATTTCGGGTTGGACGACCTCCCCCGCGGGTTGGAGTTCGCCGGATGCGTCGCCGCCGTGGCCGGCGTCGGCGGCAGTGGGATTCTCCTCGTGGGTTCGAACGTCGATGTCGATGCCGAGTCGATCTTCGATGTCGGTGATCCGCCCGCCGCCCTTGCCGATGACGTACGAAATGTCGCGTTCTTCGACGTAGACGACAGCGGTGTCTTGGCCCTGCAGTTCGACCGAGACGTGTCCGCGAGCGACCGCCCGAATCTCGCGTTCGATCTCCTGTTTGGCGATCCGGTCGACGCCCGACTCGCGGCCCTCGCTTGCGCCGGTCGGCACGGTCACGACCTGGCGGTTGAACGTGTAGATCTCGTACGCCGGCTTGCCGGTCTCGAACTCCGTCACCTGAATAACGGGGCGCGCGAGGTCTTCGGCCGTCAGCCCTTCGGGCACTTTGACCTCGGTTGTGACGTCGTAGACGGTGTGGACTTTGCCGGCCTCGATGTAGACGACGGTGTCGACGACCTGGGGGATCATCCCGAGTTCGACACGGCCGACGAGCCGCTGGAGCGCGTCGATGGCGCGGGTCGCGTGGACGACGCCGACCATACCGACGCCCGCGAGTCGCATATCGGCGAAAACACCGAAGTCCTCGGTTTTTCTGACCTCGTCGTAGATGGTGTAGTCGGGTCGAACCAGCAACAGCGAGTCGGCGGTTTTCGCCATCTCGCCGGCCAGCGCCGTGTACTGGGTAATCTCGGGGCCGACCTGCAAATCGCGGGGTTTCTCCATTGTTTTGACCGCGAAGTCGTTGTCGTTGAGGAACTCGCCGACCGCCTGGGCGAACGTCGATTTACCCGCCCCGGGCGCGCCCGAAATCAACACGCCGCGCTGGCGTTCGAGCAGTCGGTCGCGCAGGTCGTCGGCGAACTCGTAGTCGTCGAGCGTGGTTTTCGCGATCGGTCGGACGGCGGTGATCTCGATGCCGTCGGCAAAGGGTGGCCGGGCGACCGCAATTCGGTAATCGCGGTACTGAACGATGGTCATTCCCGGCTCGCTCAGTTCGACAAACCCCTCGCGGCTGGTTCGCGCAAGCGACTCGATCTCGTCGGCCCACTCGTCCATCTGCTCGTCGGTCGAAATCGTGTCGTCGATGATCTTGTAGCTCATCCCGTCGAGCGCGCCGCGTTTGGCCTTCGGCCGAGTGTCGGTTTTGAGGTGGACGCTCATCGTTTCGTCGTCGAAGAACGCCGCAATCGGCAGCCCCTCGTCGCCGCGGATTTCGGGTTCGACGTACTCGACGGTGAGCCCCTTGGCCTTGGCGACTTCGGACTGGACGTGATCGCTCGACAGCAAGGTTGCGCCGTTGTCCTCGGCGACATCGCGGATGATCGCATCGACATCGCCCTCGCTTGCGCCGGCCTGTTCGGCTCCGCTCGCCCGCCGGCCGACGTACGTTAGTTCGATTGCTCCCTCGTCGGCAAACCCGGTGAGCCGCTGGAGTTCTTCAAGCCCGTTCCAGCCGCTGTCGTAGCCCGCGTTCGCCTGTGATTCGAGTTCGCCGACGACCGCCTCGGGAACGAGAATCGTCGCCCCTGCATAGCGTTCGTCGTCGATTCGCTCGGACACACGACCGTCAATAATCGCGCTCGTGTCCGGCACTATTTTCATAACGCATTGTAGTCCGGGCGCACTCATAAGGATGGTGAGTGCGCCCGCGTGCACGGCCCGTCGAGCCCGATCCTTTTTTATGATCGCTCCCGCGGGGAGACCTATGGAGCGCACAGAACTCGTTGGCCTGACGACGCAACTCGTCGAAACTCCAAGTCACGACGACGAGACGGCCGCCGGCGATCAGATCGTGTCGTGGCTTCGAAACGAGACCGACGCGATCGTCGAGCGCGACGACGCGGGCAACGTGATCGCCCGTCGTGACACCAAACCGGTCGACGCCACCGGTGCTGCCGGGTCGCTCGCGCTGGTCGGCCACCACGACGTGGTTGCGCCCGCCGATCAACAGGTCGACGCCGACGGGGAGTATCTGATCGCCGAACGCGACGGCCGGCTCTTCGGCCGTGGCACCGCCGATATGAAAGGGTCGCTCGCGGCGGCGATGCTCGCATTTCGTGATGCCGACCTCGTCGCTGAGAACGACGCCGACCTCGTCGCTGAGAACGACGCCGACCTCGTGTTTGCGAGCTTTGTCGGCGAAGAACAGGGCGGAGTCGGTGCACGGGCGGCGATTGCCGACGGTTTCGTCCCGGATCGTGCGATTATCACCGAGGGCTCGACCGGCTACTCGGCCGACGGCGTTGTCGATGTCGCGGTCGCTCACAAAGGTCGGCGGGGAAGCACGCTCGTTGCGAGCGGAACCGCGGGCCACGCAAGCCGACCCGACGCCGCCGACAACGCGATCTACCGCGCATGCGACGCAATCGACGTCGTCCGGTCGCTCGACGCGCCCGAGGCGACCGTTCTCGACACCGCGCTTTCGGGGAGCGTCGCAGTCACCGAAATCGACGGTGGCTCGGCGTGGAACGTGATTCCAGACCGCTGTGCGGTCACCATCGACGAGCGAACCGTCCCGGGCGAGCGTGTCGATCTCGACGCGGTCGAATCGGTTGCAGGCGTCGAGTGGCGTGTGGATCAGGATCTCCCGCCGATGGCGTGTGGTGACTCCGCGTTTGCCGACCAGGTGCTCGCCGCGGCGGCGGCCGCCCAGTCCGGCGAGCCGGAACTCGTCGCCAAACCGCATGCGACCGACGCTGGCTGGCTCGCGGCCGCGGGCACCGACTGTGTCGTCTGTGGGGCGGCCGAACCCGGCGAGGCCCATACGGCCGACGAGAGCGTCTCGATCGACGTGCTCGAACGGTGCTACGAGATCTACCGCCGGGCCGCGGCGTCGCCACCGCCACGACGGTGAGTCGGGTGTGGTGACGGCCGTGAGACGAATTTCGCCACGACGTTGATACGGTTCCGGACGAAACACCGTGTATGGCCGCCGAAGCCGACACCGCCGACACACCCGACGCCTACGTCGAGTTGCTGGACGAAATCGAGCGCATCTCCGCCGTGACGAGCGCGCGCGGCGTGCTCTCGTGGGACCAACAGGTGATGATGCCCGACGCGGGCACGCCAGCGCGCTCGAAACAGCTCTCGGTGCTTTCCTCGCTGGCGCACGAACTGCTCGTTGACGGCCCCGTTGGCGACCTGCTCGCCAGCCTCGACGACGACTCGCTGACAGCCGACCAGCAGGCCGTCGTCCGTGAGATCCGCCGCGAGTACGTCCGTGCTGAACGGGTACCGCGCGACCTCGTCGAGGAGATTTCGACCGCAACCTCCGAGGCGCTGGGTGCGTGGGAGACGGCTCGCGCTGACGACGACTTCGACACCTTTGCACCCCATCTCGAACGGCTGGTCGACCTCAAACGCGAGTACGCCGCGCACATCGATCCCGACGCCGACCCGTATGCCGTGTTGTTCGCGGAGTACGAGCCCTGTTTGCCGCTCTCGCAGGCTGAATCCATCCTCGATGAACTCCGAGAAACGCTCGTTCCGCTCATCGCGGAGATCCGCGCGGCCGACGCCGACCTCGCGACCAACGCCTTCGAGGGAACGTTCGCTGTCGAGACACAGGAGTCGCTCTCGCGGGACGTGCTTGACCTGTTGAACTACGATTTCAGCCGGGGTCGACTCGACGTCTCGACGCATCCGTTCACCGCTGGCAACCAGTTCGACTGCCGGATCACGACCCGGTTCGACGAGAACGACCCGGTCGGCGCGCTGACCTCGACGATACACGAGTTCGGCCACGCGTTCTACACGCTCGGGCTGCCCGACGACCGGTTCGGAACGCCGCTCGGCGACGACCGAGACCTCTCGGTTCACGAGTCCCAATCGCGGCTCTGGGAGAACCACGTCGGGCGTTCGGACGCGTTCTGGGAGCTCCTGTGGCCGACGTTCACCGAGGCGTTCCCGCAGGCCGAATCGATCTCGCCGCGCGAGGCATACGAGGCGGCCAATCAGGTGTACGACGAGAACTTCATTCGCGTTGAGGCCGACGAACTCACCTACCATCTCCACATCATCGTCCGCTTCGAAATCGAACGCGAACTGATCGGCGGCGACCTCGCGGTCGAAGACGTCCCCGACCGGTGGAACGAACTCTACGAGGAGTATCTCGAAATTACGCCGCCGTCGGACGCGATGGGCTGTCTCCAGGACATCCACTGGAGCCACGGCAGCTTCGGCTACTTTCCGACCTACTCGCTGGGCAGCGTGATGGCCGCCCAGCTGTATAGGGCCGCCGAACGCGACCTCGGCGGTCTCGACGCGTCGATTCGGGCGGGCGAGTTTACGCCGCTTGCCGACTGGCTCCGGACGAACATCCACCAGCACGGCCAGCGCTACGAAACGAACGAGTTGGTTCGCCGTGCGACCGGCGAGTCGCTCAGCGCGGACGCGTTTGTCGCGTACGTGACCACAAAATACGGCGAGTTGTACGGGCTGTAGCCGTGTTGTTGCTCCCCTAACGGGTTGGTGTCGCAGTAGCGTGTTGAGTTGGTGTCGCAGTAGCGTGTTGAGTTGGTGTCGCAGTAGCGTGTCGGTTTGTCACTGCGGTCGCTTCGCGGACGGTCGATTGGTTTCGGCTGTGCGTCCGCGATACAGTGGCTGGCGACCGGGAAGCGACCCCGGCAGAACCGATATTTCTTTTTCGACGAACCGATCAGTTGTTGTATGACACTTGTGGTTCCCTTCGACGGAAGCGAACTCTCGAAAGCCGCGTTAGTGCGAGCGGCGCAGTTCAGCGCGGTGTTCGAGACGCCATTGCTCGCGGTTAGCGTTATTCCCCACCAGAACCGTGACTACGCCCGCGAACGGGGCTGGATCGGGCCAAACGATCCGTACGACAGCGACGCGATTGTCGAGAAAATCGCTGCAATGGTGGACACAATCGCGCCGAACGCAACGTTCGACGCTCAGTTTGTCGGCCGCTACGCGCCCGCCGGATCGATCGGGAACAAACTCCGGCGAGCCGCCCGCGAGGCCGACGCAAGCATCGTCTTCGTCGGCAGCAAGAACGCCGGCCGGATCGCGAGTTCACTCAGCGTGGGGTCGTCGATCGCCAGCGAACGAAGCTACGATACGATGATCGTCTCCCAACTCGCGCCGTCGAACATCGAGACGCTCGAACAGGCCGTTCCGACGACCGAAGCAGGCTTTGAGGAGTAGATCGAGTGTGCGGTGTGCTGAATGGTTATTTAGTGGGAGCAACACCGCGCCCATTTGGCCGTAACAGCTAAGTGAGTGTCACGCGTTAGCACGACCCGTATGGCATCAGCACAGCAGTCAGACGACGAGTTGTTCGACCAGTTTCTCTCGACCAATGGCCACGAAACCGAGCCTGCCGGCTGGGAACACTCGTATAACAAAAAGCAGTGTCCCGACTGCGGCGCACTCCACGACGCCGACGCCACCGCGTGTTCAGTCTGTGACTGGTTCCCGGGTCGCTAACACGTGCTGATTCTTCGGGACTGACACGCACCTTGCTGCCAGACCGCCGTTCACGTCGCACAGAAGCCACGTTGTTTATGATGGCGGGGCACATGTACGTGCTACAATGAGCACCACGGACATGCATCTCACCCGCCTGTTTGGCGGCCCCGGCAGCGGGAAGACCACTGCACTTCTCGACCGCGTTGAGACCATTCTGGAAGCCGACGATACTGCGCCCGAAGACATTCTCGTCGTTTCTTACACGCGCGCAGCGGCAGCCGAAATCCGCGAACGCCTCGCCGAACGCCTCGACACCAGCCCACGGGCACTGCAGGGCAACGTCTGCACCATGCACGCGAAGGCCTACGAGTTGCTGAACCTCTCTCGCGGAGATGTCGTCGGCGAGAAGGAAAAACAGGCGTTCTGCGAGGAGTACGGCCTCGAGTACGAGGACGAGTACAAAAGCGGCGGTCGCCGAACCGCGCGGTCGACGACAATCGGCAACAAAATCATTGCCACCAGCCAGTGGCTCCAGCGAACCCGGCGAGAGGTTTCGGACTGGTACGACGTTCCCTTCCAGTGGAACGTCGAGGAAGTCCGCTTGCCGCCCGAAATCGACCCGAACGCCCAAGAGGGCAACAAGTACACGCCGACGTGGACCGCGAGCGACGACCGTATCGATATTCCCGAGGCGATCCGTGCGTGGCGCGCCTACAAGGGCGAACACGGGTTGGTCGGCTTCGCCGACATGCTCGAACGGGTCAAACAGCGCTCGTTGTTGCCGTCGGTGGACTACCTCGTGATCGACGAGTTTCAGGACATCACGACGCTGCAGTACGACGTGTTCGAGGAGTGGAAACCCCACATGACCAAGGTGCTCATCGCCGGCGACGACGACCAAGTCGTCTACGCGTGGCAGGGCGCTGATCCGAACCTCCTGCTCGACGCCGACCGCGACGAGGACGTGGTGCTGCCGAACTCCTACCGGCTTCCCTCGCGCATTCTCAACGTCGTCAACCGCGAAATTCGACATATCGAAAAGCGCCAAGAAAAGGATCTCAAACCGCGCAAGAAGGGCGGCGTCGTCGAAGGCGTTGAAAACGCCTCGATGCTCGAACTCGTCCGCAACGTTCGACGCGACGTACAGGACGACGCTGGGAGCATCATGATCCTGTTTCGCGCGCGCTATCAACTGTTTCAGTTCATCGAGGAGTTTGTCGACGAGGGAATCCCGTTCAAAGCGCTGACCGACCAACGGCTCTGGACCGACCGACTCACCGACTACGTCCGTGCGGTCGAGGCGTTCGACGCCGACGAACCGCTCACACTGTTGCAGGGTCGTCGGCTGGCCGACATGCTCCAGGAGTCGACGTTCGGGAGCAACGAGCGCGACGAGTTTTACGACTTTCTCGAAGACCGCGAAGAGAACGCCGATCGCGACGACCTCGATCAAATCGAACTCGATCCGGCCGATGTCGAGCGTTTTGCGCCGTTCATGCCCGGGCCAAACAGCGCCAGCGACATGGTTCGCAAGGTGACGAGCTTCCAGCGAAAATCGATCGACTCGTACTTCGACGGCGAGTACGCTGGCCGCGATCCGAATCTGGTTCGTGTTGGCACGATTCACTCCGCAAAGGGCCGCGAGGCAGATCACGTCTTCGTCGGCACTGACCTCACGCAAAAAGTCGTCGAGCAGATGGCCGCAACCGTCTCGGGACACGAGGAGCCACCCGAAGACGATCCCAGCGAGAGTGATGCGACGTTCACCAAACACACCGATCCGGTGCCGCTGTTGACCGACAACGAGCGTCGCGTGTTTTACGTCGGGATGAGTCGGGCCCGCGAACGACTCGTTCTGCTCGAAAACCTGATCGACGGCGCACCAACGGTTCCGATTAGCGTGTTGTTGCACAACGAAATCCGTGACGAACCGCTGGACGAACTGCTGGAAGCCGCCCAACAGCCGTCGTCTGCCGACGCGCCCGAACCCGAGCCGTGAGTCGTCGGGGTGACGCCGGATCGCCGCCGATGTCGGGCGCTGCGGCCATTGTCGAGGCACTTGACGCAACCGGCGCGATTGGGTTTGTTCACGTCAGCGGCGACGACCCAGCCCGTCGGTATCTAACGCGAACGGATCGTCCGCAGCGCGAAACCGCAGTCGTAGTTGTTCGGTTGGACGGCGACTTCGAAGCGATTTACTGTCTCCCAGAATCGGCTTGGCAAGCCGCAAATACGTTTCTTGCCGCTCGTCGCGATACCGCGACCTACCGCCGGGCAGTCACATTTCGCGCGGCCGGAACCACGGTCGCCAGCCAGCTCGTGAGCGTGCTCTCGGATCGGCTTGGAGCCGACTCCGGCGGCTCACTACTCGCCCCGAGGCGGATTCCACACGACACGGCGCTCGAACTCACCGACGCGAGCTACACGCTGTCGTCGACCACCGCGCTCGACGAGGCGCGCGCACGCAAATCCCCGGCCGAGCGCGATCGCATGGCGGCCGTACAGCGGGCAGTTGCGGTCGCCCTCGACCATGGCGTGACGCTGCTGGACGGCAGCGAGGTGGTCGACGGGATGCTCACCGACGGCGACACAGCGCTCTCGGGCCGTCGGGTCGAGACCGAGATCCGTGTTGCGCTCGCTCGGAGCGGCGTCGACCCTGCTCGGGTCGGTGTGCGGGCCAGGCCCGCTTTCGACGCCGCTCTTGACGACCGTTCGGATGCGCTTCCCGCGGGCACGCCGATCGAGATCCACGTGAGCGGACGCGGCCCCCATGGCTACTACGGTCGACTCAGCCGCACGCTCGTCGTCGACAGCGACGGCGGCTGGGATCGTCGCGCGTTCGTCGCCTGCGAGGCCGGCCTTCGCGCCGGATTGCGACACTGTCGGCGCGAGTCGTCAGTGCACACCGTGCGCGCGGAGGCGCTCGCCGAGATTGCGGCCTACGGCTTTTCACCCGCCGAGTCGGCTTCTTCACCCGAGTTGGCCGACTCACTTGAGTCGAGCTCGCCGAGCGATTCGTCCACCGACTCGCCCGACGGAGCCATGGATTCGACGCGGGAGCGACGATCGAACCCGTTCGGTCGTTCGCCCGGTTCGAGCGCCAGGGTTTTCGGCATCGGCCTCGCGGCGCACGAAGCGCCGAGCGTCGATGACAGCGGGGTGCTCGCCGCCGGGTCGACCGTCGCGCTCGAAACCAGCGTCTTCGACCCGACGCACGGACGGATTCGACTCGGGACGGTCGGTGTGGTAGCGGAGACGACTGAAACGCGCGACCCGGACGAAACAGACATCGAACTCGTCTCGTACCCCTACGCGCTGACGCCCGAGGCGACCCGCGGGGCCATTATCGACGCGGAACGCACCGAGGCGGAAGGCACCGACGCGAACAGCGGTGAGTTTGGCGATTACTGATCTGGATGGTCGTCATCCGGTGTCGGTTCGTCGCTACCGCGGAGTCGACGCGGAAGAACGCCACGAACGAGTTTCCGAACGATCGTTTTGGGATCCATAAAGTACTGCGGCAGGACGACCATCGCAACCGCGACAACGAGCAGAGCGACGCCCATCACTGTCTCGCCGTCGATGAGTTGCGCAATCGCGAAGTTGGCGACCGGAATGGCGAAAATCAGCGTGGCGGCCAGCCCGATCATCTCGAAGATCCCGAACTGCATCATCGGTTCGTACCACACGACCGAATAAAAACACGCCGTCCGAGCGGTGTGTGCCACAACCGCTTTTTGTCCGTGCGCTCTGTTTCGAGTATGTTTACCGGAATTGTCGAAACCACAGGGGAAATCGTCGCTGTCGACGAGCACGCCGACGGCCGCCGGCTTCGCATTCGCGCTGGAGGCCTCGATGACCTCCATCACGGCCAGTCGATCAGTGTTAGCGGTGTCTGTCTCACCGTCGAGGCGTTCGATATCATCGACGAGTCGACCGCAGTCGGCTGGTTCGAGGTGTTTCTGGCCGTCGAAACGGTCGAGAAAACCTATCTCGGAGCGGTCGGTGTTGGCGATCGGGTCAATATCGAGCGGGCGATGGCCGCCGACGGCCGGTTCGACGGCCACATTGTCCAGGGCCACGTCGACACCGTGACCACGGTTCAAGAAATCGAAGAACTCGGCGACGACTGGCGCTTTTCGTTTGCGCTGCCACCCGATCACGACCGGTACATCGTGGACAAGGGATCGATCTGTCTCGACGGCATTTCTTTGACGCTCGCCTCACTCGACCGCGAGGCTGGCCGGTTTTCGGTCGCAATTATCCCGACGACGTACGCCGAAACCACGCTCGGAGACAAACGCGTCGGCGACCCGGTTCACGTCGAGGTCGATGTAATCGCCAAATACGTCGAACAGATGGTCGACGAGTAAGCAAACCCTGTGACAGGTGCGCCGCCAACGGTCGATCGGCCAGCGTCGATTACTGATCCAGGGGTCGTTCTGCGATGTATCCCCGCTTGCACTCCGGACAGATGTCGCCCGCTCGCATCGACGAACCCTCCGGCCTCCGCGAGAACCCACACGCCGGACAGACGAACTCGGTCTCGATTTCGTCGACTGCGGACTCGAACGCCTCGACATCGAAATCCGGCTCACCGGCTCGTCCCGACACAGCACCCGACTCGTCGGTGCCGAGCAGTTCCGCGTCGTCCGTGGCGTCCTCGTCGGTCGCGTCGGTGGTCGCCTCTTCGGCGTCCGATTCGGGCCGTGTCTGATCGTCGGCTGGCTCCTCGGTGGTCGCCCCTTCGGCGTCCGCGATGTCGGGAACGAAGCCGCTTCCGCCGCCTACGTTTCGGTCGCCGTCCGGTGGACTCGCGTCGTAGCCGGTGTCCTTACCGGTCTGTTCGGGCCACGGCGTCGGTTCGCCGGCGGGTTCGGTCTCGCCGACATCGTGCTCGGGCCACGCGCCGACCTCGCGTTCGGTGCGCCGCTCGTCGTCGGTCGGAAGGATGATTCCGTCGTCCGCGTTCGACGGTGTGGTGTCGTCCGCGCCGCTCGCTTCGTATTTCGTCTCGTCGTCCGCGTGGGTAGTCGGCTCCGCGTTATCGGTGTCTTTGCTGTCCATATCGCGTTCGGCGATATCGGCGGCCGCGGTGTCGGTGTCGGCGACGGCGGTTTTATCCGTCT
>CAYWFO010000031.1:0-14941 GCA_964457485.1 uncultured Haloferacaceae archaeon | reverse complement strand
GCCGACACACGACAGCTGATACGGACACCAGCCGCCCACGACGAACCCGTCGATTTTCATACACCGCTCACGCAATGGATGTATGACCGACCAGTCAGCCGCACACAATCCGACAGCCCACCACATCGGCCTCACCGTCAGCGATCTCGACCGCGCAGTCGAGTTCTATCAGTCCGTGTTCGACGCATCCGAATGTGCCCGCTTTCGCGTCGGTGGCGAGGCGTTTGCGACCGGCGTCGGCATCGACGGAGCCAGCGCGTGGTTTGTCCATCTCGATCTCGGTTCGGTGCGGCTCGAACTCGTTGCCTACGAACCGACCGGCGACCCGCGAGCGTCGCCGACGCTCAACCAGCCGGGTGCGACGCATTTCGGCGTCTCCGTCGACGACCTCGACGCATTCTATCGGTCGTTGCCGGCGGCTATCGATCCGGTAAGTCCGCCACAAACGACCGAAAGTGGGACGAAAATCTGTTTTCTACGCGATCCGGACGGCAATCTCGTCGAACTTCTCGAGGTGTAATCTGCAGGCGGCCACGAGGGCCGACCCCCGATCATCAATCGAGCGACCTCGCCGGCTGTCGGTGGTGTCGATCCGTCTAGAACAGTGCGTATGGCCACGCAACCGTGCTGAGCGAGAGAAACACCAGCGCCGTGCCGGCGAGTGCAACGTTTTTCAGGAAGTTGATCATCTCGCCCTGTTTCTGTTCGTCGGGAACCGCCCAAAAGTCGTGCATCAGCGGTGTCGTCACCGCGAGGAAGACGAACAGTGCACCCGCCGCAAACAGTGGCAGAACGCCGGCAGCAACGCCGAGGCCGCCGAACAACAATATCCCGCCAGTGAACGGAACCATGAGTTCCGGCGCAGGCACTCCTTTCGCGCCCGCATAGCCGGCCATTGCCTCGGCATCGAGGAAGTGATTCAGCCCGTTGAACGCGAGAATCCCGCCGAAGAGGAGTCGGCCCAGCAGGAACAGTTCACCCGAGAGCGCGCCGTCGAACGGCGTTTGGATGAGCGTCGTTGCAAGCAGTTCGCTTAGTACGGTAGATAACATTGTACAACTACATGTAGCGGTGTGACCTACGTATCAGTTTCCGGACTGCTACGTTACCAGCTAACGGGCGGGTTACCGTCGCATGAGTGAACCGATCGCACGGTGAGCACCGCCGACGAAATGCATCGCTAGCTCCGGGCGCGCTCATTCCGGCGGAACGGTTTTGGTATCCGGGCCAGTGCATACGAGTAATGGCTACGCATTCGACAGTCGAGAACGCCGGGGCGTGTCCGGTCGTCGAATCGATCGAACAGGTCGGCTCGCCGTGGCGACTCGTGATCCTCCACGATCTCCAAGAGGGCGAAAAGCGGTTCAACGAACTGAAGCGGTCGACGAACGCCAACTCGCGGACGCTGTCGCGCGTGCTCGATGACCTCCAAGAGACCGGGTTTGTGCGACGCCGACTCGAAGAGGACGCGCCGGTGGCGACTTACTACAGCCTGACAGCCAAGGGCGAATCGCTGTGTCCGGTGTTCGACGAAATCGAGGCTTGGGCCGACGACTGGCTCGACCAATAACCCGTTCGGGCCCGCACACAGATATCATCCAACAAGAGCGTGTCATAGAACTATTCACACACTACAATCATTTTAATTACTATTATAG
The DNA here is from genome assembly GCA_964457485.1 of uncultured Haloferacaceae archaeon. GTDB lineage: Archaea > Halobacteriota > Halobacteria > Halobacteriales > Haloferacaceae > PL-Br10-E2g29. Next base: position 13,283 of record CAYWFO010000031.1, on the reverse strand, counting down.
CAGGCTATGATCTCCTCACCTGTTAAATTTAAATACGATCCGCTCTATGCCTACGAACGGTATAGCAATTATGTCTAATTCGGGGCGATCACACGGACAACAGGCTCACAGTTCACCGACAGACACGGACTCGTTTGCTGGCCACGACGCCCCGTTCCGACAAAACGGCACGGGACAGCCAACACGGCTCGAAAAGATTCGCTACCGGCTTTCGCTGGCTGCACGTATTCTGACCGGTCTGTCGCTTGATGTGCGGTCGTATCAACCGGTGTCAGATCCGCCACTTGCCACCTTTGAGGTTCCTGACGGTCAGGAGGAAGTCGAGCGCTACTGGACCAACGCCCCGTTTGCCTACGTCGTCATCACATACGACGACACCGAAAGCGAACACCTGTATCACGTCGTCGAACCTGATCTCGATCGGTTTGAACTCGAGTTGCTCACGCGCTTGCAGGGGGATATACGCGCGCCACTGCTCTATCGGCCCGAAGATGATATTTCGGTCGAAGAAACGCTCATCGAAGAACTCACTCGACTCATCGAAAGCTACGGTGTGCGAGTGGAAATGCGGACGTTTCACGCCCTGTTTTACTATCTAATCCGCGATTTCCGTGGCTACGGTCGGATCGACCCATTGCTTGAAGACCGACATATCGAAGATATTTCGTGTGACGGTTACGACCTCCCGATTTTTGTCTATCACGACTCATACAACGATATCAAGACTAACATCGTCTTCGAGGAAACAGAACTCGACAACTTTGTCGTTCGTCTTGCCCAGCAGTCGGGCCAACACATCAGTATCGGTGACCCGATGGTCGAAGCGACGCTCCAGGACGGCTCGCGTGCGGAGATTTCGCTCGGCCGCGAGGTAACTCCACGCGGGTCTGCGTTTACCATCCGGCAGTATGCCGAAGATCCGATGACGCCGATCGATCTGATCAACTACGGCACGTTCAGCGTCGAGCAGATGGCGTACTTTTGGCTCTGTATCGAGCACAACAAGAGCCTGATTTTCGCCGGTGGCACGGCGTCGGGGAAGACGACCTCGATGAACGCGGTCTCAATGTTTATTCCGCCGCGTTCGAAGGTGCTGACAATCGAGGACACGCGCGAGCTCTCGTTGTACCATGATAACTGGCTCTCGTCGATCACTCGCGAACGACTCAGTGAGGGAACGAACATCGATATGTACGATCTGCTTCGGTCGGCACTTAGACACCGTCCGGAGTACATTATCGTCGGCGAGGTTCGTGGGGCCGAGGCAGTGACGCTGTTTCAGGCGATGAACACGGGCCACACCACGTTTTCGACGCTCCACGCCGACTCGATCGAGACAGCAATCAACCGGCTCGAAAACGAACCAATCAACGTTCCACGGGCGATGGTTCAATCACTCGATATGATCTCGATTCAAACGCAACAACGAATCGACAACGAACGGGTTCGGCGGGCGGAGGTGATCGGTGAGCTTCGCGGAATCGACCAGCGCACGGGGGAACTTGACTACGCATCGACGTTCCAGTGGAATCCGAACACCGATACGTTCGCACAGAACGACAGCCAACTCCTCGAAAGCATTCAAAACGAGCGAGGTTGGAGCCGCAAGGAGTTGCTCCAAGAGGTTCGAAACCGACAGCGGTTCCTTTCGTTCCTTCAGGAGCAAGGTGTCAATGAGTACCGCCGGTTCACCGCGCTTATCAACGAGTACTACGCTGATTCCGACCGGGTTCTCGAACGAATTAAAGCCGGCGACGTTGCACCGCGAAGCGACGATCGAACGCCAATTGACGCCCCCCAGCAGTCATGATCCAACTGCTTGCGGGAGTGCTTGCACTCCTGTTGTGTGTTGTCGCTGTGTTGCCGTTTCTCACCGATCGCGGTTCGGTTGTTGCTGACGGGCTTGCCGTTGCGTTGTTCAGCGACCTCGTCGATACCGGCCAGCGTCGCCGACGTCGTATTTCGACACTTGAAGCTGCACACGTCAACAAGTCCTACGAGATTTTCGCTCCGCAAACCGTGTTGTATGCGGTGCTCGGCGGACTGATTACCGGGGCCATGAGCGTTGCCGTTATACCATCGATTCTCGTAGCGTTGGCCTCTCCCGAAGGAAGCCTATTGATGGTGTTGCCGGAAGCTATTTTAGCCGTCGATTGGGTGGCTCTCGAAGTTACCGTTGTCGTCACCGCCGGTGTGAGCGCGTTGGCCGCGGTTACTGTGGCAGTGCTCGTCCACGAACTGCGCTGGTTCGTGTTGGGGCAACGCGCCTACTCGCGGGCAACGCAAATCGAGGCTACACTTCCGCGAACAGTGGCGTTCATGTATGCGCTTTCGCGAAGCGGCATGGCGTTTCCACAGATTCTTCGCATCCTCTCCGAACACGAAGCGGTGTATGGTGAGGCCGCCACCGAAATCGGCATCACGGTTCGCGACATCGATGTATTCGGCACCGATGTCGTCACCGCCTTGGAGCGAACAAGCGAGCGAACGCCCTCCGACAACATGGAAGAGCTCACCGACAACCTCGCAAGCGTCCTCGCCAGCGGGCAAAACCTCCCCGAGTATCTCAAAGCGCAGTACGAGCGGTACAAAGAGGAGGCCGAAGCCCAACAACAGCAGTACCTTGACCTGCTGGCGGCGTTCGCCGAGGCCTACGTGACCGTTCTCGTTGTCGGGCCGCTGTTTTTAGTCACTATTCTTGCGGTTATCGGGTTGGTCATTCAGGATACGCTTACTGCCATGCGTGTCATCACGTTCGTCGGTATTCCGCTTGTGACGGCGGCGTTCGTCATTTATGTTGACAGCATGATGACCTCGCTACAGACGCCAGACTCCGGAAGCCCACGGGAAGAAAAAACGTCGAACACAGTCGGCCAGCAGTTCCAAACCGCCACCGATGGTGGCTACGATAAAAAGTGGGCCGAGCAGTACGAAGCGCTCTTTGTGTACGACCAACTCGAACGCATTCTGTCGTGGATTAGAGAGCCGGTCAAAACGTTGTTCGCCAACCCGTGGCTGACTGGATTGATAACGGTGCCACTCGGATTCATCTGGCTCGCGCTGGAGATTCGTGCAAACCACGCTGGGGCTGTCGGATTCTATCTGGAAAACGCGGGCGCTGCGCTTTCTTCATTCCTCGTGAATCCCAACCTGGTGCGGGCTGAAGAGCTGATTTTTTCGGCAGTTGAGGCCATCGACATGGTGGTTGTTGAGGTGTTGATCGTCGTCTGTTTCGCCTACGCGACCGTTTATGAGATTGACAAACGTCGCCTGCGAAAACTCGAAATCGAGATCCCCGATTTTCTTGACCGTTTTGCGAGTCTCAACCAAGCCGGTATGTCGGCGATTGCGGCCTTCTACCGAGTTTCTCGAACCGATCTCGGCAAGCTTAGTCCGGAGTTGACCCGAACAATGCGAGACATTCGGTGGGGTGCGGAAATCGAACTGGCGCTTGAACGAATGGATCGCCGCGTTCGCTCGGCGCTTGTCACACGTGCGGTCACACTGGTCACAAACGCGCTTCGCACGAGCGGTGATATCGCACCGGTGTTATCGATTGCTGCCGACGAGACGCGGGCAAGCCGACTTCTCAACCGTGAACGGAAACAGGCGATGTTGACGTATCTTATTGTGATTTACATCGCCTTCTTGGTGTTCTTGGGCATTGTCGTTGTACTCACAATCTCGTTTATTCCCGCGATCGAGGAAACCGGCCAACAGGCCGCAGCGGGTGGCGCAGCCGACGAGGCCGCTGTGGGCGCCGGCGGACTCGGACAGTTCGAGCAAGTCAATATCGGTGCGTACGAGTCGCTACTTTTCCATCTCACGGTTATTCAGGCCATTTGTTCGGGTCTTGTTGGTGGACAGCTCGGCTCGGGTGGCCTCCGTGATGGTGTCAAACACACCGGTATCATGCTTGTGTTGACCTACATTACGTTTAGCCTCATCTAAGCCAGTGCCCCGTTGCGTGATAGTTTTTCACTCAGCACTCCGGTGGGGCAAACGAAACCCTTTATTATACTGACCGGACTACATCTTAATGAGGGTTCGTGGGTTAGCTTGGCCATACTTCGGGCCTTGGGTGCCCGTGACCCCGGTTCGAATCCGGGCGAACCCATTTTTACGCCAAACACCGTGCGGAGTACAAAATGGGTCGACAGATTGAATCCTACCCGCCACGCGCAGCGGAGCGAGCATGTCGGGTTCGGTTCGAATCCGGGCGAACCTATACAACCGCCAGACAGCTACGGCGTGTGTTACTGTTATGAGTACGGATTCGAGGCAGTGAGTGGAGCGACAGAGGTCAGAATCCGGATGAACACACGCTGCGAGCGATCATTTGATGGGCGTTGACTGCGCCTCTGTGGCCACCCTGTCCGAAATTTCGGTGTTGAGCGCTACCGCTCATTGGTTCGTGGACAGCACGTCGAGAATTTCTTATGCGGACTGGAGCGTGTACTGATCGCCGTCTTTTGCGATGAGCCCCTGTTTTTCGAGGCATTTGAGAATGCTGTAGAGCGCGATCTTTTTCATATTGAGGCTGTCTTGGAGCTCGCCAACAGTTGCGGTTCCGTGCATCGACAAAAACAGATAGACAAGTTTCGCTCGGGGCGACCGAAGCTCGGTTGGCATCGAAAGCCGCGAAGTCGTTTCTGCGATCATATCTGTCCCTTGGCTTCGACAATAATAAATGTACTCTACGTCAGCTGTCGAAAACCAACACGGCGCTGAACGGGGCGATTTCGGTTCTACTGACGCCCAATACGGATTTCATATGAACGTTTGTGAGTGATCTATGCGACCCCGAACGAACCGAATTTCGACTGGTGACGTATGTGTGGCATATACTCTCATACGATGGTTGAACGATTCAAGACAGATACTCACTGCAGGACGCAACAGTTCGTATTCAGCCACTCTCAACTGAAATATATCGAAGAGTCATTCCGTGGTCGCCCACCGCAGCGCAGGCCGACTCAGTAGCTTCTGATTTTTGGTTCGTAGGTCTTGTTCTCGCCGTCGAGAATCACCGGTCGGAACCACAGTTCTGGCGAGCCGTCGTTCCACGAGAGCAGCGTGTGTTTGAGCCACTCGTCGTCGTCACGTTCTTGCGCTTCGGCGCGCCAGTGCGCCCCGCGAAACTCCGTGCGCGCAAGCGCGCCAACGGTGATCGCTTCTGCGAGATCAAGCAGGTTCTGTGTTTCAACCGTCTGGAGCAGGTCAGTGTTGAACGTCCGCGACGGATCCATGACTTTCACGTTCTGGTACTCGTCGCGGGCCTCGCGGATATCGCGCAGTGCTTGTTTGAGCCCGTCTTCTTCGCGGAAGACGTTGACATTCCGTGTCATCGATTGTTGGACGTCCGAACGAACTTCCGAGTGATGAATCCCGTCTTCTTTGTTCAACAGCTCATCGATCCGTTCCTGTTCGGTGCGGACAGTCGCTTCGAGCACTGTCTCAGGATCCTGTGATCCACCGGCGGCAACCGCGCCGCCGTCAGAGCGCGGCTCCGACGAGGATCGCGAATCGTCGATTCGCTCACCGCCGTCGGCGACTGCATCGCCCGGAGAGCCCCCTTCGCCGAGTTCGACGGGACTGTCGATTGCCGCGGTTTCGTACTCGCCGCGTTGGCCCGTTTCGATTTGTGCGGGCTCCATCTCTTTGCCGGCGGCGTGGTAGCCCGCCCGCTTTCCGATCACGATGAGTTCGGGAAGCGCGTTGCCACCGAGTCGATTTGCGCCGTGAACGGATGCACAGGCACATTCGCCCGCCGCGTAGAGGCCGTTTACGCAGGTCTCACCGTTCTCGTCGGTCTCGATTCCGCCCATTGCGTAGTGTTGGCCGGGTTTGACCGGCATCGGCTCTTTGGTTGCGTCGACGCCCTCGAAGTCCTCGGCGAGATGAACGATATTTTCGAGCCGGTCGATAATGCGTTCCTCGCCGAGGTGGCGCATATCGAGATGCACGTACTCGTCCTCGATGCCGCGACCCTCGTTGACCTCGGTGAGTTCAGCACGTGAAACCACGTCGCGAGAGGCGAGTTCGCCGTCGTTGCTCGCATAGCCGCGTTCGTACATGAACCGTTCGCCCTCGTTGTTGTACAGAATGCCTCCCTCGCCACGGACGCCTTCCGAAATAAGCACGCCCGTCGATGGCAACGAGGTGGGATGAAACTGGATGAACTCCATGTCCTCAAGCGGAACGCCCGCGCGGTAGGCCATCGCCTGGCCGTCGCCGGTGCACGAAACCGCGTTCGTCGTGTGGTCGAACGCCTGACCGGGGCCGCCCGTTGCGAGAATCACCCCGTCGCGCGCCTTGAATCCCGAGAGTTCACCGCTCGCAACATCGTAGGCGACAACGCCGTGGCAGGTTCGGTCTTCGGGACGTTCCTCGTCGCTGACCGCGAGGTTGAGAACGTGCCACTCGTCGTACACCTCAATGCCGCGTTTGACGACCTGTTCGTACAGCGTGTGCAGCAGGTGGTGACCGGTTTCTGCGCCCGCATAGGTGGTTCGAGGGAACGAGAGTCCGCCAAACGGCCGCTGGGAGACGCGGCCGTCCTCCTCGCGCGAAAAGGCCATTCCCCAGTGTTCGAGTTGGATGACCTCGTAGGGGCTGTCCTGACAAAGCGTCTCGATTGCCGGGGCGTCGCCCAAATAATCCGAGCCCTTCATCGTGTCGTAGGCGTGGTCTTCCCACGAGTCGCCCTCGCGAAGCGCCGCGTTGATCCCGCCCTCTGCCGCACCGGTGTGGCTGCGAACCGGGTGGAGTTTCGAGACGATTGCTACGTCCGCGCCGGCTTCCTGGGCGGCGATTGCTGCACGGAGCCCGGCACCGCCCGCGCCGACAACGATTACGTCGTGTTCGTACATAGTTTAGTGATAGTTGGTGTTGGTGATGAAGCGGTTTGAACCTTACCAGAATTTCAGGTTTTTCTTCACCGCTTCGCGTTTGAGTTCCTGGATATGTTCGGTTAGTGGGATGTCTTTGGGACAGACGTTTGTACAGGAGAACTGTGTCTGACACCGCCAGACACCGTGTTCCTGCTCGATTGTTTCGAGTCGCTCCTGTTTGCGGTTCTCGCCCTCGCGTTCGTCCATCGCAAACCGGTAGGCCTTGTTCAAGGCTGCTGGCCCGAGATACTGGTTGTCGCCGGCGGCAATGTTACACGATGACATACACGCCCCGCACCAGATACACCGAGTCGACATCTTGACTTTCTCGCGGTTGGCGCGCGACTGGCGTTGTTCTTCGAGTTCGCCTGCAGGCGTCTCCTCGGCATCGAAGTAGGGGTCGACTGCTTCCATCTGGTCGTAAAACGAATCCATGTCGACGACGAGGTCTTTGACGACTTCCTGGTGCGGAAGCGGCTCGATTCGGATCGGTTCGTCGAGTTCCGAGACCTGTGTTTTACAGCCGAGACGCTGTTCGCCGTTGATAAAGAATGCATCCGAGCCACAGATTGCCTGTCGACACGAGTGCCGAAAGGTCAACGACGGATCGTAGTGATCTCTCGCATACATGACGGCGTCGAGAATGGTCATTCCTTTCGTGAACGGCACGTGAAACGTGTCGAACCGTGGCTCCTGTTTGTCCTCGACCTCCGGGTCGTACCGAAAGATCTTGATTTCGCGCGAATCCTCGTCTGCTTTGGCAGCCGCGTCGGCCTCGGCCTGTCGCTGGGCCGACTCCGCGCGGCGCTCGCGTTTTTGTGCCGCCCGCTTTTGTTGCCCAGGCGATTTCGACTCCGTTTCCGGTTCGGACTCCTGTTCGGCGGTCGATTCTTCGGTTTCTTGTTGTGGTGGCTGTGTACTCATGGTTAGAAGAACGTCGGGAGGCCGGCCCACGCGTTTGCGGTTCTGACCCCTTGGAACAGGAGAAGCGCGCTTGCGGCAATGAGTGTCCATTTGACAATCTGGCGCTTGGTTCCGGTCAGCCCTTGGTTGATCAGCGCGTTGTAGACGCCGTTGACGCCGTGGAACGTCGCGGTGAAGAGGAACAGAATCATCAGCGAGTAGTAGGTCCACATCTCCATGCGCGACTGACTCAGCGCGAACGTCACCTCGTCCGCGTGGTAGACGAAGTGTAACAGGAAGAAGTGAAACGCGAGCACGAATACGAGAAACGCCGCCGTGAGCCGTTGCCAGAGCCACAGTCGGCCACCTTTCGTGAACGAGGAGTAGTGTTCTGCCATCTTAGAACGCCCCCGCGATGAACGTCGGCACCGAGGCGACCGTAATCGCTCCGGTGAGCACCAACGACGCGTAGAAGCTCTTGTCCTGTGAATCCAATCCGATACCGAGATCGACTAAGAGGAGTCGAAGTCCGTTGAGGATGTGGAATACGGCGACTGCGAGCAGGCCGACTTCGAGAATCCGCACTAACAACAGGCTTTCGAGCGTCACGATCGTTGTCGTGTAGATGTCCTCGCCGGCGGCCAGCGTCGCGGGATCCTGGCTTGCTGCCGGGATCGCGGTGCTAAGCACGGCAATGTGGGTGAACAGATAACCCACAAGCACCCAGCCGGTAAACTTGTGAAAAATCCATGCCCACATCCCCGCGGAGAACTCCCGCCATCTGCCGAAGTCCTCGATAAGGCCCCGATTGTACGACTGGCTCATGTCGTCTGTGAGTCCGTCCCGGGATGGTATAGAAGTTACGTCGTTGCCGCGGTTCTCTCTCGGAACGACCCGGGCGGCCGTTTAGCATCCGCTCACACTACTGACAGTGCTCGCGGCCGACTGGTGTCGTTCGACCACCCGTCGAGTTCGACCACCGAGTTCGACGAGATGACACAGCGGATTGCCGGGATAGACGACCGGATTCTCCAAAATACCGACCATCAGGCCGGTGAACGGTGCCGTAACGCGCTTGTTGTCGTTTTTGAATGGGTTCGTAATCGTACAGATTACGTCGCCCTCGTGGACGAGTGCGCCCCGATCATGGTGCATATCGACAATTCCACCGACATCCGCGCGGATCCACGTTTTTTGTTGATCGCCGGTGATGATCGTCCGCCACCCCGGCCAGCGAACCGTCAGTCTCTCCAACATCGCATACTCGGCGAAGACACTTTCGACCCCTGCTAGCGCCTCGTCGATAAGGCCACGTTGAAATCGGTGCGCTTCGCCCATTTCGATCGTAATGGTCGGAATTTCGTCTCTTGTTGCCTCGCCGCGGAGCGTTCCCTCCGAACCGCCGGTATCGAGGATGACGTTCGTACCGAACGCCAGTGCCAGTCGGTGAACGTCGACATCGGTCATGTCCGCGCGAACATGGAGCATGTTGGTTCGCCCGCGCGTGGAGGTGTGAAAGTCGAGCCCGAAATCGCACGGTTCGATGAAGTTGGTGTAGATTCGGTGAGCCATCCGTTTTGCGCTCGTCGATTCTTCGCGCCCCGGGAACGACCGATTGAGATCACGGTCGTAAATCGGGAGATACCGCTGCTGTGCAAGAAAGCCAGGGACGTTGAGCACCGGCAAACAGACCAGTGTCCCGGCAAGCTCGGTGAGATCCCAGTCGTGAGCGACCTCGCGAACGACCTCGATTCCATTGAGTTCGTCGCCGTGAGCCGCCGCCGAGAGAAACGCCGTCGGCCCTGATTTCTCGCCGTTGATGATCGTTACTGGAATCCGGATTGGATCACCGAGATAGGTTTCGCTGATTCCGTACCGGATGTTTTGGGTTTCGCCCGCAGAAACCTTTCCACCATTGTAGGTGAACGCCCCGTGGTCACTCATGGCGGTCGGTTAGGCGGGCTGCATATAAATCCACCCGCGAGCGCGCCGCCTGTAGCAACCGCTGCCTGCGGCCGACGCAGCGCGTACCGACTGCAACCCGATACGCGTCAGCTGACGGTTCGGACGAGCGGTCGACTACCGAGTTGACGACGAAACCGGCTGACTGCGTTCGCTCCGTTGACCCAGTAGCTACTCCAGATGATCGACGAATCCTGAAAACGCCAACTCCCAGGCCGCATTTTGGCTGTCGATTCGCGTCAGTCCACACAGCGGCGCGTCGACGCCCTCGGTCGAGCCAACCAGTCCGCGAACCACACCGCCAACCGTCAGCCCGTGGCCGATCATGAGAACAGCTCCCTCGTGAGCATCGGCGAGCTGTCTGGCTGCCTCGCCAGCCCGCGTTTCGGCCTCCCGGTGATCCTCGGGAAACTCGGGGATAACACACGGGTCGTGATCGAGTCGAAGCGTCTCGAACCACTCTGCGAGCGACTCGGACGGTGCTGTCTCCGGTTCGCTGTCGAACCACTCGGCGTTGCGGTGCTCGCCAAGCCCCGGTTCAAGCCGAAAGACGTGCCCGGTTTCGCGACAGATTTCATCGGCCGTCTGCACGGTTCGGAGAAATGGTGAGGCGTAGACTGCGTCGAACTCAACGTTCCGATCGGCAAAATATCGGCCACAACGCCACGCCTGCCACCGGCCGAGTTCGGTCAGATCGGGATCATGAATCCGGTCGGCGTAGGTGTGAAACGCTGGATCGACGGTATCGCGACGCTGGCCGTGTCGAACAATCCAGACGGTTTCTGTCATTGGAGCCATGACACCACGGCACACGTATAGCTGTGTCGACCGTGCGCACGGTTCACCCGGCCCGATAGACCGGCATTTCTTTGACTGCTGGTCGCCGTCTTTCGTGTATGACTGAGGCTGATTCCGTCCGTGTGGGTGTTCTCTCACTTCACAACAGCAAAGAAACGAAAGCGATTCTCAATGCCATCGAAGACCTTGGTCACGACCCTGTCTGGCTTCGCAACGAAAACACGGCGATCACGATCGCCGACAGCGAGGTGACGCTCGAACCCGATGTCGACGTTATTGCCAACCGGCTGCTGTTGTCGAACACAGAAGAACCCGCCGAGGGCCTCGGATTGGCGACGACATTCGACCGGATTCGGCCCATGTTAAACCGCCCGGACGCCGTGTTGACCTCCATCCATAAGTTTGCGACGGGAACGACGCTTGCCCACTGGAACATTCAGGTGCCCGATGCGTTGTTGGCGCTCTCGAACAGCCGACTCAACGAGGGTCGCGCGCAGTTCGGCGAGGTCGGCGTCTACAAAACGGCGATCGGAACCCATGGTGGCGGCACATGGAAAGTCGATCTCACCGAACCCGTCAACCCGAAAGTCGGCAACAGACAGGCGTTCTTGCAGGAACTCATCGACCGCGACGACGCCGAACACCGCGACCTTCGGGTGTACGTCGTCGGCGACGAGATCATCGGCTCGATGTACCGCTATGCGCCCGAAGGTGACTGGCGAACGAACGTTGCCCTCGGCGGCGCGGTCAAAAACGCGACCGACGACATGCCTGACGAGGCTGCCGAAACCGCGCTGTACGCCGCGGAGGTGCTGGATCTCGATTACGCCGGTGTTGACCTCGTTGAGGGACACGACGGCTGGTTCGTCCTCGAAGTGAACCCGACCGCTGGCTTCAAGGGACTGTACGAGGCGACCGGAAAGAGTCCCGCACCCTACATCGCCAAACTTGCCATTGAGCGTGGGGGAGGCAGCGTCGATGAGAATCGCGTTGCCGGGTTGGCGACAACGCTCGACGATTCGCGGCCGACCGCAATGCCACGGCCCGACCCACCAACGAGCGAAGAAACGCCGCTCATCGGCTACATCGAGGAAGTAGTCGTGATCGGAACGAGCGGTTCCGAACAGACCAACGCAAAATCCGATACGGGTGCGACCCGAACCAGCATCGACACGAAACTCGCCGCCGAGATCGGTGCCGGACCGATCAAAAGCATGACGACCGTCAAATCGGGCAGCCACAAAACCGCCAAGGCCCGACCCGTGGTTGATCTCGTCATCGGAATCGGTGGCAACCAACACACCGTGACGGCAAGCGTTGAGGATCGCGGCCACATGCAGTACCCGCTGTTGCTTGGACGGGACATTCTCCAACACTACCGGGTTGACGTGCGTCGTCGAGCCGACAGCGACCACGACGGCGGCAGTCGCCCATCGAGATATCTCGAAGAAGAGTAATCACCACGCGTGAACACAGGCGACAGCGGAGAGCCCACGTGCGTCAGCGGGCAGCCAACTGTTGGGTTGTTGCAGTCATTATGCTATGGTATGAAGATAGAATAAAATACGTTGAGGGGTATACAAAACGTAACGGGGTCCCACATTTCGGGAGACGGGGTCGCCTACGCCAGCCATGACAGATCAGTGCCCACACGAACTGCTGCGGACGATCAACCGTCGGCGAGCCTGCCTGCAGGCTATCGTTGCGGAGCCCCAGGAGAAACGCGAACTCGTCGAAACGGTGTCGACGCCGCGGTCGACGCTCGATGCGATCGTCAGAGAACTCGAACAGGCCGAACTCGTCGAATACCGTGATGGTGTCTGGCGAGCGACGGTCACAGGCCGGTCGGCCGCTGAACTGTACGCCGAGTGTATGGAGTCGCTCGAGTCGATCCATACGGCTGGAACGCTCCTCTCAACGCTCGACGACCCGCCGTCGATTCCACCAGCCGTTCTTGACGGCGCCGAAACGTTTGAATCAACCGACCCCGTTCCCGACGCCGTTATCGTGGAGTTTCTCGATCGGATTGCCGAGGCCAATCACGTCCGCGGAGTCGCCCCGCGCGCGCTCTCGGGATACACCGATCGGGTTTTTTTGCGGGCGATTGAGGCGGATTCGACGCTCGAATTCGTGCTTGCCGAACGCGTGCTTTCGCAACTCTCATCGCTCGATCCGGAGACGGTTGCCGATCGTCTCGACCACGAGGCACTGACGGTGTACACTGCGCCCGTGTCGATCGAGTTCGGCTTCTGGATTGCTGGCGTTCCCGAGCATCTCGGAATGATTGTCTACGCGGATCGTGGAATCGAGGGAATCCTGATCAATGACTCGGCGGACGCCGTTGAGTGGGGCGAAAATCGCTACGAGTCGATCCGCCAACAGGCCTCGCCGGTCAGTCCACAGCGAGTCAGAACGAACCAGTTGTAACAAGTGTCTTACCGGCCCGACTGTTACTCGGCGCGGCACACACTGGAGGCGTTCGTGGTCGACAAGAAGGCCGCATGAACGGACTATTTATGCCCGATAAAAACCAGATTCAAACCGACGGTGTTCGACGCGAACGACGAGTACCATCACCGGACTGTCGCTGCATTTTCGTGTGTGGTTGTTCCGCACTCTCGCCATGATTGATGAGGTTTATATATTCGCGTTCCATCGGTTGAGATGCGGATGCTCGATTGGTGTAGTCCGGCCAATCATCTTGGCCTTTCGAGCCGAGGACCAGGG
>CAYWFO010000030.1:0-15085 GCA_964457485.1 uncultured Haloferacaceae archaeon | reverse complement strand
TACAGCGCGTCTTCGAAGTCTTCGAGCGCGTAGACCGTACCCGCGTTGCGGCGGTCGAGCGTCTCGTTGGCAAGCAGCCAGTAGACGACGCTCAGCGCACGGCGGCCCTTGTTGTTCGTCGGGATAACCAGATCGACGTTGCTGACCTGGTTGTTCGAGTCACACATCGCGATGACCGGAATGCCAACCGTGATCGCCTCTTTGACCGCCTGAGCGTCACCGATCGGATCGGTCACGACCACGACATCGGGCTCGATGTAGCCCGCATAGTCGGGGTTCGTGAGCGTTCCCGGAATAAACCGGCCGGTTCGCGCGCGCGCACCGATCACATCGGCGAACTTTTTCGCCGGGTAGCGACCGTACTGTCGCGAGGAAGTCACGAGGATCTGCTCGGGGGTGTAGTCGGCCAGGAAATCCGCAGCCACGCGAATGCGGCTATCGGTCTGGCTCACATCGAGGACGTAGAGACCGTCGTCGCGGACGCGGTGAATGAACCGCTCCATGTCTTTAGTCTTCTGCTGAGTTCCGATGTGGACGCCAGCGCCGAGGTAGTCCTCGACGGGAATGAGGAGGTCGACCTCCTCGTCGGGCATGACGTCGTCGTCAAACGGCGAGGCCGCTTCGTCGGCGTCGGCGTCAGCCTCGTCGACGGTGGCGTCTGCCGCCTCGGCTTCGGGTGCTGGTTCGTCCTCGGTGGCTGTCTCCTCGACAGCTTCCTCGGCGGTCGGTTCGGCGTCGACAGGCTCGGCGTCGACCTCGTCGGCCGCGGCGTCCTGTTTGTCGAGTGTTTCGGTTTCGTTGTCGCTCATACTGCGTCTTCCGCAATTCTGATTAGTTCGTTTAGCTTGGCGGTTCGTTCGCCGGCGACGGTGCCGGTCTTGATGTAGTCGGCGTCGGTTGCCACCGCGAGGTGTGCAATCGTCGTATCCTCGGTTTCGCCCGACCGGTGTGAGATGATCGTCTCGTAGCCGTTGCGAACCGCCAGTTCGATCGCGTCGAACGTATCCGACAGCGAGCCGATCTGGTTTGGTTTGATGAGAATACTGTTTGCTGCACCCTGCTCGATGCCATCCTGTAGCCGCGAGACGTTGGTCACGAACAGGTCGTCACCACAGATGAGCGTCCGGTCGCCGACTTGTTCGGTGAGTTCGGCGAACGCCTCGTAGTCGTTCTCATCGAACGGATCTTCGACATACGCGAGATCGTACGCTTCGACGAGACCGGCAACGTACTCGATCTGTTCGTCGGTTGATTTCTCGCCGTCGCTGTACTGGTAGGCACCGTCTTCGAACATCTCTGCGGCGGCGACATCGAGTCCAAAGCGGATCTCGAAGCCGACCTCCTTTTCGACGCGACCCGTCGCCTCGTCCATAATTTCGAACGCGTCGGCATCCGAGATTGGGGGAGCCCACGCACCTTCGTCGCCTTTGCCGGCACCGATTCCGCGTTCGTCGAGGATGTTGCCCGCCTCGCCGTGGACCTTCGCGTTGGCGAAAACGGCCTCCGAAACGCTCGGCGCGCCGACCGGTGCGGCGAGGAACTCCTGAATGTCGGTCGCGTCTTTGGCGTGTTCGCCACCGCCGATGACGTTGCCGAGTGGAATCGGGAAGTTGTCACCGCGGAACGCACCGCCGAGATGCTGGTACAGCGGTGCACCAAGCACGTCTGCGGCGGCTTTGGCGGCAGCCATCGAGATGGCGACCGCGCTGTTTGCGCCGATTTCCGAGAAGTTGTCCGTGCCGTCGGCCGCGCGAAGGGCGGCGTCGACCGCACGCTGGTCGCCCGCATAGACGGAGTCGACCAGTCGGGGAACGGCGTGTTCGCGGGCGTTGGCGATTGCCTCGGTCGGCGGGAGTTCGATCGCCTCGTACTCACCGGTCGATGCGCCCGATGGCGCGGCTGCGCGACCGAAGCCGCCGGATTCGGTGAGGACGTCTGCTTCGACCGTGGGGTTGCCACGGGAGTCGAGCACGCGTCGGAGTGAAACTGAGCTGATTTGTGTCATTGGTCTCTGTTAATGGTAAACGGCAGCGCGCCGGCATCGTACTCCTCGGCGGCGATGAGGATCGGTTCGCTCTGGGCCGTCTCGATGAGTACGGGCGCGCCGTAGGATACCTGCAGCGCGCGTGCGCCAAGGATCCGGGCCTTCTCATAGCGGTTGTACTGGCCTCTCATTGGTATGGGGCAACAACGTCGACGAGATCCGTGTGACTGACCATCATGCGTCGGCAGCAGTGTCTGGTCAGCCCCAAATCGTCGAGGACGGCAGCAGGATCCTCGCCGTCGCTGGTTCGCTCTTCGAACGCCTCGTAGTGTTCACCGATAACGGTTCCACAGGTGAAACACCGGACTGGGATCATCATATCGTTCTCACCTCAGCGGTAGGATTTCTGGTAGCGTGCGCGCGCGCCAGGGCCACCCCATTTTTTCGTTTCGGACTGCCGGACGTCGTTGACCAGCAGCGAGCGATCGAACTGCATGTACGCCTCACGCAGTTCAGCATCATTAAGATGCTGCACAAGGCCACGGGCCAGCGCCGTGCGAACGGCGTCCGCCTGGCCGCTAAAACCCCCGCCGTTGACCGTCACGTCGATATCGACGCTGTCACGAAGGTCGTCACCGGCGATGCGGAACGGTTCGAGCATCTTCAGCCGGGCCATCTCGGGTTCAACCAGCTCGACGGGCTGGGAGTTGATGCGGATGCGACCTTCGCCTTCGCGGACGGTCGCGCGAGCAATGGCCGTTTTCTTTTTGCCTGATGTGTTGGTTACCATGTAACGTTCGCCCCCAGTTTCTTCGAAATCTCGCCCAGCGAGATGAACTTGATATTCGACAGTCGGTCGAGTGAGGTGCCATCGAGAACCTCACCGCTCTCGTCGTACGGGTTGCCGACGTAGACGCGAACGTTCTCGAAGGCCTCACGGCCGTGTTTCGTTTTGTACGGAATCATGCCGCGAATTGCGCGTTTGAAGATTCCGTCAGGTCGTTTCGGATAGTACGGCCCGCTGTCGGATCCGATTTCTGCGCGTTTTCGGTAGGTCGCCATCGTCGACTCCGCGTTGCCGGTGATAACGGCGTGTTCGGCGTTGACAACGGCGATTCGCTCGCCGGCGAGTGCGCGTTGGGCGACCTCGCTGGCGACGCGGCCGAGAATGCAGTCGCGAGCGTCGACAACGAGGTCGACCTCGAACTCGGCGGCGCTCATTGGATCACCCGAAGGTTGCTTCCAGCGGGATTGTCCTCGAGAATCTGTTCGAGTGTCACAGCGTTGCCAACCTGCCCGATTTTCGTGCGGGCGGTCGACGAGAAGTCGACGGCGGCGACGGTGACGTTTGTTTCAAGCACACCACTGCCCAGCACCTTGCCGGGCACGATAACGGTCTCGTCCTCGCGGGCGTACCGTTCGATACGGCCGAGGTTGACCTCTGCGTGGTTGCGCCGTGGCTTTTCGAGTCGGGCGGCGATGTCGCGCCAAACGGCGGCGTCTGACTCGCCTGCGGCCGACTGTAGCTCGGCGATGAGACTCTGGAGTCTCGGATTCGTCTTACTGCTCATAATAATGCTCCTGAGAGAAATCGGAGTGCAGGGAGCAGGATTTGAACCTGCGGACCCCTATGGGACAGCGCCCTGAACGCTGCGCCGTTGGCCTGACTTGGCTATCCCTGCTCGCACTCCGGAGTACCGCACATGCCGTCTTACCACTTTCGATCTCACAGACGCGCTCTGTCATCGAGCGCTGGCGGTCGCTCGCGCTAGTGGGCGACACCGGTGTGTCGACGTTGCCGACCGAGTCGGCGGAGCGGGCGGCCGGATGGATCGTGTGGTTCATCATGTGCGTGTGTTGCAGCCGCTAAACGGTGACTGCGTCGTGTAGTTCGTCCGCGCGAGCGCCGAGTGATTCGGCGGCGCGAAGCACCAGTTCTTCGACTCCAAACGAGCCGTCGGTCTCGACGTGAAACACGTAGGCTCCCGGCACGTCTTCGACTGTCAGCTGCTTACCGGGATACCGCTTGGTGAGGTCGTGGTCGAACTCGCTGGTGAGAACGACTCCCTCATCGGTTTCGATCGCCCCGCGGAGGATCTGTGGCTCCTGTTCGTCGAACTCACCGATGTCGTCACCGACGGTTACTGACTGGAGGTGTCGAAAGCCAACCGCGACGCCGCCTTGGTGTTTGGCGTGGTCTTTTCCACGATCCAAGACCGCGTCGGCCTCGAAATGGAGACGCTGGCCGTTTTTGAGTTCGATAATCGGCACGTTTTCATCGGCCGGAACGACGAGATCGTCGGCGGACTCGATATCTCCCGAGTACGCGGTCTGCGGCCCCTCTACGTCGAGCGCTACCGTAACCGTGTCGCCGATCTCGAAGTCGTCGAGCGGCGTCGTCAACGGGATCAGCCCGAGTCGGAGCGCGATCATCTCGTCGAACATCACCGACGTGTTCTCGGTGAACCGGACGGCATCGATCGAGAACGTCGGGACGTCAGCGACCATCGCGCGGCGGATACCGTTGGCGAGCGCTGGCGTGAGTCCGCGAACGACAAAGCGTGCGGCTCGTTCGTTGCGTTCGATGAACTCAACGTCGAATTCGGATGCCATGGATCGTTAGACTCGCTTGTTTTTCGGCGCGCGGGTTCCGTCGTGCGGAATCGGCGTAACATCCTCGATGCGGCCGATTTCGATGCCGGCGCGGGCAAGCGCGCGGATGGTTGCCTGTGCACCGGGGCCGGGCGACTTGTTGTCATTGCCGCCGGGGCCGCGAACGCGGATGTGCAGCCCGGACAGACCGGCTGCTTTGACTTTCTCGGCGACGACCTCGGCCATCTGCATGGCGGCGTAGGGCGACGCTTCGTCTCGGTTCTGCTTGACCACGGTTCCACCGGAGGACTTGGCGATTGTTTCAGCACCAGTCTGGTCGGTGATCGTGATCAGCGTGTTGTTGAACGATGAGTAAATGTGGGCGATTCCCCACGTGTCGTCTTGTGAGTCACTCATAGGTTACTCCTGGGCCTCCGCTCGTGCTGGATGCAGGTCGTCGGCAAGCGGGCTGCGCTCGTCGTACTGGACGAGTGCCTCCTCGCCGGCTTCGATTTTTCGTGAGGGAGCCTTTGCGCGTGCGCCATCGACGGTGATGTGGCCGTGAGTAATGAACTGCCGCGCCTGCTGTGGCGTGCTGGCGAGTCCGTTTCGGTAGACAACCGTCTGGAGTCGCCGCTCGAGAATGTCGGTCTCGTCGAGCGACAGCACGTCACTGATTTTGTCGTTCTCGCCGAGAATGCCGTAGCGGCGGAGGCGGGTCAGAAACTCGCTGCCGGCGACTTCGGCTTTCTCGACGTCGCCCTGTGCCTCGCCGATGAGACGACGGGCCTCACGTCGGATCGAGCGAAGCTCCGATTGGGCGCGCCAGAGCTCTTCTTTGTTCTTTAGGCCATAGCGGCCGAGCAGTCCACTCTCCTCGGCGATACGTTCGCCCTGATACGGGTGGTTTGGCGTTTCGTAGCCTTTGGTGTTTTTTCCGGTCGTCATTCCTCATCACCGGCCGCTTCTGCGGCCTGTTCCTCTTTGATCCGCTCGACGTTGACACCGATCGTCCCCTCGGTTCGGCCGGTGGACTTGGTGCGCTGGCCGCGAACTTTCTGTCCGCGCTTGTGTCGAACGCCTCTGTAGGAGTTGATCATCTGCATGCGGTTGATGTCCTGTCGGCGCTGCTGGGAGAGATCGGTGCCCACGATGTGGGTGAACTCCCCGGTGTAGAAGTCGTGTTGCCGGTTGACCATCCACTCGGGGACGTGATCTTCGATGTTTTCGACGACGTCGACAACGCTGTCGATGTCGCTCTCGTCAAGCAGGCCGAAGGTTGCGGTTCGATCGACCTCCGCAGCGTCCGCAACGATGCGGGCGGTGCGCTGGCCGATGCCGTTCATGTCGGTGAGACTGCGCTCGACGCTTTTCGTCCCGTCAAGGTCGGTTTGACCAATCCGGACGAAGTAGCGGAGGTTCTCTTCTTCCTCCTCCGTCAAGCCGTCTTCTGGTTCTTCTGCACTCATAGCTAGTGTTTCAGTTGTGCGAGCGTTGCGGCGGGGATTCGAACCCCGGAGGCAGTGACGCCACAGAGTTAGCAACCCTGCGCCTTGGGCCAGGCTTGGCTACCGCAACCCGCGGTTTTCGGTCGTATTGTCGCCCGTCACGGACTCGGGGCCGGTCGCCCCTACAGTACTACGTCCGTGAAAAGCCCGGTTGATCACTTAAGCATCACGGAAGCCCGACGGGGATGTGTCACCGTCACACGGCGGTTCTGACGGCGCTACTCGTGGGTTGAAAAACCGGTTCGGTTTTAGTGTCTGCCGATGACAGCCCTGTATGGCCGACGACAACGACGACCCACTGGTGCCCATCGTCTGTGAGCCGTGTGGAACCGAGACCCGCGTCCGGCTGTCGGCACTCCGCGAAACGCTCGAAACCCACAACGAAAAGCGCCACGACGGCGAGCAGTGCGCACAGGTCGATCCCGTCCTCAAATCACAGTTGCAGGATTTGATTGCCAAAGATATTGGA
Source organism: uncultured Haloferacaceae archaeon (assembly GCA_964457485.1). Classification (GTDB taxonomy): domain Archaea; phylum Halobacteriota; class Halobacteria; order Halobacteriales; family Haloferacaceae; genus PL-Br10-E2g29. The sequence continues at coordinate 8,532 of CAYWFO010000030.1, read as the reverse complement.
CTGCTTGACTGATCGGCTCGCCGTACTGGTGGACGGATTCGTCGCACTGTTCGCCGAACCGATCGAACCGACCGCGCTTGCAGCGAAATTAGCCCACTGACGGTTCAGTGGTGTCGAGGTACGCCTCATTGAACTCCCAGCCACCCTCGCCGTCACGAACTAGATATTCGCCGTAGTACGGCACCCGATTGGCAACGACCTCGCGGAACGTCTCGCGGATTTCCGAACGAGTCATCTCACCCATCGGCCGGAGGTCGTCGTTACGGTTGAGACACCCCTTGAGATACCCTTCGTGTGTCACGCGAACGCGGTGGCAGTTCGCACAGAAGTGGGGGTTTTCGACGGGATCGACGATTTCGACCATTCCGCCGTCGGTGTCGTCGGTGCCGCCGATCCAGTAGCGTTTCCGGTTGTGCATGTCGCGGTGCTCAACGCGGTCTGCGAGGTCGGCTAGCCAGTCGTGAACGCGCTGGATGTCGATGTTCCATTCCGGTCGTCCCGTGAGTTCCGGCATGTACTCGATGAGTTGCAGTCGCAGTCCGGGGTTGTCGGCGACGTGGTCGACCATTCCCTCAACGTAGCCCGCGGTGTGTTCGAACACAACCATGTTGAGTTTGACCGGATCCAACCCGGCAGCGAGCGCTGCCTGGACACCTTCCAACACCCGTTCGTACGCGCCGGATTTCGTGATTTCGGCGAAGGCGTCGGGATCGAGCGCGTCTTGGGAGACGTTGACGCGTTCGAGTCCCGCAGCTTTGAGCGCCTCGGCGCGCCCCGGCAGAAAGGTTCCGTTGGTCGTCAGCGAGACCTCCATCGAGTCGGGCGTTCGGCGGATGATCTCTTCGAGATCCTGTCGCAACATCGGCTCGCCGCCGGTGAATTTGACCTTGCGAACGCCGAACTCCTCGACGACAGACAGAAAGCGGACGACTTCGTCGGCAGTCATCTCGTCGTCAGCGGGTTCCATCGGTCCGCGGGTGTCGCCCAGCCCCTCGTTGTGGCAGTACACACAGTCGAAATTACAGCGGTCTGTCAGCGAGATTCGGACGCCGGTCACCTCCCGGCCGAAGTCGTCTTCGAGTGGCCCACTCATTATTCAGTGCTGATCGCTTCTGGCTGTTAAATAAGCGGGCCGTGGACGGGATGGCGAAATGATATTCGGTTGCACGATCGGATCAATGAAGTGGATAGTCGTTCGAGCGTGCGGCAGTCGAATGACACCGCTGGGTGTTTTCGATGAACCAGACAACCGATGGAGCGACGACAACTCAGCCGACCCGGAGCGAGAGTCCGTCGTGGGCAACGCTGACATCACCGGTGAAGCCGCCGGCAGCGACCGACTCGCACAGTTCCTCGTGGCGGCCTTCCGTGGGCGGGTATAGGTGTGTCAACACGAGGTGAGAAACGGTACTGTCGGCGAACGTCTCGCCGATTTCGGACGGTTTTGGATGGCCCGAGACCTCGACCGAGTCGGGAAACGAGCAGTCGTGTGCGACGACCTGACAGCCGTCGACAAAGCGCGCCATGCCGTCGAACGCCTCGGTGTCGCTCGTATAGGCGAACGCCGGCCGGCTGTCAGGGTCGGCCGCGAACCGGTAGGCAAGCCCGTCCATCGAGTGACGGGTTTCGTGGCTGTCGATGCCAATGCCCGCCGCCGCGAACTGTTCGCCGGCGACGACCTCGCGAATCCGGAGGTCACACCGCCCCTGTAGGTAGTCGTGGACGTCGAGCAGTCCGTCGACGAGTTGTTTGGTTCCCGTCGGGCCAACAATTTCGAGCTGCTCCTCGCCCGCGAGCCAGCGCGCCTTGAGCAACGGCAACAGATCGGCGACGTGGTCGAGGTGGTGGTGTGTCAGAAGGACTGTACCGACGCCTGTGTAGCCGACATCAGTTTCCGACAGGCGGTTGAGAACGCCGCTGCCACAATCAACGAGCAGCGAGCGGTCGTCGGCCGAACAGAGAATCCCGGTCTGCATTCGCCCGGGAATCGGCAGTGCCGCGCCCGTACCGAGAAACGTCAGATCCATGCGTAAGGCGATGGCCCGATTCGGCAAAGACGTTTGGGCGCGATAAAATCGAGACGAGCCCATCGGGAACGTCGGCACCAGCACAACCGACTTACGACGCGACGACCAACATATCATAATGCCATCGTCGGCCAGACAGCGCCTCATCGACAGAGCCGCCGACGCCGACGAAGAGTTCGATTTCGATCCCGAGCGCGTCACCATAGAGGACGGAGCCGTACTCTCGCGGTTCGAACCGGCGCTCGCCGACTGGTGGATCGACCAGTTCGGCGCGTTCGTCGACACCAACGACGGCTTTTTTACGCCACCACAGCGCGAGGCCATTCCCCACATCGACGCCGGCAACAATGTCCTCATCTGTTCGCCGACCGGATCGGGCAAAACGCTCGCCTCGTTTGCGGCGATCATCAACGAGCTGTTTCGTCGCGAACAGGCAACCGAAAACGGCCTCGACAACGCGGTGTACTGTCTGTACATCTCGCCGCTGAAATCGCTGGCAAACGATATTCACCGAAACCTCACCCGCCCGCTCGAATCGGTTGCCGACCGGCTCGCGGCCGACGGCGTCGACACCGAGGTTCGCCACGCGATTCGCCACGGCGACACCGACAGCACCGAACGGCAGGCGATGCTCGAAGAGACGCCACACATTCTCAACACGACGCCCGAAACGCTCGCCATTCTGCTCAACTCGCCGAAGTTTCGCGAGAAACTCCGATCGGTCGAGTACGTTGTCGTCGACGAAATTCACAGTCTGGCCGACAACAAACGCGGCACGCATCTCTCGGTCTCGCTCGAACGCCTCGAAGCGATGGCGGACACGTCGCCGACGCGCATCGGCTGTTCGGCGACCGTCGAACCGCTGTCGACCGTGGCAGAGTTCCTCGTCGGTCGCGAGTCGCCGGGCGGGCCGCCACGGGAGTACGAACTGGTCGACACGCGGTTCGTCCGCGAGTTCGACATGCAACTGGAGTGTCCGACCGATGACCTGATCGAGACGCCCCGAAGCGTTGTTCAGGGCCGATTTTACGACCGGCTGCACGAACTGATTTCGGCGAACACGACGACGCTCGTCTTCACCAACACCCGCTCGGGAGCCGAACGCATCCTCCACACCCTCCGCGAGCGGTTTCCCGACGCCTACGACGACGGCAACGCCGGCTGTCACCACGGAAGTCTCTCGAAATCGCGGCGCACCGAAATCGAAGACGGCCTGAAAACCGGTCGACTCGACGTGGTGACGACATCGACCAGTCTCGAACTCGGGATCGATATGCCGACGCTCGACATGGTCGTCCAGGTCGGCTCGCCGAAAAGCATCGCCGCGTTGCTCCAGCGGGTCGGCCGGGCGGGCCACCAGCTGGGCCAGACCGTTTCGGGGCGCGTCATCGCGCTGGATCGCGACGAACTCGTCGAGTGTGCGGTGATGCTTGAACGGGCGACCGCGGGCGTTGTCGACCGCGTATTCATTCCCGAGAATCCGGCCGATGTAGCCGCTCAACACGTTTACGGCATGGCGATCAACCGGATCTGGCGCGAGGACGACCTGCGGGGCGTCCTGCAGCAGGCGTATCCCTACCGCGCGTTCGATGACAGTAACTGGGAACAACTCATGCGGTATCTCACCGCCGACTACGCCGGCCTCGAGGACAAACACGTCTATGCGAAAATCTGGCGTGACCGAAACGATCCACCCGAAGGCGCACACCATCATCCCGACTTCGACGTTGGCGAGCCGCTGATCGGCAAGCGCGGTCGACTCGCCCGCGTTATTTACATGACAAATATTGGGACGATCCCGGATTCGTTTAGCTGTACCGTCATCAGCACCGCGAGCGACGAGCGGGTCGGCACGCTCGACGAGGCCTATCTCGACACGATCGATCCCGGGGACGTGTTCGTACTCGGCGGGCGCAACTTCGCGTACCGCTACCGACGTGGCTCGAAGGTGTACGTCGAACCCACGAGCGAGCGCCCCACCGTCCCCTCGTGGTTTTCCGAACGACTGCCGCTGTCGTACGATCTGGGCCGCGCAACTGTCGAGTTTCAGGCCGAACTGTGCGAGAAACTCGAAACGGGCGGGCGACCGGCGGTCAGAAGCTGGCTGCGGACGTTTCCGATCGACGAGAACTGTGTTCGGGCGCTCAGCCGGCTGTTCGACCACCAGCGCAAGTATCTCGGCGCACAAGGCGTCAGCACGCCAGACCGACTCGTGGTCGAACAGGAAATCGACCGAGCCGAGTACCGGCGGCGATTTTACGTGCATTCGGGCTACGGCAGACGATTCAACGATGGACTCTCGCGGCTGGTCGCGTACGCCTGTGCCCAACGGGCGACCGCAAACGTCCAGGTCGCCGTCGCCGATAACGGGTTTTCGGTGTCGATGCCGCTCAACCGGAAGATCGACATCGCAGCGGTGATTGCAACGCTGGATCCCGACCGTGTCGTCGCCGACCTCCGGGCGGCACTCGACGGAACCGACCTGCTTCAGCGGTACTTTCGGATTACCGCAACGCGGTCGCTGTTGATTCTCAAGCGGTACAAGGGCTATGAGAAATCCGCCGCCCAACAACAGGTTTCGAGCGAAATGCTGCTCTCGTTCGCCCAGGAACTCGATTCGTTTGCGGTGATCGAGGAGACCTACCGCGAACTCATCGAAGACAAACTCGCCGTCGACCGACTCGAAGCGTTCGTCCGCCGGCTATCGACCGGTGAGATCGAGGTGGTCTCACACACCGTCGACTCGCCGAGTCCCCGTGGGTTCGGGCTGGCGACGTTGCTGGCCAGCGATGTGGTGCTTGCGGAGGACGAAAACGCCGTGTTGCAGGCGTTTCACGAGCGGGTTCTCGAAACAATCGGTGACGACTCGGCGGTCAGCTCGGAGGGCTAAGTCGTCGCAGTCGAACGAGCGCAGAATACGCCTCAGTCGTCTTTGGGAACGTCGGCGAGATTCACTGATTCCTCGGTTCCATCGAGCGTCGCGTCGTCGACACCGACACGCTGCAGTTCGACGACGAACACCGCGCCCTCGGGGTCGTTGTCCTCGACACGGACGGATCCGCCGTAGCTCTCAACCAGCGTCTGGACGAGATACAGCCCGATTCCGGTGCCGGCGCTGTCGAGACCCTTTTCGCCTTTTCCGAAGATTTCGGGTTTGAGTTCGTCGCGGACGCCCGGACCGTTGTCGGCAACCCGGACGACGGCCGTCTCCTCTGCAATCTGCACCGAGACAGTGATCTCGGGTCGGTCTTTGTCGTTGTGCTGAATCGCGTTTTTCAGCAGGTTGCGAAACACCGACGAGAGCAGTTTACCGGCGGCGACTTCGATATCCGGCAGCGGATCGGTGATCGTCATCGTCGCCTCGGGGTTCAGTTCGCGAACCTCCTCGAACTCCGCGGTGAGTGCCGGTTTCAGGTCGATGAACTTCGCACAGTCGTCGGTATCGGATCGCAACAGGACGTTCGCGAGATCACCGGCAGTATCGGTCAGAGAAATGGCGTTGTCCGCGCTCTGTTGGACTTTTTTGAGATGTTCGCGTCCCTCGTCGTCGACATGTTGATCCAGCATGTCGGCGTAGGCCTCGATGAGTTGGAGGTCGTTGCGGATGTCGTGGCGCAACACCTCGTTGAGCGTTTCGAGGTCGTCTCGTTGCTCGAGTAGTCGCTGCTCGTAGCGTTTTCGCTGCGTGATGTCACGACTGATGGTGACGTAGCCGTCAAGTGGAATGCTCGTTCCCGGCGCAGAGCCGGTGACCGCCAGCCAGATGTACTCGCCGTCCTCGGTACGAAACCGGAACTCGATTTCCTCGTCGATACTGCCGACCGCACCGAGCAGCGAGGTGAATCGGTCGACGACCCGATCACGATCGTCGGGATGGACGAAGTCGATGATGTTCTCGCCGATGAGTTTCTCGGGCGGCCAGCCTTTGATGCGTTCGGAGTTCGGCGACTGGTAGCGGATCGTTCCCGTGACGTCGACAACGGTAATCACGTCGGAGCTTTCGGCGATCAGAGCCTGATACTCCGCCGCCGTGAGCGAATCGAGATCTGCGCCCTGGTCACTCATCAAACCCCTCCATGCGGCTAAGTCGGCACAGCGACAATAAAAACGGTTCGACCGCTCGTGTCGGCGACGCAACAACCAACCCCCCGAACAGTTCGAAGCAATCAGACGCGGGTTGGGCTCGAACAGCGGTCGAACCTCACTCGAACATCGCTCGACCCCCACTCGAACATCGCTCGAACCCCACTCAGATATCGATCGAACACCGACCGCCACGGGAGACGTAATCCTCGATCGCTTACCTGTCGGCCCAGTCCAAAAGCCGCGTGTAGAACGGTTCGGCGGCGAGTGCCTTGCGGTCGCCAACAAGAACGAGCGCTTTTTTCGCCCGCGTCAGCGCGACGTTGATCCGGCGGGTGTCCTCGAATAACGGGCCCGCAAGACGGCCGGTCGCCACGAACGAGAGCACGATGATCTCCTTGCTCGATCCCTGGAACCGGTCGACGGTGTCGACGGTCACGTCGACCCGGCGGCTCAGTTCGGCGACCTGTGCGCGAAACGGTGCGATCACGCCGATGGCGTCGGGATCGACGCCGGCGTCAGTAAACGCCTCAACGATCTCGGCAACCCGATCAGCCTCCGTTGGATTCGTGTTGCCGACGCGGGTGCCGTCGGGATCGATGAACGCCACCGCCTCACGGAGTTCCGCCGGCAGCAACGCGGGATCGACGAGATCCGAAACCGACTGCGTGGCGACCGCAGCGGTGGCGGGCCGAAGATCCCCGTCGTAGAACTCGGCCGACGAAAACGCCTGAATCCGTTGACACATCCGGTACTGCCGCGAAAGCATCACACTCGCCTCGGGATACTGCTCAATGAGCCGCTCGAACAACGAGGTCGACAGCGCGGTTGCCGGCGACTCGGTCGTGGTGTCGTCGCTCTCAGCGACTGCGGAATCAACATCGACATCGACATCGACATCGACATCCGGGGCCGCCTGCACCACGGGCGGGAGCTGTTGGTGATCGCCAACGAGCACGAACCGGTCGGCCCGGTTGAGCGCCGCCATCGTGTTCGGTTCGGTCAGCTGTGAGGCCTCGTCGATGACCGCCACGTCGAACGACTGTTCGCGCATGATCCGCGAGCCACAGCTGGCGGTCGTGGCCGCGACCACCGGTGCAGTTCGTAGTGCGCTGGCGCGTTCGCTCGGCTCACCACGCTGTTCGAGTCGCAAATCGAGCATGTCGTCGCGAATCCCGGTTTTCGTGCCGACTCGTTGGATGTCCTCGTATCCCTGCGCGCGTAGCGCCTCGATAGCGTTGTCGACCGCGCGGTTCGTGAACGCCGCCAGCAGCACGCGATCTCCCTGCTCGACAAGCGCGCGAATGAGTCTGGCAATCGTGTAGGTCTTGCCCGTCCCGGGCGGCCCATGAATCAACGCACAGTCCTCGGCGGTGACCGCGAGGTTCACCGCCCGGTTCTGTTCGGCGTTGTTTTCGATGTAGGTTCGCTCGCCCGAACCGAACTGCGGCTCGCGGCGACCAAAGAGGATGTCCTTGCGATCGGCACTGCTTGTGAGAACCGTATCGTGCAGCGCGGTCAACATCCGGTCGACCGAGAGTTCGGAGGGATAGACATCGAGCCTGCGAAGCTCGACCGGTTCGTCGGCGGTGACGACGAGTTCCTCGTCGAGGCGGGTGATCCGACAGAGTTCGGCGTGGCCCGCAACCGGATCACCATCGCTTGCGAGCGCGACGTCGCCCTCGCGGAGTTTCGAGACGGCCTCGCGGGGTTTTCGCGCACGAATCTCCCACCGGTTACCGTCGATTTCGCGGCGACCGAGCGGTTCGAGATCGATCAGTGCGCGGTCGTCGTCAGCGCGTTCCTCGGGCGTCTGCTCCCAGAGTTTGCGGTACTCCGCGTGAACCGCGCGGCGCTCGGCCTCGAGTGCGCGGTAGAACCGATCGAAATAGTCGCGTTCCTCGTCGGGAATCGGTCGGCCCACTGCGCCGGCTTTTGATTCCTGGTCGAGTCGTCCCGAAACGACCATGCAGGTATCCTGTTCGAAACAGTACTCACACCGCGCATCGGCCTCATAGCCGGTCGGAATCTCGCCGCGAGCCTCCATTGCTGCCAGTTCGTTGCGGCTCCGGACGACGAAATCCAACAGCCCCTTTCCGACCGCAAACTCCTTGGCCGGCGAGAGGTCTCCGGACTCTTCGGTGCGTTCGAGCGTCGTGTTTTTCGTGTACAACAAGGTGCCCGTGTCGGCGTCGATGCCGCGTTCGTTCAACATGAGCGCGTAGCAGGCGGCCTGAATTTTGTCCTGAAACCGCGGCTCGCGTGTCGTGTTTTTTCCCGTTTTGAGTTCGACCGGCATGCCGCGGCGAAGCGCATCGGCGCGGCCCTTCAGTCCGAACGTTGGGCTGATCAGGGTGTACTCCGAGCGCCAGGCGTCCTCGTCGGAAAGCGTTCCCTGTTGGAGCCATCCCTCGATGGCCGC
>CAYWFO010000029.1:11766-15212 GCA_964457485.1 uncultured Haloferacaceae archaeon | reverse complement strand
GGTCGCCGCGCAGCTCACAGCAGATACAGCCGTCGTCGAGTTCGATCAGCTCTTCATCTTCGGCCGAAATATCGGAGGATTCGGCGACAAGTTCGGCGTCGACGTTGACCTCGCCCATATCGTTGACCAACACGGCCAACTCGCGGTCACCACTCTCGGCCAGGAGGTGGTTGAGCGTCGTTGTTTTGCCGGCACCGAGCGTCCCCGACAGCACGGTTACGGGTGTTGTCTCGCGATCCATGTGTTAGTAACAAAACAGCGCAGACAAATAGTAGTTGTTATTCAGTTCGAAGATCTTATTAACTACACGCCGCAAGAGCCTGCAAGCGGCCCTATGCGCACGGAGACCACAACCAACTGCTTCGAATGTGTGATCGTCGGCGGCGGCGTCCACGGCGTCCATCTCGCCTCGCGACTGCTCGAAGACAGCCATCTCAGGCCCGCCGAGATCGCGATCGTCGACCCCCACGACCGACTGCTCGAATCCTTCCGTCAGAAGGCACGAGCCTGCAAAATGGAGAGTCTTCGGTCGACCTACGTCCAACACGTTGGCACCGAACCGTTCGGGCTTGAATCGTTTGCGGCGGCCCAGGATCGAACGGCGGAACTCCGTCCAACGGTTGACTACCCGGATCGGCCATCGCTGGATCTCTTCTGTGACTTTGCTGACCACGTGATCGACACCAAACAGCTCGATACGCTCCATATTCAGGCGAGAGTCGAAGGAATCGAAGCCCGCGACGGTAACGAGCTTTCGACCCGGAACAGTGGGTTCGTCCTGGAGACCGATATCGGATCGATCGGGACGCGAACCTGCGTGCTCGCCGTTGGCCACGGCGACCGCTACCGAATCCCGGCGTGGGCGGCCGACGTTGACGGCGTCAGTCACGTCTGGGACGGGTTCGACCCCAACCGGACTGTCGAGCACACACTCGTTGTTGGCGGCGGGATCACCGCCGCCCAGTTGGCCGCCGGCCTCGACGAACGGGTGACGCTGGTGAGTCGCCATCCCCTCCAGTGGGAGGTCTCGGAGGCCGACCCGCCGTGGCTCAACTGGCACCACATCGAGCGCGAACTCCACTGCTATCGCCGAGCCTCGAAAGCCCGCCTCGAGCGAATCCGCGAAGCCCGCTACCGGGCGACGGTTCCGCCACATCTCTACGACGCGCTCGACGGCCGACTCGACGCCGGCGAGTGCCGGATCATTCAGGGAGAGATCACGCAGACAACCCCAATCAGTGGCGGCCTGCGGGCCACGTTGGATGACGCCAAGCGAGCCGACATCAGTCGAATCGACGCCGACCGGATCGTTCTAGCGACGGGATTCGAGCCGGCCTACAGCCATCCGTTCGTCGACCGAGTCGCCGACGCGCTGTCACTGGAGCGTGGCTATCAGGGACTGCCCCTCTTGACTGACGACTCGCTGGCGTGGGAGACAACCGAGGGAACCACACTGCCGTTGTACGTCTCGGGCGCGCTGGCAGTCGGGACAGTCGGCCCCTACGGCCCGAATGTGCCCGGCGCAAAACGGGCGGCAGACCGGATCGTCCCCGCAATCGAGCGTAGCCGCCACCACCGCCCGCCGCCCGCGTAGAACACCGCCCGTTGTGCGACCGCAAATCAGCGGCTTTTAGGCCGTCTTCGCCAACCACTACCCAATGAGCCACGAGGAGTTTCCAACCGAGACGCCTGCGGTGGTGACCTGTGGGTTGCCGTACGCAAACGGCGACCTCCACGTCGGTCACCTCCGAACCTACGTCGGCGGCGATGTCTACTCGCGGTCGCTCGAATCGCTCGGTCAACAAACCGCGTTCGTCTGTGGATCGGACATGCACGGCACGCCAGTCGCGGTCAACGCGGAACAAGCGGGTGTCTCCCCCGAACAGTTCGCGCTTGAGTGGCACGAAACGTACAAAGAAACCTTCCCGCGGTTTGCCGTCGACTTCGACCACTACGGCCACACCCACGACGCGACCAACACCGAACTCACGAAAGAAATCGTCGCCGAACTCGACGCCAACGGTCACCTCTACGAGAAGGAAATCATGGTCGCCTACGACCCGGTCGACGATCAGCACCTCCCGGATCGATACGTCGAGGGAACCTGCCCGTACTGCGGCGCAGAGGCCCGCGGTGACGAGTGCGACGAGGGCTGCCAGCGACACCTCGAACCCGGCGAGATCGAAGACCCTGTCTCATCGATCACCGGCAACCCCGCCGAGTACCGCACGCGCACCCACAAGTTCTTCGAGGTTTCGGCGTTCGAGGAGTATCTCTCGGACTTTCTCGACCGACTCGAAGGCACGTCGAACGCGCAAAATCAGCCCCGCGAGTGGCTCGAATCCGGGCTGAAAGACTGGTGTATCACCCGCGATATGGAGTGGGGCATCGACTACCCTGCCGAGGCCGACGCCGAGGGCAGCGCAACCGACCTCGTTCTCTACGTCTGGGTCGACGCACCCATCGAATACATCTCGTCGACCAAGCAGTACACCGACCGCGTCGGCAGCGACGTCTACGACTGGGAGGAGACGTGGAAAGCGGGCGGCGAAATCGTCCATGTCATCGGTCGTGATATTATTCAGCACCACTCGATTTTCTGGCCCGCAATGCTCGCTGGTGCGGGCTACACCGAGCCACGAGCGATCATGGCCTCCGGATTCGTGACGCTCGGCGGCAAGGGATTCTCGACGAGTCGCGACCGCGCCGTCTGGGCCGACGAGTATCTCGACGAGGGCTTTCACCCCGACTTGCTGCGGTACTATCTCGCCACCAACGGCGGCTTTCAGCAAGACGTCGACTTCTCGTGGGACAAGTTTCGCGACCGCGTCAATACCGAACTCGTCGGCACGCTTGGTAACTTCGTCTACCGCTCGCTCTTATTTGCGGCGCGCAACTACGGCGGGACGCCCGAGGCAACCGTCTCGGCCGAGGTCGACGATCGAATCGTTGAGGCGACCGAGGCGTTCGCCGACGCCATCAACGACTACTCGATCCGGAAGGCTGGCAACGCCGCGATCCGGCTTGCGGGGTTCGGCAACGAGTACATCCAACGCAATGAGCCGTGGAAACTGGTTGACGACGAACCCGAACGGGCGGCCCAGGTCATCTATGACTGTGTGCAGTTGTCGAAGGCGCTCGCCGTGCTGTTCGAGCCGATAGCGCCCGAAACGTGCGAGCGGCTCTGGGAGCAACTCGGCGAGGACGGCTCGGTTCACGAGGTGACCGTCGATGTCGCTCGCGAGGCTCCCACAGGGAGGTTCGACGAACCCGACGCTTTGTTCGAAAAAATCGAGGAAGAACGCGTCGAAGCACTGAACCGAAAACTCGACCAACGCGTCGCCAATGCAACGGCGGAGGACGAAGCCGACGCAGAAGCGGGTACGAACGATACAGCCGACACAACGACAGACGCTACTGACGATCCCGACACAGCCGCCGAACCG
>CAYWFO010000029.1:0-11666 GCA_964457485.1 uncultured Haloferacaceae archaeon | reverse complement strand
CGAACCGCTCGAGACCGACCGAATCAGCTTTGAAGACTTCCAGGCGCTCGACCTTCGCGTCGGCGAAATCGTCTCTGCCGACTCGGTCGACGGCGCGGACAAACTCGCTAAACTCCAGGTCGACATCGGCCATGAAACCCGACAGATCGTTGCTGGAATCAAACAACTCCACGACCTCGACGCGCTCGCCGGCACACGCATCATCATCGTCGCCAACATGGAGAAAGCCGAACTGTTCGGTGTCGAATCCAACGGGATGGTGCTGGCCGCCGGCGACGATGCGGATCTCCTGACAACTCACGGCGATTCGCCGCTCGGGACGCGGGTTCACTAACCCGTTCCCACGCGATTCACTCTCTCGTCGTCACACGTCTTTCGGTCGACAAGCGCACTGTCGAACCGGTTGGATGGTATGGCTTTTTCAAGCCGACACTCAAATGGACGCCTATGCGAAACGCAAAAATCGTCTGCACGCTCGGCCCAGCCTCCAGCGACCTCGAAACGATTCGAGGGCTCAGCGAGGCCGGGATGTCCGTCGCCCGGCTCAACGCGAGCCACGGAACGACCGACCACCGGGCGACTGTCATCGACCGGGTTCGGCAGGTGGACGCCGAAAGCGACCGGTCGCTGGCGCTCATGGTCGACCTCAAAGGTCCCGAGGTTCGGACGGCCGAAATCGAGGGTCATGTGACGCTCGAAGCCGGTTCGGAGGCCGTTTTTGCGCCGGGAACGACCGCGACACACGAACGGGTCGGCCTCTCGATGTCGATTTCGGCAGTCGAACCCGGCGATACGATTCTGCTCGACGACGGACGAATCGAAGCCCGCGTCGTGGGCGTCGACGGTGAGGATGTCACCGCCGAAATCGTCTCGGGCGGCAACCTCCAGAGCCGCAAGGGCGTCAACATCCCCGGTGTCGACCTCGACATCGAACTCATCACCGAGGGCGACTTGGCCGAACTCAAACTCGCCGCCGAGAAGAACGCCGACTTCGTCGCCGCCAGTTTCGTTCGCGATGGCGAGGACGTCTACTCGATTGCCGACCAACTCGAGGCGTTCGGCGCGGACATCCCGGTTGTCGCCAAAATCGAACGCGCGGGCGCGGTCGACAATCTCGATTCGATCGTCAAGGCCGCCGATGGCGTGATGGTCGCCCGCGGCGACCTCGGCGTCGAGTGCCCGCTCGAAGACGTTCCGATGGTTCAAAAACGAATTATCAAAAAATGTGTGAATGCGGGCGTTCCTGTTATCACGGCGACCGAGATGCTCGACTCGATGATCAAGACCCGCCGGCCAACCCGTGCGGAGGCCTCCGACGTTGCCAACGCGGTGCTCGACGGCACCGACGCGGTCATGCTCTCGGGCGAAACCGCAATCGGTAACCATCCGGTTCGGGTTGTCGAGACGATGGCCAACATCGTTACTCGCGTCGAATCGACCGATGAGTACGCCGAAACGATCGAACAGAACGTTCCGACGGCGACCGACCAGTCTCGAACCGAAGCGCTCGCGCGGTCGGCACGGTATCTCTCGCGTGACATCGGTGCCGCGGCGGTCGTCGCCGCCAGCGAGTCGGGCTACACCGCCCGCAAAGCCGCAAAGTTCCGTCCGCCGGTGCCGATCGTGGCCACAACGCCCAACGAGCGGGTTCGGCGGCAGCTCTCGCTCGTCTGGGGCGTGACCCCACAGTATTACCACTACGATGACAACGTCGACACCCTTCTTCAAGGGAGCGTGCAGGCGGCGATTAAGACCGGTGCCGCCGAGAGCGGCGATACCGTGGTTGCCATTTCAGGGCTCTTCTCCGAGGTCGACGGCGCAAACACGACGAACATGCTCAAGATCCACGTCGCCGCGAAAAAACTCGCCAGCGGCAAGCAGATCACCGGCGGCCGGATCGCCGGACCGCTGTCTCGGCCCGATGATGGCGACCTCTCCGACATTCCCGAGGGCGCGATTCTCGCACTCGGAACCGATTTCGAAGGCGAATTCACCGGCGGCCTCGAAAAAATCGGGGGCATCGTCGATGTCCGTGGCGGACTGACGGGCTATCCGGCGGTCGTCGCACGCGAACTCGGCATTCCGATGGTGAGCGACGTGTCGATTCCCGACTCCGTCGAGGACGGCCGAACGGTTAGTGTCGACGCCGAACGGGGGATTGTCTTCGACGGCAACGTGCTCCGCAGCGGCCAGTCGCTCCGGCGGTAACCCTATTTTGCTCGGCACCATCTCACCGGTATGAGCAGCCAGCAGTCGACATCCGATTCCGACGAACCGGAGACAGAATGGCGGTTTTCGATCGACGAAGTCGGTCCTGAAGCCGAGACTTCCTCCGAGCAACCGGAGCGAGGCCCGATCGAACCCGAATCCATCTCGCCCGAACACGCGAGTTTCGTCGCCTTCGGGGTGTTGATTACGGTGCTGTTTGCGCTCACGGCGCTGTAAGACGGTGCGTTGTGGTTCGTTGTTCGCGCCGGAGGGGCGGTCTGGATGCGACGTGGCCACCCGGCTGTAACCATTAAACACGTCGAAGCCCTACGACCGGTATGGCACTCGCGCTCCAAGGAAGTCTCCTCTCGCCGGAGACACTGCCGCTGTTGTTGATTACGGCAGGTCTCTTGATCTCGCTCGCCGAGGCGCTAGCGCCGGGTGCGAACTTCATTGTCGTCGGCATTGGACTTCTCGGAGCGGGACTCGTCGGCTTAGCGTTCACCCCGTTGCTCACGCTCGGACCGTTCGCGCTGGCGCTGTTGGTGTTGCTGTTCGGTTCGATCGCGTTTTATGTGTATCACGAGTTCGACTTCTACGGCGGCAAGGGCAGAGCCCAAACCAGCGATTCGGCGAGTTTACGCGGCATGACTGGTCGGGTCACCGAGCGAGTCACCCGAACCGGCGGACAGGTCAAACTCCAGGGCGGTGGCTTCAACCCGTTTTATTCGGCGCGGTCGATGGATGGCGAAATCGCTGAGGGAACCGAGGTGATGGTGATCGACCCCGGAGGTGGAAACGTCGTCACCGTTGAATCGCTGGCTGTCGTTGAGGACGACATCGACCGTGAACTCGCTGCCGATCGCTCGCGAAAGGCGGACGACAGCGCGGACGACGATCCTCCATCACAAGACGAGACCGCGGCCAAGGAGTTTGCCGAAAAACGCGGTGTCGACACGGCGGCCGATGCGGACACCGACGACACGACCGCTGAGACCGGCGAGGACGAGTCAGCAACGCAGGGAGAACAAGAGCGCGATCCGGCGTTCGAACGGTAGCTGAGAGACGACGGTACGGTGTCGTGTCGTCATCGCTGTCGTTGTCTCGTCGTCATCACTGTCATCGCTGTCGCGGTACCGTCGCCACCGCTGGATCGTCGTCACCGCGGGCTCCCCGGGCGCTGGAGCCCGAACCGAAACCCGACTGCAGCACGCAGTCGGTTGGCTGAAGCCAACGCTTATGGGCGTGTCAGCCCAACCTATTTTTATGGAACCATTCGTTCTGCAGGCGACGCTGACGGTCACCGCAGTCGGCCTGTTGTTCCTCTTTCTCGTCATGGCGACGATCTGGCAAACGGTGGAGATCGTCGACGCATACGAAAAGAAAGCGCTCACCGTCTTCGGTGAGTACCGAAAGCTCCTCCAACCGGGGTTCAATATCATCCCGCCGTTCGTTTCGCGCACCTACCCGTTCGACATGCGAACCCAAACGCTTGATGTGCCTCGACAGGAGGCGATCACGCGGGACAACTCGCCGGTCACCGCCGACGCCGTCGTCTACATCAAGGTCATGGACGCGAAAAAGGCGTTTTTGGAGGTCGACGACTACAAAAAAGCGGTTTCAAACCTCGCCCAGACGACCCTCCGTGCCGTCCTCGGCGACATGGAACTCGACGACACGCTGAACAAGCGTCAAGAAATCAACGCCAAAATACGAACCGAACTCGACGAACCCACCGACGAGTGGGGCATTCGCGTTGAGAGCGTCGAGGTTCGCGAGGTCAACCCCTCCCGAGAGGTTCAACAGGCGATGGAGCAACAGACCTCCGCGGAGCGTCGCCGCCGCGCGATGATTCTCGAAGCCCAAGGTGAACGCCGTAGCGCGGTTGAGAAGGCCGAGGGTGACAAACAGAGCGACATCATTCGCGCCCAAGGTGAAAAACAGAGCCAAATCCTCGAAGCTCAGGGTGACGCCATCTCGACGGTTCTCCGCGCGAAATCCGCCGAAGCGATGGGCGAGCGCGCGATCATCGAACGCGGCATGGAGACGCTCGAACGCATCGGCGAGGGCGAATCCTCGACGTTCATCCTGCCACAGGAACTCACCTCCCTGGTCGGTCGCTACGGCAAGACGCTCACCGGCAGCGACGTTCAGCAGAGCGAGGGACTCGACGGCAAGGAGTTCGACGACGAAACCCGGAAAATGCTCGGACTCGACGACATCGACGAAATTCTCGGCGAAATCGACGAGGCTGCCGAGATGGACATCGAACAGCTCGAACAGGAGGCCGAAAAGGTCAAAACCGGCGAGCCGACTGATATCGCTGGCGGCGACGCGATTATCGGCGATCAACCGGTCGACGAGAGCGACGAGGAACTGTTGACCGAGACCGACAAATCGGAGTAAGCACCGTCCCGTCGCAACACGCATACAGACCGTTTCTGCCTCCTATCGGGTTGTCTCCGTTTTCGAAACACTCCGAAACCGCCATTCAACGCATTTTTTCGCCGAAGCCGACAACAGCGAAGTTCTTATATCCTAACCGACAGTACCCTTCGACAGATGACTGGCCCTGTCGACGAACGCAAGCGGACGACGCTCCGCCGGTTTGCCGCGCTCGGAGCAGCAACGCCGTTCGTCGGTATCGGCAGTGGGGACGACAGCGCTTCAACGAGCGACGTTCCCGACGCGATTCGGGGCTATCTTTCGACAACGCCCGGCGCGCACTTTTCAAAACTGCGTGACGACCTCCAACTCGGGACGGGCGAAACCCAACACCACCTCCGGACGCTCGTCGACCGCGACGAACTCGTTTCGCGGCGTGACGGCGAGTACCGCCGGTTTTTTCACGCCGACCAGTTTTCGCCGTTCGAGCAGGTCGCGCTCGGCTATCTCCGCCGCAACACGCCGAGACGACTCCTGATTGCGTTGCTCGACTCACCCGCCGCAACCGGCAGCGAGCTCGCCGACCGACTCGATGTCTCGCGGGCAACCGTGAGCACCGCTGCCGGGCAGTTGGAGGATGCTGGATTGTTGAATCGTACCGACGAGTACCGCGTTGCTCGCGCCGAAACAGTCCTTGTTTTGCTCGTGCGGTATGCGGACTCCTTCGGTTCGGAAGCGGTGGACTTCGCGTCGCGTGCGGACGAGCACATCAGCGTTGAGTAATCACGAGACGGACGGAACTCACTCGCCCGTCCTGTGGTAAAACGCCCTTACGCCGTGGTGACCATCCACGTCGTCCCCGACGAGTAGCCCCACTTTTCGACCGTGATGTCGTGTTCGCCTTCGACCAGCGCCGTCATGTTCGAACCGACCTCCTTGGCCGTCATATCGAGTTCGTCGGCGATCAACCGGGACTTGAAATACGTCTGGGTTGGTGCCGCGTCGCGGAGATAGCGCAAAATCCGCTGTTGTTTCGGGCTGAGCGTCGGTGTCTCAGCACCGGTCGTCGCCTCGGTCGTTGCTATGGAACTCATGACAGAACGGACGGGAGACGGCGTAATAGGGGGTTTGGTACGGCCGGTTAACAGCGCTCTTGCTTGCGGTTTTATTGAATGAGAGCGGCCACAGGCGGGCTGTATGCGAGCAATGCGGTACAGTTCGCTAACCGTCTCAGTCGTGGTGCCGTTCGGTACCGGTCTCCGTTATGATACGGTTCAGTATCGCTCGGATCGGCTATCGCCGTCGTCCCGGATTGGCCATCCCCATCGTCTCCAATCGCCCACGACAAACAACTCGGACGGGATGGTACCCCGAACGTGATATCGTCTACGCTTTCGCCAGTCGTTGGTTACTGCGGATACAGCCGCTCGGCCAGCAACTCGATGCCGTCGATGAGTCGCGGGCTCGGCTGGTTAAACAGCGAGTCGTCGACGACATGTACCGTCGGGGAGATGGCCCAGCCGCGGTCGGTGAGTCGGCTGGGTGAGACCTGTTCGCCGGTTCCACAGATGTGCAACACGGCGTGGTCGGGGTCGGCGGCTTCGACCGTCTCGGGGTCGACTTCGGTTGAGCGTTCGCCCGGCGCGACGAACGGGTAGCGGCCTCCGGCGGCCACGACGGCATCGGGAACCCAGTTGCCGGCGGCCATCGGCGGCTCGGACCACTCCTCACAGTAGACGACCGGCCGCGACTCGTCGGACTGGCGACGGGCCGTCTTGACCCGGTCGTTGACTGCGGCAAGTCGCTGTCGACACGTTGCGACCAGTCGATTACCTGCGGCGTCGACGCCGGCGGCCGCAGCCAACGACTGAAATCCGTCGAACACCTCCTCCAGCCGGTTCGGTTCGTGGTGATGGATGTGGTAGCCCTGCTCGCTGAGCGTTTCGCTGAGTTCACGCTGGAGGCCGTCGCTCGTGGCGATGAGGTCGGGTGCAAGTTCATCGAGCCGATCGAAATCGGGAGTTAGCCAGCCGCCGACGGTCGGTCGGTCGAGCGCACAGTGCGCAGTGACACCGACGATCCGATCGGCGACGCCGAGCGCGTCGAACGTAGCGGTTGCGCTCGGGGCAAGCGAGACGATTCGATCGGGATCCATACCGGGATCAAGCGTGGCGAACCGCAAAACAGTCCCGTTTAATATCAAAAATTTGATTTAATTTCATCAGGAACGTTCACGGTTTTTCGCTCCTGTGGGGACAGTTTCGTCGCCATACCAAACTGCTTAAGTGAGCTTCTGTCTTCTTATTGGCAACGATAGCTCCCGGATTTTTGTCCTTCGCGCCGGGCGCGCCCTACCAATGAGTGAACGAACATTTACCACGTCGGCCGGCCGCTCGCATACCAGACAGCGACGCCGAGGCACTGAATCGGAGACCGAAAACGAACAAAGTCACGACGGCCTGCAGTGTCCCGAATGCAGTGGGAACGTCGTCACCGACGACGAACACGGCGAGACCGTCTGTGACGACTGCGGACTCGTCATCACCGAGGATTCGGTTGACCGCGGTCCCGAGTGGCGCGCGTTCGACAGCGCGGAAAAAGATCAGAAGTCCCGCGTCGGTGCACCCACGACCAATACGATGCATGATAAAGGACTGTCGACCAACATCGACTGGCGAAACAAGGACGCCTACGGCCGGTCGCTCGGCGCGCGCCAACGCCAGAAAATGCAGCGGCTGCGCAAATGGAACGAACGGTTCCGCACGCGCGACAGCAAAGAACGCAATCTCAAACAGGCGCTCGGCGAGATCGACCGCATGTCCAGCGCCGTTGGGCTCCCCGACAACGTTCGCGAGACCGCCTCGGTCATTTACCGCCGCGCGCTCAACGAGGATCTGCTACCGGGACGCTCGATCGAGGGCGTGGCGACCTCCTGTGTGTACGCCTCCGCGCGAATGGCCGGCGTGCCGCGCAGCCTCGATGAGATCGCCGACGTGAGCCGCGTCGAAAAAAGCGAGATCGCCCGAACCTACCGCTACGTCGTTCGCGAACTTTCACTTGAAGTCAAACCTGCCGATCCCGAACAGTACGTCCCACGGTTTGCGTCCTCGCTAGACCTTTCGGAGGAGTCCGAAATGCGCGCCAAACAGCTGCTGAAAAACGCCAAAGAACAGGGCGTTCACAGCGGCAAATCCCCAGTCGGCCTCGCCGCAGCGGCCGTCTACGCCGCTGCGTTGTTGACCAACGAAAAAACAACGCAAGCGGCCGTCTCGGAGGTTGCCGACATCTCCGAAGTGACGATTCGTAACCGGTACCACGAACTGCTCGAAGCCGAAGAAGAAATGTTGGTGTAGCTCACTGTTTTCGTTCTTTCACATTTCGATTTGCGAACCGTGTCGCTGTCCGGCTCTTTGCTGAGCAAAAAAGGAGATCTATCCCTGTTTATGATGCGCTCGAAGCGACTGCGGTTGCGACGTTCAACGATCTCCGGTCGGTGTTGGCGGGTCGTGGACACAGAGGCGAAGGCCGAATCAACCCGCTCTCAGTCGTTCGATCGGCCGAACTCAACACGACTCGGTTACAAACATGGAATACAACGAGCCACCGGTGGTCACAGTTTCAACACCATAATGAGACTTCGCCGGTCGCAGTTTCAACACTACAACCGCTCAGGCGTCGTCAGCGCTGTCGGCTTCAACATCAGGCTCCTCTTCGTCGGCTTCTGCGCCGTTTTCTTCGGCAGCGGCTTGCTGTTCGTCGGCAACCCAGTCGTCGAACTCGTCTTGGTCGACGACCTCAATGGTGAAGTACATCTGTGAGTGCGCGAGGCCACAGTACTCCGAGCAGTAGCCCTGGTAGGTTCCCGTCTCGCTCACGTTGGTCTTGATGTACGTTGTCTGGTCGGGAATCGCATCCATTTTCAGTCCAAGTTCGGGCACGTGGAACCCGTGTATTACGTCAGTTGAATCAATCTGGAAATACAAGTCCTGATTCGCTGGGACCACCACCGTTGGGCCTGCACCGGAGCCGCCGTACTCGAGATCTTCATCGAGGTAGCCGTTGTCACTCGCGTTGTACCGCATATCCCAGCCCCACTGGTAGGCTTCGGCTTGGACGAGCACATCGTTCTCTTCGGGTGCGACCTCGTCCTCGCCGCCGGTGAACGTAACGTTCTGGTCGGCCATCACGCCGTAGGAGGCGACGCCGACGAACAGGAGAATCACGGCAGTCGCAACGGTCCACGTGATTTCGAGCCGACGATTTTCTTTCGTCGGCTTGGGTTCGTCGTTGTCTTTGAACCGGATGACGGCGTAAATGAGAATGGCTTCGACGAGCAGTGTGATCGGGATGGCGATCAACAGCAGTTTGTTGTCCAGTTCGTAGATCAGGTCAGCGGTGACCGATTGGGCGGCAACCGGCTGGGCGAGCAGCGCGACCGCCAGCGCCGAGAGCAACGACCCGAGTACGAGACGCCTGAAGTTCATGTTGATCCGACTTAGAATGGGTCGCCTAAATACCTACTGACTCCGCAGATCTGCAAGCCGAAACGCGACGGCCGATGCGTTCCGTCGAACCAGCGCTACCGACCACACTCACCGAAACGGGGCTCCTAAATATGTCCCGGCCGTATGCCCTTCCAGTGAGTTCGAGTTCCCAGTTACCCGGCCGGTTTCCGGTGTTGCTGGCGACAACGACGATGGGCGTCTACTTTCTGCTTCTCGTCGGCGTCGCCACCGCCGTGACCGACGCGGCGGCCGCCTGCACCGCATGGCCCGCCTGCGGCGACGGCTGGTCGGTACCGACGACGACCGACGGGTGGATCGCTTTCGGTCATCGAGTCATTGCTGTCGGCGTCGGCTTCGGCGTGCTGGCGACGGCGGTGTACGGCTGGCGGGCGAACACACGCCGTCGGGTTCGGTCGGCCCTGACGCTCGCGCTCGTGTTGTATCCCGCTCAGGCGGGCCTCGGCGCGGTCGTCGCGACCACTGCCGTCAGCGAGGCGCTCTCTGCCGTCCATCTGCTCGTTGGCATTACCATCTTTGGCAGTCTCCTGGCCGCACTCACGTGGTGGCTCGAAACCGAAACCGGCGATCCGGATGACGTGCCGACCGCGCCGCCCGAGCCATCCGAACCGCTGGATTCGACCGCTCGGCCGCCGATTCCATCCGACCCTGTTGCCCGAACGAAGGCGACGCTGTATGCGTATTTCCGGCTGATGAAGCCGCGGTTGATGTGGCTGTTGTCGCTGGTTGCGGCGGCTGCGATGGCACTTGCGGGAGGCCCTGGACTGACGACATACACGGTTGGGGCCACGCTCGTCGGCGGCTCGCTCGCCATCGGTGCGTCGGGCACGTTCAACCACATTCTCGAACGCGATATCGACCGCCGAATGGCGCGAACCAACGACCGGCCGCTCGCGACCGATCTGGTTCCACTCCGGAATGCGGTCGCTTTCGGTCTCGTTCTGACGGGGCTGGCGCTGGCGCTGTTTGCGACGGTCAATCTGCTGACCGCCCTGCTCGGCCTCGTCGCTATTCTGTTTTACAGCGTCGTCTACACGCTGGTTCTCAAGCCCAATACCGTCCAGAACACCGTTCTCGGCGGGGCGGCCGGCGCGCTTCCCGCGCTCATTGGCTGGGCCGCGGTCACCGGCTCCATTGGCTGGGGCGGGCTGCTGTTGGCGACGTTCATTTTCCTGTGGACGCCGGCGCACTTTTACAATCTCGCGCTAGCGTACAAAGACGACTACGAGCGCGGCGGCTTCCCGATGATGCCGGTCGTTCGCGGTGAGACGGCGACTCGCCGACACATCCTGTGGTACCTCGGGGCGACGCTGTTGGCCGGTGCCGCGCTGACCGCAACGAACACGCTCGGTTGGCTCTACGTGCTGACCGGTGTCGTCTTCGGTGGCGTCTTCCTCTGGTTCGTCATCCGTCTGCACTACGAACAGACCGAAGCCGCGGCGTTCCGGGCGTTTCACGCCTCGAACGCCTATCTTGGCTTCGTGCTGGTGGCCATCGTCATCGAGGGGCTCGTGATCTGAGGCGTGACAATGACAGACACCTCAGACGCGCCGTTCTCGGTTCCGGTGCCCGCCACTCGGTGGCTCCACTGGGCGTTGTTTGTCAACAGTCAGCTGGTAGCGATCTGGCTCTACGTCGCGCTCACGAGTGCGACGCTCAGTTCGGTTCGGCTCATCGGCTACGCGCTCATCTGGCTCAACGTTTCGGCGTGGGTGGTCGTCAACAGCCGACCCACGTCGTCAACCCGGTCGGTCAGGCGGCGGGCGATCGCACTCGCTGCGGGGTACTTCGGGCTATTGGCGGTTGCGGGCGGACTCGTCGGCGTCGGTATCGGCGAGGCGGCAACGGGCTTTCGGATCGCGTTTCTCCCGCCGGGATTCGGGCCGGCAATTCTTTACAGCGGCGCGTCAGTCACAATCAACCTGCTGCCGATCTACGTGGTTGGCTACCTCGCGCTCGCGTATCTCGTCTACGTGACCGTCCTCGACGCGGCTGGGTCGGCCGCAGCCGGCCTACTCGGACTGTTTTCGTGTGTTTCGTGTTCGTGGCCGATTATCGTCTCGCTGTTCTCGGCGGTGACCGGCGGCGGTTCGGTTCTCGTTGCCTCGGCACTCCAGGTTTCCTACGGGCTGTCGACCGCTGTGTTCGTGCTCACGGCAGGACTGTTGTACTACCGAAGAGGCATTCTGCGGATGCTTCTGCGGCTTCGGTGAGGCCGATTCGCCACCGCACTGCCGGTCGCGATAAGCCGGCATCGACTCGGCGTGTTTGTTCCCACGACTCGGCGTCTTATTCCCACGGACAGGGTTCGAGTTCAACGACTTCTTGCATGAATACAACCGTCTTGGTTCGCCGTTCGACGATTCCGTCGAAATGTGTCTCGTTGACGACGTACGTTTCCCCGGTCGACACCGCCCGAGCGGTCGGCGAATCGATTACGAGCGTGGACGAACCGAACCGGTCGGTGGTTTCGACCGAGGCTCTTACCGAAGACAGTGAAACAGCGGCATCTCTCTCAGAATTGAGGAATCGTGCTGTGCAACATACAGA
>CAYWFO010000028.1:0-15372 GCA_964457485.1 uncultured Haloferacaceae archaeon | reverse complement strand
ACGGTTCGATGCCGGCCCAGCTCAGCGGCGGCCAGCGGCGGCGCGTCGAGTTGGCTCGCGCGCTGGCACCGGAACCCGATATTCTGCTGTTGGACGAACCGCTGTCGGCACTCGATGCGACGTTGCGCCGCCGGCTTCAGGACGAGATCAGTCGCATTCAGGCCGAAACCGGTGTGACGACGCTGTTTGTCACTCACGACCAACAGGAGGCGATGTCGCTGGCGGATCGGCTCGTCGTGATACATGAAGGGGCTGTCGCCGCAGTCGGCGAGCCGCGTAGCCTGTATCAGTCGCCGCCGAACCGGTTTGTCGGCTCGTTTCTCGGTCGCTCGAACACGCTGGCGGCGTCGGTCGACGGCGACGTCCCGGCGATTGTGGTCGACGGAACACGGATCGAGTGTGCTGAGCCGCTCACATCGACCGAGCCAGTCGTCCACTTCCGACCCGAAGCCGTTACGGTCGGCTCGACGGGCGAGATCACGCTGTCGGGAACGGTTCGGAGCGTGTCGGATCGGGGCTCACACTACGACATCGAAGTCGAACTATCGACCGGCGAGCGATTGGTTGGGACGTGCCAGCGCGCGCCACCTGCTGTCGACGAGCAGGTCTCGGTCGGACTCAGGCGGCGTGATCTGGTCGTCTTCGACGAGTAACGACCGGCGTGTGAATTTAAGCAACCGGCACTGAAATAGCGGCTATGGTTCGGGATCTGTTTTCTGGATCGGCCCACCAACAGCGCAAGCGGGCGGTCGTCAAAACGCTCTGTTATCGATTGTTGATGATTCTGGTGACCATCCTCGTTGCGTGGATATTCGTTGGCGACGTGGCTGATGCGGTCAACATCGGGATTGCTGCAAACGTCATCAAAACAGTGAGCTACTACGGCTACGAGCGACTCTGGAACCGGATCACGTGGGGACTGACCACAGCCTGAGACGCGACGACCTGCAACGGAACCGACCTCAGGCGAACGCCAGCGAACTGCCGGGGTCTTCGGCCTCTTCGAGTTGGATTTTCTCCCACGCCTCGATGAAGTCCTGTCGGCGAACCTCGGTGCGGTCGTCACGAATGGCGAACATTCCGGCCTCCGTACAGACCGCCTTGATATCCGCACCCGACGCATCAACTGCCTTCTCGGCGAGTTCGGCGAACGCAACGTCGTCAGCGACGTTCATGTTCCGGGTGTGGATCTGGAAGATGAGTTCGCGGCCCGTCTCGTCGGGTTTGGGCACCTCGATCAGTCGGTCAAACCGACCGGGGCGCAAAATGGCCGGATCGAGCATATCGAAGCGGTTGGTCGCGGCGATCAGGCGGATGTCGCCGCGTTCGTCGAAGCCGTCCATTTCGCTGAGCAACTGCATCATCGTCCGCTGAACCTCGGCGTCGCCCGACGTTTTCGAGTCGGTTCGTTTCGACGCGATGGCGTCGATTTCGTCGATGAAGATCACGGCGGGTTCGTTCTCGCGGGCGACTTCGAACAGATCCCGAACGAGTTTGGCCCCTTCGCCGATGAACTTGTGGACGAGTTCGGAGCCGGCCATCTTGATGAACGAGGCGTTGGTCTGGTTGGCGACCGCCTTGGCAAGCATCGTCTTGCCGGTGCCGGGTGGCCCGTACAGCAGCACGCCGGAAGGCGGATTGATGCCGACCTGCTCGAACATCTCGGGCTTATCCAGCGGGAGTTCGACGGTTTCGCGGACTTCTTGAAGCTGTTGTTCGAGCCCACCGATATCCTCGTAGGTCACATCGGGGCTGTGTTCGACCTGCATCACGCGAGCGCGCACGTCGGTCTCGTTGTCGAGCCGTTTGACGATCGACAGCGAGTTGTTGACCGCGACGCGCGCGTCGGGTTCGAGGTCGGCGCGCATCTCGTCGGTAACCTCGGTGAGCGCCTCCTGATTGTTGCCGTGTTGCTTGATAATCACGCCCTCCTCGGAGAGTTCCTGGACGGTCGCGACGAACAGCGGCGACTGCTTGAGTTTCTTGTTCTCGTGGGTGAGCCGCTCGAGTTTCTGTTTGTACTTGTTGTTCTCCGCGTTGGCATCGAGGAGCTTGTCTCGCATCTCCTCGTTCTGTGATTCGATAACGCCCAACCGTTCTTGGAGCGCCTCGATTTTCTCCTGTCGGGACGCCGCCTCCTCATAGGGTAGTTCGACGTCGTCCACGGTGTCAGTCATCGCCGGGTCTACGGCTGTCGTTAATAAGAGGTTTCGGGTCGGGGGAGTCCGCTCATATCACCGCCGTTGAAGCATGTCCTGCGGTTATACCGATTGATAGCAAGTATTATCATACGGCATCCCGCACAGAAAGACACCATGAGTGCACAAGAAGCGATTTCAACCGACACCCAG
The DNA here is from genome assembly GCA_964457485.1 of uncultured Haloferacaceae archaeon. GTDB lineage: Archaea > Halobacteriota > Halobacteria > Halobacteriales > Haloferacaceae > PL-Br10-E2g29. The sequence goes on along the minus strand of CAYWFO010000028.1, from coordinate 13,021 downwards.
ACAGACCGCTGGGAGGCGGTTCGTGATCTTCCGCCGAGCGCAAAACTCGTCGCCAAGGTGCTCGATTACAACGACACACTGACTCAGAGCGAACTGGCCGAAAAAACGCTGTTGCCGCCGCGAACCGTCCGCTACGCACTGAGCCGACTGGAAGACGCGGGCGTTGTCGAATCACGGTTTTCGTTCTCCGACGCACGAAAACGCCTGTACAGTCTCACCGTCTGAGTCTTCTCTGCACTCCGAGCCCACCTCCCGAGTTATCGACGCGGTTGCGCCCTCTGTGTACTCCTTTCCCTGCTGGGTTCGTCCACCAGGCAGCCGAAATCTTATAGTCGATTCCGCAGCCACAACGAGCATGACGTTTCGCTCGCACCTCCGCGGTGTCGTCGCCAGCGGTGTTCGTCGGATCCGCAGTGGCGGGGCGGTCGCCCGTCCGCCGTATGCCGGTATTATCGACGAGGCCGAACGGTGTCTCGATTCACCGGATCGCGCCGCCGTTTTTCGTGACATCGGCGGTCTCGACCGCCTCGAAACCGCCGTCGATGCCGCGCAGTCGGACGGCCATTCGACACTCGCCACGCGAGGGCGGGTCGCACTCGACACGCTTGCATCGGCGCACGGAACCGACGAGCCGACCACTGCCGACCCGTCCACTCTCGATCCGACTGCAACGCGGTCGACAGCCGGCAACACACCCGTCAGTCGCGGAACCGATATACCGGCAGACGAGTAACACCCAGCCAATGACACGGGTGATCCACACCGGCGATACCCACATCGGCTACCAGCAGTATCACTCGCCGGCGCGGCGCGCGGACTTTCTGGGCGCCTTCGAACAGGTCATCGACGACGCCATCGAGATGGAGGTTGACGCCGTCATTCATGCGGGCGATCTGTTTCACGACCGCCGCCCGGAGCTTCCGGATCTGCTCGGCACGCTCTCAGCACTCCGGCGGCTCGCGGCCGCTGAGATCCCGTTTCTCGCGGTCGTCGGCAACCACGAGTCGACCCGCGGCGGCCAGTGGCTCGATCTCTTCGAGCGCCTCGATCTGGCTACGCGGCTCGGTTCCGAACCGGTCGAATGCGGCTCGGTCGCCTTCTACGGTCTCGACCACGTCCCTGTCTCACGACGCGACAGCCTCGCCTACGAGTACGACGCGCCAAGTGCGGACACAACTCACACAGCACTCGTCGGCCACGGCCTGTTCACGCCGTTCGCGCACGCCGACTGGGACACCGACACCGTTCTCGACGAATCGACGGTCGACTTCGACGCCGTGTTGCTCGGCGATAACCACACACGCGGTATCGAACGGATCGACGACACGTGGGTGACCTACTGTGGTTCGACCGAGCGCGCGAGCGCCGCCGAGCGCGACGGCCGCGGCTACAACGTGGTCGTGTTCGACGACGAGAATCCGGGCCCTTCAGGCGTCGAAATCCGCCAGCGATCGATCGAAACCCGGTCGTTTGTCTTCGTGAGCGCCGAACTCAACGCGGACGAGGGAAGCGACCGCGTCCGCGAACAGGTTCGCCAACACGACCTCGATGAAGCGGTTGTTATCGTCGAAATTCTCGGTGATGGGAACCCGGTCGCGCCTGCAGATATCGAGACGTTTGCAGTCGACCGCGGCGCACTCATCGCTCGTGTCACCGACAAACGCGAAATCGACGACGAAAGCGACCTCTCGGTGCGTTTTGCCGACCCCGATGCCGCGGTCGACGAACACATCGAGGAGTTGGGGCTGTCGTCGGCCACGCTCGACATCGACCGCGCCGTTCGGTCTGCGGATCTCGCCGATGCCAACGTGCGCGAGACGATCAGACGTCGACTCGGCGAGGCGCTCGAAACCGATCCCGCAGCGTTCGAACCGAGCGATCGACAGGCGGCCAGCGCTCAGGACGCCGACGACTCCACCGATCCCACTGACTCTGACGGTTCCGAGGCGGTGGCTGTAGACGGGAGGGTCGAATCCGTCGCTGACAGCGCGACAGCCGAACACCCCGCCATCGAGAGAGACGGTGTTGCCGACGAAAACAACGAGCTCGCGGACGGCGAACGCGACGAGGCGTCCGACGATACGGACGTGGTCGACAATGCGGACACGAAAGCCGATGCGGACACGAAAGCCGATGCGGACATGGTCGATAACGGAGAGACGAACACCGATGAAGAGACGAAACAGGATGCGGATCGCAACTCACGCAGTGAGACTGACGGCGTGACCACGATGGAGGACTTCCTATGATATTCACCCGGCTTCGGCTGTCAAACTTCAAGCCCTACGGCGATTGCGAGGTTAGCTTCCGCGAGGGTGTAACCGTTATTCACGGGCTCAACGGCAGCGGCAAATCCTCGCTGCTCGAAGCCTGCTTTTTCGCGCTCTACGGCTCGAAAGCACTCCCCGGCACGCTCGAAGAGATCATCAGCAACGGCACCGACGAGGCGGCAATCGAACTGTGGTTCACCCACGAGGGTGTCGACTACCACATCGAGCGACAGCTTCGCCGTCGCGGCGACCGCGTCACCACAAGCAAGTGCGTTCTCGACGGCGAGCGCGCGGACGGCGAGCGAATCGACCGCGATGGCGCGCGTACCGTCCGCCGGTTCGTGACCGACCTCGTACGGATGGACGCAGAAGCGTTTGTCAACTGCGCGTATGTTCGCCAGGGCGAGGTCAACAAACTCATCAACGCAACCGCCCAGCAGCGCCAGACCATGATCGACGATCTCCTGCAACTCGGCATGCTCGAAACCTACCGTGAACGCGCTGGACAGGCTCGACTGGCCGTTTCGGATCTCCTCGAGAACGCTCGCGGGCGGCTCGAACAGCTCGACGAACAGATCGCAAAAAAAGAGGCCGAAAACCTCCACGCCCAACTCAACGACCTCGAAACCAACCGCGACGAGACCGAGGCAGCGATCGAGCACTACAAAACACAACGATCGCGCGCCGAAACCGCACTGAGCGAAGCCGAGGACGTTCTCGACACCTACGAACAACACCAAGCCGACATCGCGGAACTCGAAGCCAAAATCGACCAGCTTGAAACCCAGATCAGCGAAACGGCCGCCGAGCGCGACGACCTCGGTGAGCAACGCCGAGAGGCCATCGCCGAGCGCGACGAACGCGAGACAACGCTCGAAGAGACCCTCGCCGAGACCGAACTCACGGCGGCAACTGGCGAAGCGATTACCGACCGCCGCGAGGAACTCACCGAGCGGTACGAATCGCTCGGCGATGAAATCGCCGATTTGCGCGTTGAGGCGACGGCCTACGAGAATCAGGCCGACACTCTCGAAGACTCCGCAGCCGACCTCGATACACAGGCTGAGGAGGCCACCGCGCGTGCCGAGACGCTCGAAACCGAGGCCGACGAGGCCGACGCTGCGGCCGACGAGGACGACACGGAACGGCAGGCGCTCGAAACCGAACGGGACGAACTGCTCGCGCAGTTCGAGAACACCGATGTCGACATCGCGCTCGGCGGGGCTGCTGCCCGCTGTGAGGAGCTCCAAACCGAGCGACAGCAACTCGGCGAGAAACTCGCCGAAACCCGAACGCGTCTCGAAACCGCCCGTGAGGCGGTCGACGAGGCCGAGGAACTGCTCGCTGCGGGCAACTGTCCAACCTGTGGCCAGCCAATCGACGACGCATCACACGTCACTACGCTCGACGAGAAACGGGCACGGGTCGAAACCCTCGAAACCGAGTGCGAGAAAATAAAAGCCGACCACGAGTCGGTTGCCGAGCGACTCGCGACTGCCGAGCAGCTCCTCGACATCGAACACCGTCTCGGTGAGATCGACGACGAGTGCAACCGGCTCGCCGACCGAATCGAGGATCGCCGTGAGAGCGCCGAGAAAAAACGTGAACGGGCGACCGCCGAGCGCGAGACAGCCGCCGAAAAACGCGAGCAAGCAACCGAACGGACGGCGGCTGCCGAGGAGAAACGGCAGGACGCAGAGCAGCTCCGTTCCACGATCGAGAACAAAACGGCAAAACGCGAGGCCGTCGGTGACGCGCTTTCGCGGCTGGACGACCTCGACACGGTTCGCGAGGCAATTGCGAACATTGACGATCGGATCGATCGGCTCACCGACCGACGCGAGGCGCTCGCCGAGCAGAACGACGAGCGCCGCGAGTGGCTGGCCGACAAACGCGCCGAGCGCGATGCGCTCCGCGAGCAGTTCGATGACGACCGGGTTGCGGCAGCTCGCAAGCGGAAGGCAAACGCCGAAGAACACCTCGAGACGTTCGATGAGAAACTCGCCGAGCATCGCGACCAACGCGACGAACTGCGCGACCGCATTGCCACCGTGACGAACAAACTCAGCGAACTCGAATCGCGTCGCGACGAGCGCGAGACGATCGCCGAGCGCGTCGGCCGTCTCGAAACCGTCTATCGTGAAACCGAGGAACTCGAGTCGATGTACGGCGAGTTGCGCACGGAACTGCGCCGACGAAACGTCGAGAGCCTCGAACGCATGCTCAACGAGACGTTCGACCTCATCTATGGGAACGACGCGTACTCGCGAATCGAACTCGACAATGATTACGAACTGACGGTGTATCAAAAGGACGGCCAGCCCCTAGAGCCCGAACAGCTTTCAGGCGGCGAACGCGCGTTGTTCAATCTCTCGCTTCGGTGTGCGATCTATCGCCTGCTCGCCGAGGGAATCGAGGGAGCCGCGCCGACGCCACCGCTTATCCTCGACGAGCCGACCGTCTTTTTGGATTCGGGCCATGTCAGTCGGCTGGTCGAACTGGTCGATGAGATGCGAGGGTTCGGCGTTCGCCAGATTCTGATTGTCAGCCACGACGACGAACTCGTTGGGGCCGCAGACGACCTCATCACGGTCGAAAAGAATCCGACGACCAACCGCTCGACCGTCACCCGCGCCGCCGACTCCGAGCTCGCGCTACCGGGTGAGATCGCCGACTGAGCAGCTGGGATGTCGGGGACAACTGACTCCGTGTGTCGGCTGCATCCGCTCGGGTCGGCTGCGGTCAGTCGTCGGCGTCGTCGGGTGCTCGGAGCTGTTCGACCGCCCGCGTCGCCAGTGGCGTTGCATCGTAGCCCCGTCGGCCCTCCGCGTCGGCTTCGGTGAGCAGCCCGGCGGCGCGAAACTCGCCGATCATTCCATGGAGGTCGCTTTCGCACAGGTCGTCGATTTCGAGTAGTTCGACCACGGAAATCGGGCCGCGGTCGACGAGTTCGATCACGAGCCCAAGCGCACGTTCGTCGGCCGTTGCAGTCATGAGCCGGCGGATCGCGGGCTCGACCGCTTCGGCCGCCGTCGTGAGTGGCGAGTCGTTCTCGATGGTCGTCAATCGGCTGTTTTCGAGATACTGCGTGTGTCCTGACTCGGGGTCACGGACGAGACTCGTGTCGCTCGACCGTTTGAGCAGGAGGTAGCGGCTGCCATTGTCGTCGCGGACAGTCTGCATTCGACTCCCGGTTTGTGGTCGAACAAATTAGCGGTTCCGTTCGTCGGAGTCGTTCGGTATCTGCGTTGGTGTCGCGTTCGTCTCCACGTCCGGTTCTGTCGCGCTGTTGTCGGCCGTGTCGGTGCTGGTCTGATCGGCGGTGCCGGGGCTCGGATGGGTTTCAGTATGTGTGGATCCGGTTCGGTGTCGCGTGCGCGAGTGTTGTGCTGCCCGAACGATTGCAAGCGCCCCAGCGAGAATGATTGCGCTGCCGAGTCCAGTTTGGCCACGAAATCCGATCACGAGAACGCCCGCGCTGAACAGTATAATGCCGGCTTTGATCAGGACGGCACTCAGGACAAACCGGTTGAGGAGTTCGGGATCAACTTCGCTAAAATCCGCCGATTCCGGCGTTGCTGTCTCCGTTTCGGTGTCGGTGGGTTCGAACGACGAGGACACCTCGGGAATCAGCCCCGACTGTTCGGGATCACCGAACGGTGACTCGAGATCGGCAAAACGGGTTTCGGGATCGACAACCTGATCGACCAAGTCGTCGTCATCGCCGTTTTTGGGGTCAGAGACCACAGCACTGTTCGAGCCGCCGCGAGCAAAAGAATGTCGTGTTCCGGTGGAATGTTCCGGAGGTTGTCGTCGTCCGCGTCGTTGGATGTTGATCGCTGCGGAGGGATGGGTGTTGTTCGAGGAACTCACTCAGGTGAGTTCACTCAGCTGCACCGTTTCGGTTGTCTCGACCCACGCGAGCGGATTCTGTGCGTCATAAAACACCACGCCGCCGTCGACTTCGTAGGATTCGACGGTCGCAACCCCATCGGGCTCAGCCGTTTCCATCTCGTTCTCCGTGTTGTCTGCGTGCGGTGTCATCCTAAACTTTGGTAGCGTGTGACATGGTAAATACCTTGTTGTCGGACTGATCATTGCCAGGCCGCTGGTCGCCTCCTGACGGTCGTCCAGCGGAAGGGCCGAAAGCCGGGTCTTTTTATCCGAACAACGCAAGCAGTCGCTATGTCACAGTCGGATCTTTCATCCTTTGGCCAGCCGGACGGCGACGGCGAGCGGTCGCCCTCCGAGGCGGCCAGCGACGCCGCGGATGCCGCGGCGCTCGTCGCGGGCAACGGCAGCGGCCGGATTAGCGAGGTCGTTGATGTCGACGCGGCGAAGTTTCCGGACTCGACGGGAACGCTCGAACTCATGGTCACGCAAATCGACTACACCATTGAGGGCAGCGGCCGCGAAGAACACCCCGTTATCCACGTGTTTGGCCGTCGTGCCGACGGGACAGCCGAACACGTCCGCGTTCTCGGTTTCGAGCCGTATTTTTACGTTCCAACCGAGTCGCTCTCGGGCGATCCGGTCGAGGAGCACGACGGTATTACCGACCGCCGCGAAACCGACCCCGAGGGCAACACGTTCGAGAGCATTCGGGGCGAACAACTCACCAAACTCGTCGGCCGAACGCCTCGCGATGTCGGCCAGATCCGCGACGAGTTCGATCACTACGAGGCCGACATTCTGTTTCCCAACCGGTTTCTCATCGACAAGGGAATCAACGGCGGGGTTCGGGTCTCAGAGCGCCGACTCGACGACGACACGTTGCAGGTGCCCCACACCGAAGTCGTCCCCGCCGATGTCGACGCCGACCTGCGGGTCAGCGTTTTCGACATCGAGGTCGACGACCGTCGGGGCTTTCCCGAAGACGGCGAAGAGCCGATTCTCTGTCTGTCGAGCTACGACTCGTTCGACGAGCAGTACGTCCTGTGGCTCTACGAGGCACCCGAATCCACCGGTGAGCCGCCAACTGCAGTCCCGGGCTATGAGCCTTACCGCGATGACATCGCGGTCGACGTTCGGCGTTTCGACACCGAGTCGGCACTGTTGGATGCTTTCATTAGCTATCTTGACGACACCGATCCTGACGTGCTGACGGGCTGGAACTTTGAGGATTTCGACGCGCCCTACCTGCTTGACCGCCTGGAGGTACTCGATCCCACCGCGGACGAGGATCTGTCGACCGACCGGCTCTCTCGCGTCGACGAAGTCTGGCGCTCGGGCTGGGGTGGCCCCAACATCAAAGGCCGCGTCGTTTTCGATCTGCTCTACGGCTACAAGCGAACTCAGTTCACCGAACTCGACTCCTACCGGCTCGATGCGGTCGGCGAAGTCGAACTCGGCGTCGGCAAAGAGCGGTACGCTGGCGACATCGGCGACCTGTGGGAAACCGATCCGACCCGACTGCTCGAATACAATCTCCGGGATGTCGAACTCTGTGTCGAAATCGACCGCAAGCAGGGATTAATCGCGTTCTGGGACGAGGTTCGAAAGTTCGTCGGCTGCAAACTCGAAGACGCCCCGACGCCGGGGGACGCGGTCGACCAGTACGTCCTGCACAAGGCCTACGGCAAGTTTGCGCTGCCCACCAAGGGCAAACAGGCGTCCGAAGAGTTCGAGGGAGGGGCCGTTTTCGACCCGATTACGGGCGTCAAAGAGAACGTCACCGTCCTCGACCTGAAGAGTCTGTATCCGATGTGTATGGTGACGATCAATGCCGGGCCCGAGACGAAAGTCGACGACGAGTTCGAGGGTGAAACCTACCGCGCGCCGAACGGGACGCGGTTTCGCAAGGAGCCCGACGGCATCATGCGCGAAATGGTCGACGAACTGTTGACTGAGCGAGAGGAAAAGAAAAAACTCCGTAACGAACACGACCCAGATAGCTCGGAGTATGCCATTTACGACACGCAACAAGCAGCTGTCAAGGTTATTATGAATTGTTTTACGCCGGATACGGAGGTTCTCACGCCACAGGGAGTCCGCGATATCACCGAGTTGGCAGTCGGCGATGAGGTCTACTCGCTTGATCCGGAGACGATGAAGTTGGAACGAAAACCGGTCACCGAGACCCACGCCTATCCGGACTACTGCGGCGAGTTGGTCGACATCCAAACGAAAAAAACCGATTTCCGCGTAACACCGAACCATCGGATGCTCGTCCGCAAAAACGATACAAACGGTATTACCGAAGACGAGTACGACTTCGTTGAGGCGGGCGACCTAGAGGAGTACTGTAACTACGAACTGCCACACGATTGGACGTACGACGGTGGCGAACGACTCGAATCGGTCGATCTCACCACGTTCGACGCGGTCGACGAGTACGAGGTCTGGGTTCAGCCATCAGTACACGGTCATACCTTCACAACCGACCTCGGTTTCGAACCGCGACGCGTGCCGAAAGCCGATATTGGCAAGACTGGGTACGTTTTTGCCGCTGAAGAGTTCGAGGCCAACCGCGAGTATATCGAATCAGTCTGTGAAAGAAGCTACATTCACGCCGAATCGGGCCGAAAGTGGATTCCACGAACGTACAACGGCGACGACTTCCTTACGTTCCTCGCGTGGTACATCACCGAGGGCAACACCTACACGTCGACCGCAAAACAGTTCGGAGAGAACTTCTGTGGGCCGTCGACGACGGTCAAAATCGCACAGAACGCAGTTACTGATGGCGGGATGACGACTGTGGAGAACCACCACGCGAATATCGGCACCCTCCTTGATGAGATGGGGCTCGACTACTATACCGACGACCGCTCATATCAGTTCACCTCGCGACTGTTCGGCCACCTCCTCGAGACGCTCTGTGGCGAAGACAGTTTCAGCAAGCGCATCCCTGACTTCGTCTTCGAGGCTAGCACCGAACAAAAAGAGCGATTCTGCGCGACGCTGGTCGACGGTGATGGCGACCGCCAGCCTGGGTCGTGGCGGTACACCACCTCGAGCGACCAGCTCCGCGACGACGTACTCCGGCTCTGCACGCACCTCGGAATCAACGCCAGCTACAACCACGACAGCGGTTCGTGGCGAATCTACGTCACCGAAGACGCGAAAAACACGGTTCGGATGTACCGAAGCGGCTCGCGGAGCACCGCAGCGGAGGGAGTCTACTGTGTAACGGTCGAAGACAACCACACATTGTTGGCAGGCCGCAACGGTAAATTCCAGTTCGTCGGCCAGTCGCTCTACGGCGTAACGGGGTGGGATCGGTTCCGACTCTATGACAAAGAGGGCGCGGCAGCCGTTACGGCAACCGGCCGAGAAGTGATCGATTTCACGGCGACAGCAGCTAACGAACTCGATTACGAGATTGCATATGGAGACAGCGTCACTGGTGACCGGCCAGTTGTGACGCGTGATCCGGATGGAATCGTGCGAATCCTCTCGATTGAAGACTTGTTCGAGCGTGCTGGAACGGAGACGAGCGAGGAAGTACTGATCACTGCTGATGGCGGCTCGGTTGCCTCGGTATCACCCGGCAAGGAACGCCGGCGCGTCGACGGCTGGGAGGCACTGTCGCTGTCGGCCGACGGAACGCCGGAGTGGCAGCCGATTCAGCAGGCGATCCGCCACGAGACTGATAAACCAGTCGTCAAACTCCAACACAAGTTCGGTGAGTCCACAACGACACGAGATCACTCGTATGTCGTCGACGATGCGGGCGAGTTCGTCGAGGCCGCGCCCGAAGATGTGGACGAACCACTTCGCATTCCAGGTGTTCCGGATGTCGAGACCGTCAAAACAATCGATGTCTACGACGTATTAGGCGGCTACAGTCGGGAGTACCAAGACGGTCGGAGTGTCGGCAGCGAGCAGGCAGCAACGAAAACGAAACGTGTTCATGCGAACGACGAGTGGGTTTGGTTCGGCCACAAACACCACGACACGCTTGACAAGACAGTCATGATCAAGCGGCACATCGATCTCGACTCCGAAGATGGGGAGGCACTGCTCCGTCTGCTGGCAGCGTACATAACCGAGGGAAGCGCGTCGACAGTCGAAACTACAGACTCGCGGTTCGGTGCGAGCATTTCCGAGTCCCGCGAGGAGTGGCTTGTCGGCCTCCAGTCTGACTACTATCGACTGTTCGACAACACAACGGCGAGTGTTATCGCATCGGATAGCGATGGAGATCGAACAGTCGAGTACGAAACCGCCGAGGGTATGCGGTCAGCTCCCTACGACGACGCGACGTACAAACTCCAAATAATGAACGAGTTGGCCGCGGTGTTCTTCCGGGAGTTTGCCGGCCAAACCTCGCGCGGCAAGCAGATTCCGGGATTCGTGTTCCATCTCCCGGAGGCTGCCCAAGAGCTGTTCGTGGACGTACTTATCGAGGGTGACGGCTCTCGGGAGTTCCCACGATACTCGACCGAGTACGCCGAGCGAAACTTCGACTTCGAGACGACGAGCCGGGAACTCGCTGCCGGCCTCTCGATGCTGTTGACCCAGCGCGGGCAGAAACACTCGCTTAAATACCGCGATTCGAAAGACAGCTACACGATCCGTACCTGTGACTTCTATCGCAGTGGCCGAGCGCCGGTTCTCACAGAAACCGACCACGACGGCTACGTCTACGATCTGAGCGTCGCGGAAAACAACAACTTCGTCGACGGCGTCGGCGGAATCGTCCTCCACAACACCGACTCGGTGATGCTCGAACTCGGCAAAGAGACAGCAAAAGACGAGGCACTCGAACAATCCTTCGAAATCGAGGAGTACATCAACGGCCGGTATGACGACTTCGCGCGCGAGGAACTCAATGCGGCCGAGCATCGCTTCCAGATCGAGTTCGAAAAGCTCTACCGGCGCTTCTTCCAGGCGGGTCGCAAAAAGCGGTATGCGGGCCACATCATCTGGAAGGAGGGCAAGGATGTCGACGATATCGACATCACTGGCTTCGAGTACAAACGCTCGGATATCGCGCCGATCACCAAGCAGGTCCAAAAGGACGTGATTGAGATGATCGTCACCGGCGACGACATCGACGACGACCTCGAAGCCGTCAGGACCTATCTCACAACCGTTATTGAGGAGTTTCTGAACGACGAGCGGAGCGTCGAAGAGATCGGGATTCCCGGCGGGATCGGTAAGCGTCTTGACGCCTACGAAACGGCCACTGCGCAGGTTCGTGGCGCACAGTACGCCAACCTGTTGTTGGGAACCAACTTCGACCGCGGGTCGAAACCGAAGCGGCTGTATCTCGAAAAAGTCCATCCCTCGTTTTTCCGTCGGATGGAGGATGAACGCGGTTTCGATCCCCAGCGCGATCCGCTGTACGGCGAATTCAAGCGAAACCCGGACGTGATCTGTTTCGAGTATGCCGACCAACTGCCCGAGGAGTTCGAGGTCGACCTCGAGAAGATGCTCGAGAAAACGCTCAAAGGTCCGATTTCACGGGTGATTGAGGCGCTCGGAATGTCGTGGGAAGAAATCAAAACCGGCCAAACACAGACCGGTCTCGGCCAGTACTGGTAACCGCTGTGCACATCGGGTAAGCCACACTTTTCCGATTCTGAAACTTTTCTTTTCGCAGACGCAGATTTGAGGGGGTAAATGCGTAACCATTATGGGTGCAACACCCTATGTACGATATACGAGGCAACGAACCACCAATGGCAACACTTGAAATCAAAAACCTACACGCAGCAGTTGCAGAAGACGAGGGCGAAATCATTCTTCGCGGTGTCGACCTTGAGGTCAACTCCGGCGAAATTCACGCGCTGATGGGCCCTAACGGCTCGGGCAAATCGACGATGGCGAAGATCATCGCTGGCCATCCGGCCTACGAGGTAACAGAGGGAGAGATCTTGCTCCATCTCGACGACGAAGATGTCGCTGACATCGACGAAGACCTCGACGAGGATGATCTCACCTGGAACCTCCTCGAACTTGAGCCCAACGAGCGCGCCGCGCTCGGTATTTTCCTCGGCTTCCAGTACCCCGCCGAAATCGAGGGCGTCACCATGACGAGTTTCCTCCGTCAGGCGCTCAACGCCAAGGCCGACGAGCGCGAGGAGTTGTTCGAGGACGAGGATGACGAGGCCGAAGCCGACGACGACGATGATGCCGGCTACGACACCTCGCCGATGGAGGGCCCCGCCGATGATGGTGCCGTCAGCGTCGCCGAATTCCAGCAGATCCTCTCCGAAAAGATGGAGCTACTGGACATGGACGAGAAGTTCATGCATCGCTATCTCAACGCCGGCTTCTCGGGCGGCGAAAAGAAACAGAACGAGGTGCTGCAGGCCGCGCTCCTCGAACCCGCCATCGCCGTGCTCGACGAGATCGATTCCGGACTCGACATCGACCGCCTCCAGGATGTCTCGAAGGGAATCAACGCGCTGCGCGACGAGCAGGGCACCGGCGTCCTCCAGATCACCCACTATCAACGGATCCTCGACTACGTTGAACCCGATCACGTTCACGTCATGCTCGACGGCAAAATCGCCAAAAGCGGTGGCGCCGAGTTGGCCGAGAAACTCGAAGACAAAGGCTACGACTGGGTTCGCGAAGATGTCTACGAAACCGCGTAATCAGAAATAGTTACGCACAGCACTATAAGCAACCAACACCAAATACCATACATGAGTTCCGAAGAACACATCAAACAGACAGACACCGAAGCCCGCTTCGAGTTCAAAAAGGAGGAAGCGTCCGCCTTCAAGAGTGAAAAGGGACTGACCGAGGAGACAGTCCGCGTTATCTCCGAGGACAAAGACGAACCGGAATGGATG
>CAYWFO010000027.1:0-15982 GCA_964457485.1 uncultured Haloferacaceae archaeon | reverse complement strand
CGCCGGTTTCGCGACTGATCGCGTCGTTACACCGCATCAAAAGCGAGTTGAACTGAAAGCGGCTCTGTTCGCGCTGGGCCTCGTGGAGTGCCTCGCCGAGTTCTTCGGCGGCTGCCAGCACCTCCTCGTCGGAGCTGCTCAACAGCAGCCACCTCCCGACGACTGGGCGAACTCCATGCCGAGTGGCTCGCTGATGGCGCAAAGAACACCAACTAAGTCAGCGTCCCGTGTTGTCTGTGCGGTGTTCGCTGATTAGCTGATCGACCATGCTTGCGTTCTTTTCGCGGCGGCGCTCGGCAGCGCGCGTCTCCCACTCGGCAATCAGTTCCTCGATCGCCGATTCATCGACAACGGCCAGTTCGTCGATTTCCCGAATGGTGACCAACTCGGCGGGCCCGACGGGAACCTCGGCCTCGAACAGCACCTCGTCGGCGACATCCGAGAGCGAGCCGTTGCGAATCACCGCCCGTGGCTCGATGTCGGCAACTCGTTTGGCGGTGCTCCGACCGGCGCCGGACGCGTCGCGAAAGTACAGGATGTCACCGCTGGTGAGCCCGACCGACTCCTCGGCGGCGTCGAGCGCGCGGTTGGTGAACTGCTCGATTGGCTTGACCGAGAGCAGGCTTCTGTCACCCGCAACGTCGTCAAGGTGTGAGTGATCGAGCTTCCAGAGCGCTTTGAGCCGGTCGAGTTTCGCTTCGAGCGAATCCGCACGCTCGTGAGCCTCGTCGCGCTCGCGTTCGAGGCGGTCGATTTCACGGTTACGCTGGGCGACCTCGCGGCGCTCGCGGGCGCGCTGTCGTTCCGCACGTCGCGCGTCCGATAGCGCCTCTTCGTACTCCGCAATGGTTTCATCGCGTTCGTCGAGTTCCCCACGAAGTTCCGAAACGTGGGATTCGAGCCGGTCGACCTGCGTTTCGAGCTCGCGAATCCGTTGTTCCTCGTCGGTGAGTTCGCGTTCCTCGTGTTCGGGTGCTGGTTCCTCCTCGCTCTCCTCGTCCGACAGCGCCCGCAACGCCGCTTCGACCGACGCGCCGCCGGCAACAACGTGGGCGATCACCTCCTCGCGGTCGAACTGCGGCGGGGTTTTTGCGGCGATTCGGTCGAACTGGTCTTCGTGGTCATCGTAGGCGTACAGCGCCGCGGCCATCGCGTCGCGCTCGTGGTCGTTTTCGAACTGGTGGTCGCGACAGCGATGCAGTTTTTCGTCGACCGGAATGTCGCTCGGCGGCGTCCACGCGGTCGCCTCGAAGCTCCGGCGGAACTGCTCGACGGTTTCGGGCATCGACGCCACGTCGGCCGCGACGATGAGCGGTCGCCCGCGTTCGATAAGCCACTCGATGACGCCCGCGGTGTCGACCGTTCGACTCGAAAATACATCGAGCACGCGGCCGTCGAGCGAGACGACTGCCGCCGCCGTCGTCGTTCCCGGGTCGATGCCGACGATCACGCGGTCGCGACGTTTCACCAGCGGCTCGTAGCTGATTCCGTCGCGCTGCTCGCGTTCGATCTCGATGCGCGTATCGCCCGCACGACGGCTCGAAAACGGCAGTTCGTCGGGCGTCGCCTCGACGGTGAAGAGTGCGTTCGAGTAGCCGCCGTACTTTTCGGTGATCTCGGTTTCGTACGGGAGGTCGGCCTTGTCGAGTTTCGATTCGACCTCGCGGGCGAGTTTCTTGACGTTGCCGTGGATGCGCCGCGTGTAGCGGTCTTGGCTCCAGCCACCCTTGCCGGTCGAGCGGCCGCGGGCGACCTTGACGGTCGTCGTGTTCGTAAACGCCGAGACCTCGCAGCCGACGTTGGCGGCGGCCAGCCGGGCGGCCGCCTCGGCTTCGGCCATCGGCTTTTTGTTGTAGGGAACGCCGTGGCGCGCGGCGACCCGCGAGAGCGGTTCGGGCCGCTCGTCGCCGGTCACCTGCACGAGCGTCGTCGTCGACGGCAACGAGCGGAGAAAACCGACGAGTTCGTTTTTGTCCGCGGCCAACTCGTAGGCGTTGTCGGTGGCGACCATCGCCGGCTGGTCGCGGTCGATGAGCCGACACAGCTTGCGAAAAGAGACGACATCGCGCTCGATCTGGCCGTCGTCGAGAACGACGAGCGCGTAGGCGGGTGCGTCGCCACGGATGTCGCCGCTTTGGATGTCGACGCCGAAAATCGGCGCGTCGATCGCGGTCGTCCGAACGGTCACACAGCATGTAGTCGCGCCGCAAATAAATAGGCCACGCCGGTCAGCTACGTGGTATCGCCAGCCTCCGGAAACGGAATCTCCAGCCGTTGGCCGTCGTTCGCAACGAACACCTCGCCCGAATACGACTCGCTGGCTTCGCGGCGAATCCGATCCGCATCGCCGGGATACCGCGAGGAGATGTGGGTCAGCGCAAGCCGTTTAACTCCCGCACGCGCCGCGATTTCGCCCGCTTCACGACCTGTCGAGTGGCCCGTCTGCACCGCGCGGTCGGCGTGGTCGTCGCCAAACGTCGCGTCGTGAATCAGCAGATCCGCATCGCTGGCCGCGCGCACGGTCGACTCGGTTGGGCGGGTATCGCCCGTGTAGACGACGCGCCGGCCGGGGCGTGGCTCGCCGACGACCTGCTCGGGATCGATCACGCGGCCGTCGTCGAGTTCGACCGACTCGCCGGCGTGCAGTCGGCCGTAGGCCGGGCCGGGCGGAATATCGAGTTCGGCTTCGGCTGTCTCCCGGTCGAACCGACCGGGACGGTCGTCCTCGACGAGCGCGTAGCCGAGTGCGGCGGTTCGGTGGTCGGTCTCGAACGCCGACACCGCGTACTCGTCGGCTTCAACGGCGATCTGACCGGCGTCGACCGGGATAACCTCGACACGAAAACTCGGCGAGTGCCCGCCGACCGAACACAACGCGTTGATTTCGTGGTCGGTGCCGCGCGGGCAGTAGATCGACAGCGGCTCGGTTCGCCCGTTGAACGACCAACTCTGGAGAAGGCCGGGGATGCCGAGAATGTGGTCGCCGTGGAGGTGCGTGACGAAAATTGTGGACACCGAAAACCCGGTTCCGTACCGCATCATCTGGCGCTGGGTTCCCTCGCCACAGTCGAACAGCAGCCGGTCGCCCTCGCGGTTGATCATAATCGCACTCGGCGCTCGCTGGGTCGTCGGCACTGCCCCGCTCGTTCCGAGAAACGTCACGCGTAACGACATGGCCGACAGTCCGGAGGCGACGGCTAAACCCCCTTCGGAACGCCGACCGCAACACGGTCGACGAACCCGTGTGCAACGCCACTCCAACCGACCGATTCTTTTCGTCCGCCGTAGTAACGCTGACAATGGACGCACCGCTTTGGACCGACACCCACGCACCAGCGCTCGCCGACCTTCCCCAATCCGGGGTTCGCGATCGACTCGGCCGGGCGGTCGGCGAGCCGATGAATCTCGTTATTCAGGGGCCGCCGGGCGTCGGCAAAACCGCCGCCGCGCGGGCGCTTGCGGCCGAAATTCACGATGATGTCGAGAGCGACCTGATCGAACTCAACGTCGCGGATTTCTTCAGTCGAACGAAAAAGGAGATTCGCACCGATCCGCGGTTCGAGTCGTTTCTGACCGGCCGCAGCCGGATGGCCAAAGCCGACATGATCAACCGCGTGCTGAAGGAGTCGGCGAGTTACGCGCCCGTGTCGGGCTCGTTCAAAACGATTCTCCTCGACAACAGCGAGGCGATCCGCGAGGACTTCCAGCAGGCGCTTCGCCGCGTGATGGAGCAACACCACCGGACGACACAGTTCGTCTTTACGACGCGCCAGCCGGCCAAACTCATCTCGCCGATTCAGTCGCGGTGTTTCCCCGTGCCCGTTCGCGCACCGACAACCGACGAGACGATTGCGGTACTCGAACGAATCTGCACCGCCGAGAACGTCGCCTTCGACGACGCCGGCCTCGAGTTCGTCGCCAGCGCGGCCGGCGGCAACCTCCGTGAGGCGATTCTCACCGCCCAGACGACCGCGACGGGGGCCGACGAACTCACGATGCAGGCGGCCTACGAAACGCTCGGCGACCTCGGGAACGACGACCAACTGGCGGACGCGCTCGGCGATGCCCGCACCGGCGAACTCACAAGCGCACGCAAAACGCTCGATACGCTGTTGACCGACGAGGGGTACGACGGGCAGTCGTTGCTGACCGAACTGCTCAGGGTTGTGCGAACCCGTGCGGACTTCGACCGCGACGAGGTCGTCAGACTGCACGCGCTGGCCGGCGAGTGCGACCTTGATCTCACCGAGGGACTGGACGACCGACTCCACCTCACGCACCTGTTGGCCGCGTGGGCCGACGGCCGGGACGAACTACGGGCGAGCGTCTAAAATGCGCCGACTCGTCAACTCCGTGTGTCGTCGGCTCTCGGCGGTCGTTCCCGACCGCCTCCCGTACGCCGTACGCCCCACTGCGTGGCGGTATTTTTTCGGCTGTGTTGTCGTCGCGGTTCCGGCGGCAGTGGTGTCGCCACCGGTGGCAGCGCTCGCGCTCGCGCTCGGTGTCGGGACGCTCTGGTTTCATCGCGACCCGGAACGCCAGCCGCCCGCGTCAGGAATCGTCGCACCCGCCGACGGCCACGTGTCGGTGCTGCGCGAGGAGGACGACCGCCTCCGGATTGGCATTTTCATGAACGTCACCGACGTCCACGTCAACCGTGCGCCGGCCGCCGGTCGCGTCGAGCGCGTCGAGCACCGACCGGGCGCGAACAGACCCGCATTTTCGAAAGAATCGGACCGCAACGAGCGCGTCGTCATCGACTGTGGTGAGTACGAGGTTGCACTGATCGCCGGCTGGTTCGCCCGGCGTATTCATCCGTCGGTCTCGGTCGACGACACCCTGGTTCGAGGCCAACGCATCGGCCACATCTCGTTTGGGAGCCGAGCGGACGTGCTCTTGCCGGCGGGCTACGACCGTGATGACGTGCGCGTCGAATCCGGCGATAGGGTCACTGCTGGCGAGACGATACTCGTCGACGTGAGCGGCGACTGAACCAACGTGGCGTCACCGAACGCGCCGCTGACGACGGGAAAGAAAAATCGAGCCGACGAGGACGAACCGCAACCGCCCTACCACGGCTCGTTTTTGACGCCGAGCGCGTAGGCGATGATGTTGGTACCGACGTGGAGAACGGGGGTGATAACGAAAATCACCGCAAGCACCGGCAGGGTGAACGTCGCCAGAAACCAGTCGGGCGCGACGACGAACGCCAGCAGCAACGCGCCGACGACGAAATCGAGTTGATCGAGACCGGGAAACGCCGCGCCGCGTTCGCGACCGCTGCGCCGCTTGATGAACGAGGCACCGATATCGCCGAGCATTGCGCCAAGCGCCAGTCCGAGCGCCGCGTGAATCGGGAACGTCGGCAGCGAGAAAGCAAGCGATGCCGACACAGGGGCGTTGATCGCGTTGAGCACGAGCGCGAGCGCGACGCCGACGAGCGTCCCGACGGCGGTTCCGCGCCACGTTTTGCCGTCGCCCAAGAGTCGGCTGTCGCCGAGCATCCGCCCACCATCGATGGGACGGCCGCCGCCGGCGAGTACCGCCGCATTGTTCGGCACGTAGGCGGGCACCATCGCCCAGAGCGCGGTCGCAACGAGTGAACCAACCATACGCACCCGAGCGCGTTTGGGGGCTTAATTCCACCCGATCTCTCCGCCGATCCGTGAAACACCACACGGGCTACAAAAACGAGGTTCAAGAGCTGTCGACGCCGAACAGATCGGGTCGACACCGACGCGTGCGTACCACAAGAAACACAGCCACCGCGTCGACCCACGTAACCTAAGAGCCTCCATACCGTAGCACCGCTCGAATGTCAACGTGGAAACGTGATATCGCCAGCGGCCTCGTCGTGATCCTCCCGCTCGGGGTGCTTTTTTTCGTCATCAACTGGCTCTACGTCCGCATCGTCGGGCTGCCGCTGATTAGCAATCTCGACTTCGCACAGCTCGGTATCCCCGCCGAACTCGTTCCGCTGGCACGGATTTTCGTCGCGCTCTCGCTGATTTTGACGCTCATTCTCGCGGTCGGCTACCTCATGCGGACGACCGCCGGCCGGGTGTTCGAGGCGATGCTTGATGACACGATCAATCGCGTTCCCGTCCTGCGCGTCGTCTACAACGCCTCAAAACTCGCGGTCGAAACCGCCCTTTCGGGCACTGACGACCTCCAGGAGCCGGTTCGTCTCGAAGTCTGGCCAGGAATTCGGATGACGGCGTTTCGAACCGGCAAAAAAACACGCGACGGCAAGATTGTGCTGTTCATGCCGACCGCCCCAAACATCACCACCGGCTTCGTGATGGAGGTCGAAGAGGAACGCGTCGAAGACACCGGTGAGCGGGTCGAAGAGGCGCTCACACGCGTGCTTAGCGCCGGCTTTGCGGAGTCGGCCCACCAGATTCCGGTCGAAGAAGAGGAGAACCCGGCGCGACGCGACGACCACCCCACACGGGTCACGACGAACGCCGCGACCGATCGGTCGGAGTCGGCCGAGTAGATCGACCGCGCTAGACGTAGGTGAACCAGTCGTCGTGGGCGTCGGTTTTTCGTTCGACGAGTTCGAAGAAGGCCGACTGGAGATCCTCGGTGATCGGCCCGCGGTCGCCATCGGCGATCTCGACGTTGTCGACCTTGCGAATCGGGGTGACTTCCGCCGCCGACCCGGTGAAAAACAGTTCGTCGGCGGTGTTGAGTTCGCCACGACTGATCGTCGCCTGATCGTGGACGGTGTACCCCTTTTCGCGCGCAAGCGTGATCACGGTATCACGGGTGATGCCGTCGAGAATCGACTGCGAGAGCCCGGGTGTAAAAATCTCGCCGTCGCGAGCCAAAAACAGGTTCTCGCCGGGGCCTTCGGCGACCTGACCCTCCTTGTTGAGAACGATCGCCTCGGCGTAGCCGTTGCGTCGGGCCTCCTCGCCGGCCAAGAGGCTGTTGACGTAGAGGCCGGTTGTTTTGGCGTTCGTCGGAATCTGACTGGAGGCGTACTTGCGCCACGACGAAACCATCACGTCGATCCCGTTTTCGAGCGCTTCCTCGCCGAGATACGCCCCCCACGGCCACGTCGCGATGGCGACGTCAGTTGAACAGCCCGCCGGGCTAATGCCGAGGCTGCCGTAGCCGAAGTAGGCGATCGGCCGGATGTAGGCGCTCTGGAGATCCTGGCGGCGCAGCAGCTCGCAGGTCGCCTCCGTAAGCTCCTCGCGGCCATACGGAATCTCTAGCTCGTAGGGCTTGCCCGACGCAAAAAACCGGTCGAGGTGTTCTTCCCATCGAAAAATTGCCGTTCCCTTTGCCGTGTCGTAGGCGCGTGCGCCCTCGAAAATCCCGGTTCCATAATGCAGTCCGTGTGTCAGCACGTGCGTCGTCGCGTCCTCCCAGTCGACGAACTCACCGTTTTTCCAGATCGTCGAAACCGAACCCGCGTCGCGCATCTCGTCGAATGATGCCATTGGTACTCTGAACTTCGCCTACCTGTTCTTAACAGTTTGCAACTATTGACCATCGGAGTTGGCCCCAAACCGACGGTTGGTGCGACGCTGTGGCCGGTTTCGACCGTCTAACGCGCAGCCGGCGGTGCAACTCAGCCCAGACGGTCGACCAGCGCCGATCCTTCGACGTACACTAATCCGTGGCGCGCTGCGTAGGCCGCGGCATCCGCCGGTGACCGTGCGCGGCCCGTTGTATCGTCGAGCATTTCACAGACAACGGTGGCCGGCGGTTGGCCGGCGACCTCGGCGAGCGCGAGCGCGAGTTCGGTGTGGCCGAGTCGGTCGGCCAACAGGTCCGGTGCCGCCCGCAGCAGATGAACGTGCCCCGGCACCCGAAACGAGTCGGCAAAGGCGTCGCTCGCGTCGGAAACGCCGGCCGCGTTGTCCTCGGCTGCTTCACGAGCGTCGTTCTCGGCTGGATCACGGGCGTTGTCCTCGGCTGGATCACGGGCGTCGTCGACTTCGACCGCCGCAGCTGCCGCGCCGAGCTCCGAAATCGTGCGCGCGCGGTCGACATCGGTGATCCCGGTGAACGTCTCGCGGTGGTTGACCGTCAGCGAGAACGACGAGCGCTCGTCGTACGCGAGGTCATGGTCGGCGGCAGCCGGATGGTCGAGGGTGTCCTGTAAAAACGGCAGCCCGAACGCCGCACAAACCGAATCCGCGAGCGCGACACAAATGAGCCCGCCGGCGTCATTTCGGAGCCGCGAAACCGCCGCGGCGTCGACAGCCGTGGCCGGATAAACGATGTCGGTTTCGCCCTCGCGGTCGGCAAAGTCGTGGATCAACACCGGGTCGCCGCGCGAAAACGCTGCGATAGCGTCGTCGACGGCTGTTGATGGCGACGCCGGCGCGTGCTCACCGTCGGTGTGGTCGGTGTCAGTGTGCGGATGGCTCATTTGTCGAGTTCCTCTGGAGATGGATCATCTGCGGTGAGTGCAACGTCGATTGGTGCGCCGTCTTCGAGGCCGAGTTCGTCGCGGAGTTTGACCGGCGCGATGAGTTCGAGTTTTTCCTCGTCGTGGTGGGTTCGGTCGGGGACGATAACGTGTGCGGGCTCGAACTGCTGGTCGCCGGCGACGACGCGAGCGGGGTAGCAGGTTGCCGCGCCGAAGGTTCGGTCGTCGTCCTCCCAGCTATCGATCGGAACCGACTGTTGGGCCGAAAGCGCCGCCCGCGAGCGAACGCTCGCCTCGTCGAGTTCGAGGTTGAGCGTGCCCGCAAACGGCGTGTAGCCGAGACGGCTTTCGAACTGGCGCTGGTAGCCCGACAACGAAATGTAGTGTTTGCCCTCGCCCATTCCGCTTGTCACCGAGCCGGTCAGCGTGAGCGAGCGCTCGGCTTCGAACAGGTGGCGATAGTCGGCGTACTCCGCGCGGAGCGCGCGCTCGCCGGCGTCCGTCAGCGCAATCCACTGGCCGTCGGTGACGACATCGCGGTCGATGTAGCCGCCCGCTTCGAGCCGCTGGAGACGACGCGAAGCCGTCTGTGTGGACACATCGAGGCGGTCGGCGAGTCCCGAACACGACTCCTTTGTTGGGCCGGCAAGCCCGCCGTCAAGCGCGATGAATTTCAGCGCGAGCAACTCGTCTGCGCCGAGCGTTTGGGTGGCCGATTCTGACATACTTGAACGTAGTCGTGATCGACGGATAAGTATATCGGATATGGGATGCATCTCAAAAGTGTGATAGACTGTACGAATCAAGAGCGTGCCCTATACAATAGAGTCGGGTTGGTTGAATATAGTGGCGTCGGTAGATAGAAATGAGAACTGCGGAAGATTCGGCCGACGACCGGAGATGAATAGATGCATGGCTTGCACCCAGAATACTAAATACGACGGCGAGTAGAACTGTATTCCATGCAAGCGATTGATCTCTTTTGTGGCGCTGGGGGCTTTAGTTCGGGCTTCGAACAGGCCGGTGTTTCTGTAGTCTACGGAGTCGACAGTTCGGAGACGGCGCTTGCCACGTTTGTGAACAACCACGAGGGAGCCGGGATCCACCACGACATTAGCAAGCAGGTTCCCGACGAACTGCCGGAGGAACTCGCAGCGTTCTCGCCTGACATTATTTTTGGTAGCCCACCGTGTAAGGGCTTCAGCGACGCCCGTGGCGCTCGGCAACTGGATGACGAGCGAAACCAGCTTGTCTTTTCATTTATTCAGTGGGTCGACTATTTTCAGCCAAAGTATGTGATGATGGAAAACGTCGCTGGAATGACGACGATTAGCGAGTCGTTTCTGCTCGCGATCAAAAAGGCATACCGCGATGCCGGCTACAGGGTAACGTGGGAAACGCTCAACGCGGCGGATTTCGGCGTGCCACAGACGCGGAAGCGAGTGATTTATTTTGGAGTTCGAGACGACCTCGACATCGAGCCATCGCTTCCGAGTGCCACACACAGCGAGTTGGCCGAGGAGCAACGCACGCTCGACGGGAAACGGCCAAAACGCTGGACGACCGTAGCGGAGGCGCTTGAAGATTTGCCGGAGCCAACAGAAAATGGAGTAGTCGACTTACCACCATGTTCGGCGTATCCGGAGAACGAGTACCTACGAACGATTCGAGATGGGGCCAAAAAAACGTGGAACCACATCGCAAAACAGCCTGCAGCCGACGCTGACACCCAGCACATCGTCGAAGCGTTACAGCCGGGAGAGATGTACCGTTCGAGCCGGTTCGGCGACCGCTACCGGCAGGTGTGGGAACTCTTATCGCACCGATTTTCGGCTGTCGAACGCGATGCACTCCGGTTTATCGCACGGCATCGCTCTCGAAAAGCTTTCAGAATGAACGGAAAAGCAGTCGGCGCGGTTCCAGACCGCCTCATTGCAGACCATCTGCAACACGACGAGGACGCGGTACTGACAGCACTCACACGGCTCCATGAGGAGGGGTGGATACGGACGGATACCGATGGCGAGACGCTCGGCTATGATCTGAACACGAAATCGGGTATCCGGCCGCGATATATGCGGCTTGTGCCCGATGGGCAGTCAAATACCATTCTTACGACCGATTTCTCGCCGCGTGACAAACTCCATCCGACAGAAAACCGTGGGCTGTCACTCCGTGAAGGGGCACGAATTCAGAGTTTCCCCGACTCATTCCGGTTTGTTGGAACGTTCGATGAGATCGCCAAACAGATCGGCAATGCCGTGCCGCCGCTTATGGCACGGCAGCTAGCCGCACACATTATCGACATTGAGGAGGGACTGACCCAGCCACAATCGATCGATCACTCGCGATAACGCATGAGTCACCCATAGTTAGCCGACATCATCACGGGAGTTCTAGCGAGTGCAACCAATTAGGCGGTATATTCGGTGAGAAACCGGTTGAGAGCCTCCTCGTCGGTTCCGCCGTACTGTTCGGCCCAGTGAGCCTCGAGTTCGGCTTGTTTCGCGGCGATAACCTCGGTGAACGTCTGGTCGAACTCGTCTTCAAGACGGTGTGAAATTCGGTCGAGTTCGTCGACAAGGCTCGAATAGTAGTGTTCGTCGCCCGAAAGAAACTCCCAGAAGGACGCACCTATCAGTGCCTTATCCGAAAACTCGGTGAGATTGTTCTGTATTTGGTTCGAAATCTGTGTTTCTCGGCCGTAAGTCATACCGAGAACACCGACAGCGTCGTCGTGTTTGTCCTCAATTCGATCGATCATGCGGTTGAGTGAGTCAACCATCCCGACATTCATCGTGTTTGGTCCGGATTTCACCTGAATATAGTAGGTTCGACCATCTTTGTCGGTTCGCAGATCGAAGGCTTTCCCGCCAACACGAACGTTCTCGCTTCGCGGGATGTCGGTTGCACCAGCAACTCTACAGAGGTCTTCAACGGTGCTCGATCCCCAGGATGTGACCACAGATCGCGTCACGCGCTGGTAGAGGTAAAACTCCAGTAGCTCTTCGGCAGTTCGAAAACCCAGTGCCTTGACCAGGAGGACGTTGATGTCGAGGTCGTCGAGGTGAATGTTGGTGATGTTCAGGTACTGCCGTCTGAGAAAGTCAGTGATAATGCGGTCGATGTACAGGACACGGACGTCCTGGGTAAAATCAATCGACGAAAACGTCTCACAGATCTCCTCCTGTGGCGTTTCACCGAGTCGACTGACCTGTTCGAGATCCGCCCGTGAAAGGGACTGAAAGTCCTGAAAATCTTCTTTAGTGCTGATAATCTTCGCCGCCGTCTGTTTACCGACGGTGTCGACGCTGGTGAGCACGTCGCGTAAGAAATCATATTCGAGATCAGCGATTGCCATTGGTGAGATGAGCACCAGCAAACGTGAAAAGTGTTGAGATGCCACGCGGTCGGCAAACGGAGAATTCGGTGTGACAGCCGGTGGCGGCCAACCGCAGCCGTCGCTTCGGAAAGGCCTTTAGCGGCCGGACAGAATGGCGCGACATGTTCAGAACGTTCCGTGTGGAGGTCGAAACCGCGCTCACCGCGGGCCTCGACGCGCTCGACCTCCCAACCGCGGATCTCGGCATCGAGGAGCCGCCCGAAGACCTCTCGGCAACGCTCGCCTCCAGCGTCTCGTTTCGGCTCGCCGGCGAACTCGGGCAGGCCCCGCCGCAGGTCGCACAGACGCTTGCCGAACACGTCGGCGACGCACTCGACACCGGCGAGTACGACTACGTGAGCCACGTCGACACCCAGGGCCCGTACGTCAACTTTCATACGACCGAGGCCTACGTTCAAGACACCGTCGAGGCCGCCCAAGTCGCCGACTACGGGCGGTTGGCCGACCGCGGCGAGTCGGTCGTCGTCGAGCACACGAGCGCGAATCCGACCGGCCCCGTCCACGTCGGCCGCGCGCGCAACCCAATTCTCGGCGACGCCGTCGCCAACGCGCTCGATATGGCGGGCTACGATGTCGAACGGCACTACTACGTCAACGACGCGGGTCGCCAGATGGCCGTCTTCACGTGGGCCTACGAGCGGTTCGACGAGAGCGACCTCGAGGACGAACCGGCACGCGACCGCATCGAGTACGACCTCGTTCGGTACTACCGCAAAGGCAACGCGTTTCTCGAAAACAGCGACGAGGAAGCCGTTGCGGCCGCCGAGGCCGAAATCGCCACCATTCTTCAGGGGCTCGAAGCCGGCGACGAGGAAACGTATGAGCGAGTTGGCGAGGTCGTCGATCAGGTTCTCGGCGGCATGAAAGCGTGTCTGGCCCGCTTGCCCGCCGAGTTCGACGAGTTCGTCAAAGAGACGCGGTTTATGCGCGATGGTTCGACAACCGAACTGGCCGAGCGGCTCAAAGAGACCGCGTACGCCGTCTACGATGAGGAGGCCTGGCAACTCGAACTCGACGAGTACGGCTTCGAAAAGAACCTCGTCTTTCTGCGGTCGGACGGCACCAGCCTGTACACAACCCGCGACCTTGCACACCACGAGTGGAAGTTCGCGAACTTCGACCGCGCGGTGACCGTTCTCGGCGAGGATCACAAACTCCAGGCCGCCCAACTGCAGGCAACGCTCGACATTCTCGAAAACGACGTCTCGAAACTCGATGACGTGATCTACTCGTATGTCAACCTTCCCGAGGGGAAAATGAGCACCCGCCGGGGAACGGGCGTCATGCTCGACGACCTGCTCGACGAGTCGATCGCCCGCGCTCGCGAGGAGGTCGAAACCCGACTCGACGACCGCATCCGTGATGACGACCTCGACGAGGAAGATATCGAGCGGATCGCCCACCAGGTCGGCATCGGGGCGGTTCGCTACGACATCGTCTCGAAACAACCGACGAAAGGAATCACGTTCAAATGGGATGAGGCGCTCAACTTCGAAGCGCAGTCCGCGCCGTACGTCCAGTACGTCCACGCGCGGTGCTGTGGCATTCTCGACGAGGCCGAGGTCGAACCCGACCTGTCGGCCATCGATGCCGCGTCGCTTGCGACGGCCGCCGAACGCGAGTTGGTCGCGGTGCTCGCGCGATTTCCCGCCGTCGTCGAAACCGCTGGCGAGGATCTCGAACCGCATCGCGTGGCGACCTACACGCGCGAGTTGGCCGAGGCGTTCAACGGCTTTTATCGCGCCTGTCCGGTGTTGACCGCCGAGTCGACGGCGACGAGACAGTCGCGGCTTGCGCTCGTTGTTGCGACAAAACACGCCGTCGCCAACGCGCTCTCGGTGCTCGGGGTGGCCGCGCCCGACTCGATGTAGTGGGATGTCGCAAACGACCGGGTCGAACCGGCCGGTCGGTCAGAAAAGAACCAGCGGCGCAGTGAAGATGCTACCGCCGACTGCCGTGACTGCGCCGACACCTGCGCCGAGTGCGAGCACCACGAACACGACAATCCACCAAAACGGGACGGAGCCATCGGTTTCCATATCGGCTGTCTGTAGCCATCCTACATGAATATCCCGTTTTT
The DNA here is from genome assembly GCA_964457485.1 of uncultured Haloferacaceae archaeon. Taxonomy (GTDB): domain Archaea; phylum Halobacteriota; class Halobacteria; order Halobacteriales; family Haloferacaceae; genus PL-Br10-E2g29. Next base: position 2,107 of record CAYWFO010000027.1, on the reverse strand, counting down.
GTACCCCGTCGGAAGCGACGTGGCGGAGGCGGTACGTGGATGAGCATGATGGGATATGTCGGCAACAAAAACCGGTGAAGGGTCGGCAGCGAAAAGCAAACCAGAAGCCGTCAGGGGCAGTCAAAGCATACTTACCCACCGCAGGGGCATATATTTCCAATGAGCACCGACGCCGACGGGCAGTCCAGCGAGGACCGCCGGAAATACGAATTCAAAAAGGTCATCGAAGAGCTCCAGGAGTACGAGGGCTCGGGGACACAGCTCGTCACCATCTACATTCCCGACGACAAACAGATTTCCTCGGTCGTCGAACACGTCGTCCAAGAGCATTCCGAAGCGGCCAACATCAAATCGAAACAGACGCGCACGAACGTTCAAGACGCGCTGACCTCGATTAAAGACCGACTGCGCTACTACGACACCTTCCCGCCCGAGAACGGGATCGTCATTTTTTCGGGCGCGGTCGACAGCGGTGGCGGTCAGACGACGATGGTCACCCGCGTTCTCGAGTCGCCCTCCGAGCCGATCCAGTCGTTCCGCTACCACTGCGATTCGGACTTTCTGACCGAACCGCTCGAAAACATGCTGCTCGACAAGGGACTGTTCGGGCTCATCGTGCTCGACCGCCGTGAGGCAAACGTCGGCTGGCTCAAAGGCAAGCGCGTCGAGCCGGTCAAATCGGCCTCGTCGCTCGTACCCGGCAAACAACGAAAAGGTGGCCAATCCGCCCAGCGGTTCGCCCGCCTGCGACTCGAAGCCATCGACAACTTCTACCAGGAGGTCGCCGAGATGGCCAACGATCTGATGGTTCCCAAACGCCACGAACTCGACGGCATCCTCGTCGGCGGGCCCTCGCCCACAAAGGACGAGTTTCTCGACGGTGACTATCTCCACCACGAGCTTCGCGATCACGTGTTGGGCAAGTTCGATGTTTCGTACACCGACGAGTCGGGACTGAGCGATCTGGTCGACTCCGCGAGCGACGTGCTGTCGGACCAGGAGGTCGTCAAGGACAAAAAGCAGATGGAGGAGTTTTTCGAAAAACTCCACGTCGGCAACGAATCGACCTACGGCTTCGAGCCGACGCGCGAGAACCTTATTATGGGGTCGGTCGACCGCCTGCTCATCTCCGAGGATCTCCGAAAGGACGTTGTCGTCTACGACTGTAACGGAGCCGAGGAGTTCGCGGTCGTCGACCGCCGACACGCGACGCCCGACCACGACTGTTCGAACGGCGCGACCGCCGAGGTCGTCGAACGCGAGGACGTGATCGATCATCTGATCGACATCGCCGAACAACGGGGAACCGAGGTGAAGTTCATCTCGTCGGACTTCGAAAAGGGCGAACAGCTCATGGATGCGTTCGGTGGGGTTGCGGGGATACTGCGGTACTCGACTGGCGTGTAAGTGTCTTCGTCGGGGTGAGCGCGCGGAGTACGGCCCGCTTGGGGAAACCTGCTGGCGAACCCGTGCGCGGCGGTTAAGCCACCAACGCGGGGGATGTGTGGTGACGACTCAGAGCCGAAATATATCACCGCGCCGGTTATCGGGTTTCGCCCGTTCAGCGCAGTCGGCACAAAAGCCCATCTCGCCATCGTAGTGGAGCCGGCACACCTGCGTCCCACAGCGATCACACACGGCGTCTGCGAGTCGCGTTTCACAGTGTTGGCAGGGCCCTGTCAGTGACATATGAGGTGGTTTCGGCGCCACGAACTCAACCGTTGTCCTCGAGCACAGCCACTGGCCAGTTTCCGATTTCGGCGTCGACAGGCCGCTGATGAATTCGATACGCCGGAGATACCACGGGATGAGTCGGTGACAGACAGTCATCACGGATCGGAGATCAAATGCGCCCTGTCGGATTTGAACCTCGGTCGCTCACGACGTTCGCTCCCTGCTTCAAATCATGTGTCCATTTTGTACTCCTCACTTCGTTCGTCGGGACAAATGGGCCCTGTCGGATTTGAACCTCGGTCGCTCACGACGTTCGCTCCCTGCTTCAAATCATGTGTCCATTTTGTACTCCTCACTTCGTTCGTCGGGACAAATGGGCCCTGTCGGATTTGAACCAACGACCACCGAGTTATGAGCTCGGCGCTCTAACCAG
>CAYWFO010000026.1:8561-16187 GCA_964457485.1 uncultured Haloferacaceae archaeon | reverse complement strand
GCCGACGTGCTCGAACAGACCGCCGATGTCGACGCCATCGTTATTTCGGATCCCGTGGGTCACGGCTCGGACCGTGGCGCGCACAACTGCGGGGAGTGCGACGACCGCGTTCAGAAGGCGATCAAGGATTTCGATCTTCGTCAGGATCCCAGTGTGTTCGGGCAGGTCAGCTGTGAGTGCGAGCGGACATGGGAACTCGTTATTGAGGAAGAGACGAGCTACGCAATGCCGTTGGCGCGGTAGTCGGCGTCTCCGTAATGCCGTTGGTGCGGTAGTCGCCATCTCCGACAGCAACGGTCAGTCATCGCCCGGTTTGTACGCACCTGATCGGTGTTCGATAGTGTAAATATCGAATATTTTTGCGGCGTGATCGCAACTCACGCCGAGACGAAACGGGCCGATCCGAAGTTTGGAATGTGGAACACCGGTCAGTGGTTCAGTATAATCGCTCGGATCGCGCCATTGGTCGGCGACGATTGCGTCTAGCTTGTCCGTAATCCGCATCCGGGCGTGCCCATCGAGGTCGTCGTACGCCCGCTTTGCAGGTGCTCGAAACTGCCATGTCCAGTCGTCCGTGTTACTCATCTGACCGTATCTCGTCGCGGTCGAACACCTCGCTGTCGTCCGTTCTGCGGGCGTACTCGACCGCGGCGATTTCTTTCCAGCTTTCGCGCGTCAGTCCCGGATGCTTGACCGCATCGCGAAGCGCATCACGGATAAATTCGCTTCGGCTGTTGTAGCCTTCGTCCTGCCACGTGACATCGATATCGCTGAGAAACGACTCGGTCAGTCTGATGTTGATATTTGTTTTCTCCGGCTCACCGTTCTCTGGCGTATCCGTACTCGACATACATTTGTGTTACACAGAGGCGAACAAAACTGTTGCCCCGTCGTGTGCGGTGTGCATGGTCGAATCCACACAGGTTCGTGCTGGCGGAGTTAACCCGACCACACGGAAAGAGAACCCCTGTCGCCGACAACACCGCTCAGTTGTCGCCACGACGCCACGCCACGTAGCGCTCCCACAGGCCAACGTACTCGGGATCGGAGTCGATATCGGTTTCATAGACGCCGCCAGCGAGCAGCCAGAGCCGTCGGTCAAACTCGAACCCGACGCGAAAGCCGACGGCGACGACGACAAAAACGACCGCATCGAGAACGAACCGACTGGTGGCCGCCCAGCCGAGTGCGCCGGCCGTCGACAACGACTCGGCGAAGAACATGGTTTCGGCGACCGTGAGCGCGGGATGCTCGGGAACGCCGACCCAGAGCGCGATGAGGACGAGCGCAGTCGCCCCCGCGTAGAGAAGCAACACGAGGCGGAACAGCCGGGTGAACGTGCGACTCGTCCAGAGTTCGAGGCGGCGCTGGTCGAACTGCTCGCCGCGATTGTGGAGGAGAAAGCCGTACAGCGCGAGCAACACCGCGACAACGATGGTCGACAGCGGCAGCGACGTTCGCGGCAGCAACGGATTGCGTTCGAGCACCGCAAGCGCCCCGTAGAGTCCTACCACCCCCAACAGCACGTAGGGAATGAGCCAGCCACGGCCGAGTTTCGGTGCGAGGAGTCCCATACCGAGTGGTACACAGCAACCATCAATTAGTTTGGGATGACGGAAGTCGTTTCAGCGGACAGGTCGCGTCGCCGACCACCAGCACACGGGCTACTCGCCGAACGCCCGCAGAATCGGCTGACCGTCGGTGACGCCGACGTCAGGGAGCGTCGCCCGCTCTGGATGCGGCATCAACACCGCCACCGACTCGCGCTCGCCGAGAATGCCGGCGACATGCTCGGTCGAGCCGTTCGGATTCGCCCCGTCGGTCAAATTGCCATCCTCGTCGCAGTACCGAAAGAGGATGCGGTCGTCGGCTTGGAGTTGTTCGTAGCGCGCCTCGTCGATTTCGAAGCGACCCTCGCCGTGGGCGATTGGAATCTCGAGGACATCGCCCTCGTCGAAGGCTTCGGTCCACGGCGTGTCGCTTCGTTCGACCCGAAGGAAAACGGGCTCACACTGGAACCGCGCACTCGCGTTTGTCGTGAACGCCCCCGCGGTGAGTCCGGACTCACAGCCGATCTGTGCACCGTTGCAGACGCCGAGCACGGGCGTCCCGTCGGCGGCGGCCGCACGCACCTCGTCCATGATCGGCGAGCGGGCGGCCATCGCGCCGGCACGGAGATAATCGCCGTACGAAAAGCCACCGGGGAGCATGATGCCGGTCGTCTCGTCGGGCAGCCCGTCCTCGTGCCAGACGCGCTCGGCGTCGATATCGAGAAATCGGAGGGCACGAACCGCGTCGCGGTCGCAGTTCGAGCCACCAAACTGGATAACGGCGACCGTCATTGCCCCTCATCGACCGGCGCAGCCGACACCTCGTAGTCGTGAATCGTCGGGTTCGCCAGGAGTCGTTCGGCCATCGATTCCGCGCGGGCTTCGGCGGCCGCGACGTCCTCGGCGTCAAGGTCGATCTCGAACCGATCGGCCGACCGGAGCGCCGACAGTTCGAAGCCGAGCCGTTCGAGCGCCTGTCTGGTCGTCTCGGCTTCGGGATCGAGCACGCCGTGTTTCAGGCGAACGGTCACAGTCGCGGTGTAGGCGGTCATTGGACGAAGTTGCGCGAGCGTGGTCAAAAGCTCTTTTGGAACCACCCGATACGACACGTTCGTGAATAGGTGGGGCGAGCGGTTGTGCGGACGGCCGGCGAGTCGGTTGCGGCGGGTGACGTGACAACACCGACAAAACACGGCAAAAAACGCGCAATCAACACCGCAACACCAACCAACCAATCAACCAACCAACGCAGCGACATGCCGCCGGTCGACCGATAAACACGTTTTTGCCCGCCCGTGGCTATCGACCGTCCATGGATAGAGACGAACACAGGACAGTGGTAACCCAATGACGACCGAACTCACCGAAATCACGGTTATCGGCGGCGACAAAACCGGACTCATCGCTCGCGTGACGAGCCTGCTGTTCGAGCGGGGAATCAACATCGAGGATCTCGACCAGGCGGTTCGCGACGGCCTGTTTCGGATGTCGATGCGCGTCGACACCGAGGCGATGACGACCGAGCGCGACGAACTTCGCGAGGCGCTCGCACAGCTGGGCCGGGAACTCGGCGTCGAGATCCAGGTCCGGTTTCCGAGCGACCGCGAAACCCGCCGACTCGCCGTGTTCGTCACCAAAGAATCACACTGCCTCGAATCGCTCCTCGCAGCCGCCGACGGCGACCTCGACGTGGAGGTGTCTGTCGTTATCAGCAACCGAGGAACGCTTCGCGAACTCGCCGAGGCCCACAACGTGCCGTTTTACGACGTTGGCGACGGCAAGGGCTCGCCCGACGAGGATCGCATGCTCGACATTCTGGTCGAACACGACATCGACCTGATCGTACTGGCGCGCTACATGCGGATTCTCGGTCCGAAAATCGTCTTTCGTTACGAGGACCGCATTATCAACGTCCATCCGAGCCTGCTGCCCTCGTTCCCCGGCGCGGCGGCCTATCGGCAGGCGAAAGAGGAGGGCGTCCGCATCGCCGGTGTCACCGCCCACTACGTGACGACCGATCTCGATCAGGGGCCGATCATTACCCAGCGGGCGTTCGACGTGCCCGACGACGCGCTCATCGACGAAATCAAGGCTCGCGGCCAGCCGCTCGAAGCCGAGGCGTTGCTCGAAGCGGTCAGACTCCACCTCAACGACGCGGTGACGGTCCATCGCGGGCGGACGGGCCTCCGCGACGGCGTTGCTCCCGACGACTACCGACTTGGCCTCTCACAAGCCGCACAGGAGTCCAATCCGACCGAGCCGGTCGACCGCTCGATCGAACCACGCGATATCGAACATCTCGCTGACGACTAACAAACCGATTACACCGAATCGAGCGCCGCGAGCGTCTCGTCGAGCGGCGGCGCGTCGAACCACGGCTCGCCGGTGTAGGCGTTGGCCCCGGCGGCATACATATTGGCGACCGCGTCGAGAACGCTACCGGGCAGCGAGATCGGCTCAACCTCGCACAGCGGCCGCCAGTCGGCCGCGTCAGCGTTCTCGACATCGGCTTTTGCCGCACGCACGGCGTCGACCCAGTCGGGCTGTTCGCGTTTGTAGTACTGCCGGATCACCTCTTTCGAGAGCTGGCGACCGTCGACCGAAAACCGGTTTTCGTCGAACGTGCCGACCACGTCGGCAACGCGGAGTTCGCCGTCGATGTAGAGACACTCGATTTTGCCGTCTTCGTGGGTGAATCCTGTTTCCGCGGCCTGCTCGGTGATGACGTCGTTGACCGACCGAGCCAGCGACTCCAGTGCGTCGATGTCGGCGATGCCGGCGATCCGGTCGGCCTCCTCCCGGCTGAGATACCGGTCTTGTTCTTCGTACTTCGTCGAGAACTCGACGACCGGTTCGGGGAGGTCGACTTTTTCGGCTGGCCAGTCGTCGAGTGCGAGGCCGTAGTCGGCGGGCGTGCCGCGTCGCCGGAGGCTCGAACCGACCGGCACAGTGTTACGGAAGACGATCTCGAGCGGAATGAGAAAGTTGTCGGCGGCGGCCTCGTGGTAGGCGTCGTAGTCGTACGCGCCATCGGCCGCCGAGCCGCCGAGATACGGAAGGTCGGGTACCTGCGTGAGTTCGATCGTCATCTCGGTTGGGGCCTCGGTACAACGCGAAAGCGGGCCGACATCACCGGTCGCGTCGACAACGCCCACGTAGTGTGTCGGGACGCCGACTTCTTCGAGCAACTCGAAGTTGAACGCGCCCATCGTGCAGAGGCTCGCGCCTTTTTGTGGGATGGCGTCGGGCATCTGCCCCCAGTCGAACACCGAGTAGGCATCGGTAAAGACGAATCGGCCACTGCCGAGTGTCGTCGCCGTCGGCTCGCGGTCGACGAGGAACTCCTTTACGCTCGTCATGTGCGTACCGGCGGCGGCCGGGTGTATGAATCTTTCAATCCAGCGCGGTCGGAGGCACGGAAACACCGGCGCAGGCCTCCGTGACCGACCCCTTTTTACTCACGACGGCCGACCGTCCGACAATGACCGATCGGTCGGCCGCAGCGCTCGCAACCAGCGGCTTCGAGTTCGCCCACCGCGCTGAGACCGATCAGCCCTTCGAGAATGCGCTCGCAAACGCCCGTGACAACCGCCGGCTCAGCGTCGACGACGCCGTTGCGCTGTTGACGACAGGCACCGACACGGACGGAATCGACCAGCGACGAAAGGAACAGGTGCTCGAACTGGCCGACCGGCGGCGGGCCGAACGCGTTGGCGACGACGTCACGTTTGTCGCCAACCTCAACAACAACGTCACCACCGCCTGCAACGTGGGCTGTCTCTTCTGTAACTTCAAAAACACCGCCCACCAGTTCGAAGTCGACGCCGACGACGACCACGCGGGATTCACGAAAACGCCCGCCGAGTCGCGACAGATTGTCGACGACGCGCTCGATCTCGGGATTTCGGAGGTCTGTTCTGTGTCTGGACTCCACCCGGCGTTCGCGCTCAACGCCGAACATCACGAGATTCTGGCAAGCCACGACAACCCCGCCAGCGAGGTGAACTACAAGCCACCCGAACGCTACACGACCGATCCGGGAACCTACGTCGAACAGATAGAGGCGATGTCGGTCGACGGCATTCACGTCCACTCGATCACCCCCGAAGAGGCCTACCACGCAAGGCGCGGCACCGAGTGGTCCTACGAGGAAGTCTACCGAACGCTCCGAAACGCTGGACTCGACTCCGCGCCCGGAACCGCCGCGGAAATCCTCGTTGACGAGGTTCGTGAGGTGGTCTGCCCGGGGAAAATCACCTCCGCGGACTGGATCGAGGCGATGGAGGGCGCGATGGCCGCCGGCCTCGACACCACGGCGACGATCATGTACGGCCACGTCGAAAACGAGCGCCACCGCGCGATGCACCTAGCGCGGGTTCGCGACCTCCAAGACCGAACCGGCGCAATCCGTGAGTTCGTTCCGCTCTCGTTCGTCCACGAGAATACGCCGCTGTTCGAACACGATGTCGTCGACGGCGGCGCAAGTGATGCCGAAGACGAACTCATGATCGCCGTCTCGCGGCTCTTTTTCGACAACATCGACAACATTCAGAGCTCGTGGGTCAAATACGGCAACGCGAAAGGGCTCAAACTGCTGGGCTGCGGCGCAAACGACTTCATGGGGACGATTCTCTCCGAAGAGATAACCAAGCGCGCCGGCGGCAGCTACGGCGAGGTGCGCAGCGTCGCCGACTACGTCGAAATGATCACCGCAATCGGCCGCCGTCCGGTCGAACGGTCGACCGATTACCGCACGCGGCGGCCGATTCGCGTCGACGGCGGTCCGTACGGCCCGACGCTTGGGCCGCGAGCGGACGGCTCGCCGATGTTCGAGCCGTCGGTACGGACGGGCGAGCGCGACACGGTTGCCGCGGACGACTAACGTCTGTATACCTCTTTTTCGCGCAGCGCAACGGCCCGAAACCGTTCGCCCGACCCGTTCGACGCCGACAGCGCCGTCCGGATCGGCCCTGCGAGCCAGCCGTCGGCCGCGGCTGGCGGGGCTGCCCGGGCGACCGACTCGCGTCGATAGTTGGCCGGCAGATACCGATCGTAGACGGGCAGGCGTTCGAACAACGGCAGGTCGGCGTCGGCGGCGATCGACCGGAGTTCGTCGAGCGCGGGCCACCCGTAGTCGGGGTTGATGTAGTCGTCGGTTACCGGCGAAACGCCGCCGAGGTCGTCGACGCCGCAGTCGATCAGCTCGCGCGTCGGCGAAAGGTTTGGTGGAACTTGCACCGAAATCTCGTCGGGCAGCGCGACACGGGCCATCGCGACCGTCCGGCGCATGGTCTCGACGCTCGGCCGGTCGAACGAGGAACGCTCGTTGGCCACGACGTTCTGGATGATGACCTCCTGAATGTGGCCGTACCGTTCGTGGAGCGCGCGGATGGCCAGCAGACTCTCGGCGCGGTCGCGCCAGTCTTCGCCGATGCCGACGAGCAGACCCGTGGTAAAGGGCACGCCGGCGCGGCCCGCGGCCCGAATCGTGTTGAGCCGTTGGCCGGGTGTCTTTTTTCGATTCCCGCTGTGCGCCGCAACGTCGGCAGTCGTCTCCAGCATCACACCCATCGAACTGTTGACCGGTTTGAGCGAGCGAAACTCCGATTCGGTCAGGTCGCCGGGGTTCGAGTGCGGAAGCAGCCCCGCCGAGAGCGCGATTTCGCAGGCCACATGGAGGTACGCAGTAATCGAGTCGAAGCCCCAGTCGGCGAGTTGGGCGTGAATCTCGGTGTACCGGTCGTCGGGCTTATCGCCAAACGTGAACAGCGCCTCCGTACAGCCCGCGTCGACGCCCTGTTCGACGACCGAGCGGATCTCGTCGGGGCTCATCAGCGTCGCCTCGCCGGGCACGTCGTAGTAGGTGCAGTAGGTGCAGGTGTAGCGGCAGGCGGTCGTCAGCGGCACGAAAACATTTCGCGAGAAGGTGAGTTCGGCCGGCGGCGAAACGTCGTCTGGCGTGACCGACAGCAACGAACCGACCGCCGACTCGTCAACCGAGAGTTCGATGTCGTACTTGTCGGCCGCCGGGAACATACCGGAACGCGGGCCGCGAGGAGCAAAAACGGCTCGCCTC
>CAYWFO010000026.1:0-8461 GCA_964457485.1 uncultured Haloferacaceae archaeon | reverse complement strand
CGGCGGACGCCGACCCGGCCGCCCGTCGTGTCGAGTTCGAAGCCGGCGTCGACCAGCCAGTCGCGAACGAGCCCTTCGCCGTGAATCAACACCTCGGCCAGATCGTCGGGCTCGTCGATATCGGTCGCCAGTCGCCGCGAATCGATCGTCGACACCGTTGCGCCGAGGTCGGCCGCGCGTCGACGGTGGTCGAGAGACGACGCGCCGTGGTAGTCGACCCGAAATTTGGGCTCGCGGACGACGAGTGCGTTCGTGCCGCCACCCAGTCCCGGCGCGATGACGACGTCGCCAGCGCGGTCGGTGAGTCGGGTGATGTCGCCCGCGGTGACCAGTGGCAGGTCGGCCATGACGATTCGGGTCGCTTCGGGCGAGTCGGCTTCGGCCGCCTGCCGGAGATGGCGGTTGACCGCAACCGACAGCGGATCGTCGTCGACGACGACACGGGTGGTGGCGGCGGTCGTGTCCGAGAGCCCGAGCGAATCGACCGCGAGCGACGCGGTCGAGAGAACCGTCGGCTCACCGCCTGCAGCAACAACCGAATCAAGCACCGACGAAAGCATCAGCCGGGCGAGTTCGCTGCGCTCGGCGGGCGAAAGCACGCCCGATAGGCGGGTTTTCGGATCGGTGGCGGCAAACGGCACGAGCGTGCGCATGAATACGGAGCCGGAAAATCCGAACCGGCGTTAGAACAGCGATTCGAGTTCGTCGCTCTCGTCGGTCACGAGGTTGCTGAGATTCTCGTCGCTCTCTTTGCGGATCTCCTCGATGTTGTCTTGGGCCTCGATGGCGACCTGCTGGAGTTCCTTGATGCGCGGCACGTTAGTGACGCCTGACAACAGAACGACACACGAAACGCGGTCGGCCCCGCGAATCGGGTAGTCCCCACCGCGAACCTCCATCGAGCCGGTCTGCTCTTCGAGCCACTTGCGGCCGCGTTCGATTCCTTTGCGGTTGAGGAACTTCGGCGGGCCCGCAACCACGACAAGCGCACGCTCGGAGCCCTGAATCTCACAGGGAAGCGTCAGCCGACCGAGCGCCGCCTTGCGCACGAGACTCGTGATTCGGTTGGTCGTATGGGCGCTGTCGAGTCCGTCGGTGTCGTCGCTGGGGCCGCGGAACCGCGAGAGCAACCCGCCGCTGTTTGGATCTTCGACCTCGTCTTGGGCGAAGCCGATCGTCGACACGCCGCCGCCCGCGAGCGTGTTGATGATCTCCGAGGAGTCGACAACCGACTCGGCGACCTCCTGGCCCGCTTTGACCTCTCCGGCGCGGAACATCACCCCGAACCGACGGACGATTTCGTCGTTGATCTGGTCGTAGCCGCCCTGGACGGATTCGCCGGTTTTTCGCCACGCGTCGTTGTCGAACACGAGCAGGTTGTCGACCTCGCGGACGAACGTCTGGAACGAACGCGCGGCGTTGAGCGTGTAAATTCCGCCCTCGTCGCTACCGGGAAGCACGCCGAGGCCATAGACGGGTTCGGTGTAGATCCGCTGGAGGTGTTTGGCGATGACCGGTGCCCCGCCAGAGCCCGTGCCGCCGCCCAGACCGGCGACAATGAGAAAGGCGTCGACCTCGTGAACCGGAATCGAGTCGATCGAGCCCTGAATCTCATCGATGTCCTCCTCGGCGATTTCCGCGCCGAGTTCGTTGTCCGCGCCGACCCCGTGGCCCTTGACGCGGGCCTGGCCGATCAGGATGCGCTGGCTTTCGGGAATGTGTTTCAGTCCCATGAGATCGGCCTTCGCGGAGTTGACCGCGACGGCCGCGCGGACGACTTCGGAGCCCGTCCGCCTGTCGTACTCGAGGAACTTGTCGACGATTTTCCCACCGGCTTGGCCGAAGCCGATCATTGCGAGTTTCATACCGAAGTCCCCCTGTTCATTTGTGAGAAACCAACACGAAAGCGGCAATAAAGCTTGTGTCTATCTGTCAGCCGAGCGGAGAGGAATCGGCCCAAAACAACCGACGTACCGCCCGATTTCCCGCGGTTCGTCTGACGTGAGTCCGACACGGCCGGCGTTTTCGGCGGCCAGCTAGTGTCGGCGACGACAGCCTCACCGACTACGTCCCGAGATATGCCGCAAGCGAGGTCAACTCGGCAAGGTCGACGCCGAACGCCGAAACCGCGTTTTCGTCGGTCGTGTTGTCGAACTGCAACGAGCGGTACTGGTCGGCTCCCATTGGGAAGCCGGGAATTTTGCCGCCGACTGAGAGCCCGACGCCGGCAAGCGCCATCGGCACGGGCACCACGGTCACCGAGCGGCCGTCGGCTCCGTGGGCAAGCCGCGCGACATCGGCGAGCGTAAGCTGGTCGGGGCCGCCGAGTTCGTAGGTTTCGCCGACGTGCTCGTCGACATCGACACAGTCGGCCAACAGGGGAGCGAGGTCGCCGACCCAGATGGGCTGGAATTTCGTCTTGCCGCCGCCGGGTAGCGGCGTCACGAACGGTGGTGCGAGCTTTTTCGTGAAGGAAACGAACTCGCCACCGTCGCCAAAGACGACCGACGGCCGGACGATGACCCAATCGAGCGACGAGTCGGTGACGTGTTGTTCGGCCTGCCCCTTCGCTCGGATGTAAGCGGTCGCTCCCTCGGGGTCGGCGCCGAGCGCGCTCATCTGGACGAACCGTGAGATGCCACCCGCTTCGGCGGCGCGTACCAGGTTTTCGGTTCCGTGGCGGTGAACCTCGTCGTGCATGTCGTTGCCGCCTTTGGGCTTGAAAAGCGGCGAGAGCGCGACCAGATTGACAACGCAATCGCGGCCGTCGACAGCCGATTCGATCGAGTCGTACGCGGTGATGTCGCCGGCGACGCGCTCAACCTCTTCGGGAAGGTCGGCAGCATTCGGATTCCGCGCCAGCACGGCGACCTCGTGCTCGCGTTCGAGCAGTTCGGCAACGAGAGTCGTCCCAATAAAGCCGTTCCCGCCGGCCACTAATACATCCATGGCAGATATACTTCGCCGAATAGACCTAAAAGTAGCGTGTCGGAAACGGTGAGCGCGACCAGCGTCGGCCGTGAGGGAGGCGACCGGAGGAGGCAATCCAGCGTAAGCGGTGGACGTTACAAAGTACGCCGGTGGACGATCCGGAGCAAACCGGGTGATCCAGAGCGAACCGTTGATACTGCCGCGCTGGGAGATTCGTGTATGCTTGTGACGCTCGAAGGGCTCGATGGCAGCGGTAAAACCACTGTCTGGGAGGCAATCGGCGAGCGCTACCCCGAAGCGGTGATGACGCGCGAGCCAACCGATTCGTGGTACGGCGACGCCGTCTACCGGTCGGTCGGTGACGACGACGCCGACCCGCTGGCCGAACTCTTTCTCTACACGGCCGACCACGCCGACCACCTCGCCCGCGTGATCCGGCCCGCACTCGCCGACGGCGCACTCGTGATTTCGGATCGCTACAGTGACTCACGCTATGCCTACCAGGGCGCGACGCTGACCGGCGTCGTCGACGACCCAATCGGTTACATTCGATCGGTTCACGAGCCGATTTCGCGAACCCCCGACCTCACCGTCTACCTCGACATCAACCCCGAAACCGCCGCCGAGCGCAGCGGTCGAACCAACAAATTCGAACGGGTTGCGTATCTCCAGCAGGTCGCGAAAAACTACGAACAACTCATCGCCGACGATCCGGAACGGTTCGCCCGGATCGATGCAACACAGTCACCCGAAGCCGTGTTTCAACAGGTCGTCAGCCGGATTGAGACGGAGCTAAACGAATAGCCCGGCCGAGAACGAACAAAAAGCCGTGTCGACGACGGCGTGTGGTCGTCGCTCACTGCGTGTCGGGGAGTTCGACCTCGTCGGGTTGGGCAACGTACAGCAGGTCGATGGTCAGTCCGAGTGCGAGCGGCAGGCCAACGGTGACGGCGACCGCAACCGCCGGCGAACCGAGGTTTGGGCCGAGTTGCAACACGCCGGTGAAAAACAGCGTCGAAACCAGCAACACCACCGGAATAACGCCGAGCGAGTAGACGATCCAGCCGAGTTGTGTTTTCAACCGAAGGCGGAAAAAGCGCGTCATAATTGCCGCACCGATCGTATGACCGGCGAGAACGACCAGAAACAGCCCCGTCGCGATGATTCCGAGCATACCCGTTGTAGGGCCCGGACGGTCTTTGACGTATCGGCTTTCGATAGAACCGTGCGATCAGTCCTCCAGCGAAATATAGGTCTTGGTCTCCTCAACCCCGTCGAGCGCCTGTATCTCGCGTGCGGCCGTGTGCAGAACCTCGTACACCTCGTCGACCTCAGCCTCGACGATGAGGTCGAAGTCGCCGGCAACGATGTGAGCGTCGCTCACCGAGGAACGTTCGCGAATCGAACCGATCAGCGATTCGGAGGCCCCGACATCAGTTTTGACCATGATGAACGCATGAACCATGGGTCATACTCACACACTGTGAACAAAAGCGTTCGCCCGACTGCGACCCGTTCACGGCTGTCGGTGGCGACGCCAACGGTTCGGTGAGAGCGGATCGCCAGGGATACAGTTATGCGCCCCGCGCGTGTTATGTGATCACATGCGTTTCATTATCATTGGTGCCGGACGGGTCGGCCTTCGAACCGCCCGGGTACTCCGTGAGGAGGGCCACGAGGTAACGCTCATCGAGCGCGACACCGCGACGGCCGACCGCGCGCGAACCGTCGCGTTCGATGTCGTCCAGGGCGACGGCTCGCGAGAGTCGGTGTTGGAGGAAGCGGGAATCGGGGAGTGCGACGCGGTTGGCGCGCTCACAAGCGATCTCAACGCCAACTTCGCGGCCTGTCTCATCGCCGACCACCACGGCTGTCGAACGGTGATGCGAATCGACGAGGACTACCGCGAGGAAATCTACCAGCAGTACGCCGACGAGGTCGACGAGATCGTCTACCCCGAGCGTCTCGGCGCGATCGGCGCAAAAAACGCGTTGCTCGGCGGCTCGATCACCGCCATCGCCGATGTCGCCCAGAACCTCCAGATTCTCATTATTACGGTCACGGAGGGATCGCCAATGCGGGGCTACTCGCTGAGCGAGGTGTCGCTCCCACAGAACTCGCGGATTCTCGCGTTCGGGAAGGCCGACGCGTCGCTCGGCATTCCGCTGTCAGATGACTCGCTCGAAGCGGGCGACCGGGTCGCGGTGCTCGCCGAGTTCTCGGCGCTCTCGGACGTTCGACAGCTCCTGGTCGGCGAGGAGTTACATCCCGAGGCGACCGCGGTTGCCGGAGGTGAGTGAGATGGTGACCGCCTACATTCTGGTGAAATCCAACACCGGCGAGGCCGACCGGCTTCGTGCAGAAATCGACGAGATTGACGGCGTCATCGACACCAACATCGTCGCTGGCGACGTTGATTTCATCGCGAAAGTCGACGTCGACAGCCCCGCGGCGGTCAAAACAATCGTCGCCGACGGCATTCAGACGATCAGCGGGGTCGAAACAACCCAGACGTACATCGCGTTGGCCTAAGCGTGTGACTCGCCGAAGTGGAATAAAACCCGCTACTCGCTGCCGGCGGCCCGTCTGGCCTGGCTGATGATGCTCGTGACCGGTTCAGTGTACTCGTAGCCCGGAATGATTCCCTGCACGAAGGTTCCCTCGACGAAATCGATAACGGCGCCCGCGTCGTCGACAACGCGGTTTTCGTTGATATCGGTGAACCCTGTTTCGACGACGACCGAGTCGGGTTCGCGAGTGACCGTCGGCTCGAGGTCGCGTTCGGTGCGAAAAATGCCGCCAATGTCGCGCACGCGAAGTTCGAAGGTCTCGCACCAGCCGTCCTCGACGACCGGCGCAACCTCGTCCTCGGTGACCGCGTTCAACAACGGAACGGTGACGCGAATCGAAACCTCGATCCGGCCGTCATCGCCCGCGTCGGCCTCGACGGTTCCCTCGAACGGGGTGGTGACCGCCTCGAATGTTCCCTCATCGCGGGGTTCGAACGAGGAATGGCTGGCAAACGTACGGCGAACGCGTCCAGGAAGCTCACTCATAGCTGTCGAGAGGCATCCGCCGGTGAAAAGCGCGTCTTTTTGCGACCGCGGCCGGCGAACACGCCGGTTCGTTACCAAGGAGCACCCTTGCGGCAGCATCGACCGCACCCGACATAATTAAATCCGTTCGCCCGTTTGTTTCAGTTGACGCTTCGCTTTGGAGGGCCGAAGCGTCAGCGGGGACCATTTGGGCGCTCGGCCTGCGCGAGCCTTTTTCGTTCGCGCGGGCTGCGGTGCCCACTTTTCACGAATCCGCGAGCGACGAGACTGTTCCTCTGGCTGCGCGCATCAAGAGTGGATTCACCGCCGTGATCGAACGCTACCACGGCTTGCGCTCACGGTCGCGCCAGAAACCGCCGCTCGGCGCATCCGGACGAAAGCGCGACAGCCAGAGTGGGGTTTCAGCGCCCTTTTTCGGCGTTCGCGGAGCGTTCTCGTCGGTCATGTCGGTCTGCACGTAGCCTGGACACACCGAGTTGGCGACGAGCGCGTCGTACTCGCCGTCGAGATACCGCGTGAGGCCGTTGAGCCCGGTTTTCGAAATCCGGTACGCAGGCATCCGGCCCGACTGTGGCTCGGTGATCGCACCCAACCCCGACGAGACGTTGACGACGCGGCTGCCGGGACGTGCCAGGAGCAACGACAACGCCCGTTTTGTCAGGTGAATCGGGCCGTGGAGATTCGTCGACAGCGTCCGTTCGATCACGGCCGTCGACATCGACGCGAGCTCCTCACGGCTGTCCATCACGCCCGCGTTGTTGACGAGGATGTCGAGTCGCCCGGCTTCGTCGTCGATGCGGTCGAGTGCCGCGCGCCGCTCGGCGGCATCGGTCACATCGAGTTCGATCGGCCGGCGGTCGCTCGCGGTAATGTCGTCGGTGTCGCGGGCCCCGGCATACACCGTTGCGCCAGCGTCAACCAACCCGTCGGCGATTTTTTCGCCGATGCCGCGGGTTGCGCCGGTGACGAGGGCGACCTGTCCGTCGAGGGTGTCGTACAGCGGAATATCCATGGCTGAGATATGGTGAGCGCGCCCTAAAGTACCGTGTCGACGACGACCGAGACCGGCCACGTCGACGACTGGTTGCTGGCGACGGTATCACCGACCACGTCGTTCCCGATCACGTCGCGCACAACCCAACCGCCCACAACACAGTCGCCAACAACCCAACCGCCCACAACACAGTCACCGACAACCCAACCGCCAACAACACAGTCACCAACAACCCAACCGCCAACAACCCAACCGCCAACAACCCAACCACCGACAACCAAGCCCCTCACAACCCAGTCGCCGACAACCCAGCTGCTCACAACACAGTCGCTCACGACTCGGTCGACAAATATGCCGGCGGGACGTGTTCGGTGGTGTACACGTCGCGACCGCGTTTCGTGATTTCGTGACCGTCCGTGCGCATGTCGCCGGCGGCAACCCGGAGAACGATCGGGTCGGCGGCGTGTCGGCGGCCGACCTCGCGAGCCGACTCGATTGAACCCGACAAATGAACCTGCTGGCGACCCATCGGCCTGAGTCCCTCGTCGCGAATCGCGTCGAGCGCCGCCGGCGACGTGCCGTGGTACAACACGTCCGGTATCGGGGTCGGTTCGGCAGCCAACTCGACGGAAACGGAGTGCCCGTAGGCGGCCCGAACCCGATCGCCGTCGCGTTCGAACCGGCCCTTCGGATCGAACCGAACGATCGCCTCGACCGCGCCGTCGGCGAGCCAGTCGTAGCGCTCGTGGGTGCGACGAACGAGCGTCGACAGCGCGGTCCACCCCGCGTCGTCGAGCGTCACCCCGGCATCATCGGGAAAATGTCGAAGCGCGCCGCTCAGGAACTTCGAAACACGAGTTCGGTTCGACGCCGACACGACGAGCGAACCGGGCGCGTCGCAATCGGGACAGCGCGTCCCCTCGAACGCGCCGTGGTCGGGACACGAGTGGAGGTCGGCCATGCTGTCGAAAACAATGGGTTCGACCGACAAACGTGTTGTCGGTGAGACCGGGCGTTCGCCGAGTGGAGTGACGATTCTCGGCGCGCAAACGAATCGCTCTCGACGAGTGAAACGAGATGAAGTGGCTGGGGAGGTGTGCGCCGTTGAACGGCGAACTGCCGTTTCGGTATGGGCCGACACGGATTTGAACCGCGGACCTCCCGGTTATCAGCCGAGCGCTCAACCTGACTGAGCTATCGGCCCGTTTGGCGCATCTGTCGATAGCGGAGGACTCTGTTTAACAGTTTCCTTTTTCGCCGCCGTTACGTCAGTCGATTACGTCACGTTAGGGGCTGACACGGCTTCTCGCCGTGTCGTCTCACGAGTTGCTCGAGCGGGATTCGCCGTCGTCGACCCGCTCGAAATCGACGTCGACGATGTCGTCGCCGCTCGCCTTCGTGTTCCCCGCAGTCCCCGCGTCGCCTGCGGATCCCGACGACGACCCGCCACCGGAGTTGTCGCCGCCGAACTGGCTGGCGT
>CAYWFO010000025.1:0-16820 GCA_964457485.1 uncultured Haloferacaceae archaeon | reverse complement strand
CGTACTTTTCTCTATGGGTGAGCCACGGAACCTGTTTAAATATGAACCGTCAGTGTCGGGCGCTGACAGCCAAATGAGTCGGCTCAGCGCAGCTCTCTCGGCTAGCGAGAGTACGCGAACAGCAATAATCCCGAAAGGATGGCCAACCCAAGCGGGCTACCCAGCACAACCGTCACCCGATCACGCACCGCTGGGCGCACACTGGCTCAACCGATCGAATACCTGATCGTACGAGATCGTTCGGTCGCAGTCGGCCAACCGGCGGCTGACGAGGTCGATGAGATTGAGTTCATCGAGAAGGCGGCGGGTTTGGGCCCGTTCGAGGCCGAGTTCGCGCTGCACCTGGTGGACTGTCGCCGCACTGACGACCGCGTCGGCGACATCGTCGAGTCCGAGACCGTCGGGCAGGCCGAGTCCATCGGTTGCAATCGATGTGTTCTCGAGGCGATCGGTTTGACCAGCCGGTGGCTCACCAACGGTTTCGCGGTCGGCCTCCGAGTCGCCGCCAGCGGCGACCGGTTCCACTTCGCGGTCGGAGTCCCCAGCCGTATCCGACGGTTCGGTGTCGGAACTGCCAGTCGGTTCGATAGCCGCGTTAGGGTCACTGTCAACAGCCGAATCGGTCGCGGCGTCAACAGCAGAGTCGGTCGCGGCGTCAACAGCCGAATCGGTCGCGGCGTCGACGCCAGAATCAGCCGCGACATCGACAGCCGAATCTGCCGCGGCATCGACAGTAGAGTCGGCGTCGGAGTCGGAGTCGTTGACCGTCGTATTGTACGACGCCGGCTGATGAACACCGGCCTCGATCATGTACCGCCGAACAGTCTCCGAAGAGACATCCATTGCAATCTTTCGGCTCATCTCGCCGAAGTTGTCGCACGCGTCGTATAGCGCCTGGAGATACGCCGTGTCTTCGTACGGGGGAACCGATTCGTCGCGAACCGCCTCAAACCGATCGGTCGACTCGTCGGGGGCGTCGACCGCGTTGGATTCGCGCAGCGTCGCCGTATGGGACGGCGACGACTCCGACGCTATCGACGAATTCGATGACGATCCCGATTCAGTCCGCGCTGCGGACTGCCGCGACGAATCGGCTGTCGGTGTTTCCGACCGGCTCGGTTCGGTCGACACAGCCGCCGACTGCCCGTGATCAGGCGACCGCTCTGTGGCCTGCACGTCGACTGATTTCGTCCCCGTTTCGGGTTCGATCAGCAGCGTGAGCGTCACCACCGGTTCGTCGTCAGCGACGGCTGCCTCGGTCACCGAAACGTTCGCGTCGGTCGGCGACGGCGGCCGGGGAAGCGACGCAAGCGACACCGAGAGCTGAATCTCGCCATCGGAAACCGTCACATCAGTTGGCCGCGTTGGAACCGAGCGCAGCGAGTCGAGCGAAACCGCGATCGTCAGCGTCGCTCGGAGCACACCGTCGTTGGTGGTCGTCTCGACGTTGCGAACCGAGTCCGTGTGCGACTCGTAGTGCGCGACCACTTCACCGAGCGTTTCGAAGGCGACTCGCAGTTCCATAACGCTACGTCTACATGATAGTTTATGGATTATAGTCCTCGCTACGGAATACCAAACCCATATAAATACCAACCGACCCCGGCAGTCTTCACACCGGTTCACCGATCGCGGCAACACGTTCGCCCGTCACGACGACCGACTCGCGCGCAAGCGAATAAATGGTACCCACTTTTTTCGTCCGCACGGTTTCGAGCGCGTCGAACGTCGACGGCGAGTAAATCACCCCGAGTGGATCACCGTCCTCGACGGTGTCGCCGACAGCGAGAGACGGGTCGAGTTCGAACAACCCCGACTCGGTTGCGGTGACCGCGTGCCCGTCACGGTCGAGGACGACCTGCTCGGACGACTCTGTGATCGGTTCGTCGAGAACCGAGCGGGACGCGAGCACGTTTCGAATCCCCGAAAGCCCGGTTTCGACCGCGCTGTGGACGACCTGACGGCTGTTTTTGAGTTCGACCGTGATCGCCGGCACGTCCGCGTGGGCGGCGGCCGCCCGAAGCGTTCCCCGTTCGAATTCCGCCTCGCTTTCGAGTTCGTCAACGAGGCGGTAGTCGGTGTCGAACGCTTTCGCGAGGTCGGTTGCGGCCGGCTGGTCGCGGAAATGCCGGACGTGTTCGAGCATGTCGGCCGTGCCGGTGTGGAGGTCGACGACGGCCTCGGCACTCGAAATCAGCGGCCAGAGCGACGCGGCGAGGCGTTCTTGGAGGCTTCCGTCGTCGCTGCCGGGCCAGACCCGGTTCAGATTCGGATTGCGCGCGTCGTACTCGGCGGGGGTGATGTAGGAACGGTGATCGAACGCCAACGGGTTCACCACCGGGATGACGACAACGGTGCCAGCAATCGATCGGTTCGTGAGTTCCTCGTGGAGCCGACGAAGCGTGGCGGGGCCGTTGAGTTCGATGCCGTGTTGGGTTGCCTGCAGATAGATGGTTGGCCCGTCGCCGCCGACGTAGCGGTGGACGGTCACCGACACCGACCCCCCGGATGGCAGCCGAACCAGCGGCCGTGTGGTCTGGCTGTGCGAAACTGGCGCGTACTCCATACACCGACGCGGTGGCGACGGAACCAAAAACCTCCGGCGAACCGCGTCACAGTGCGCAGAAACTGGGTGTGGGAACTGCGAGACGGCGGTCGACCGCACCCTCAACGAGCCGCGTTGGCAACGCCGAGACGGAGGAGGCCATCCAGATGGCCGTCGAAACTCTATCTGATACATATTCGAGAGGCTGCAAACCGCGACCGGCGTCGGCGACAGGTATATTTGCCAGCCATTGTAGTGCTAACATAAATCATGCAAACGACAGACAGCGTGCCGAAACGGGCCGAAACGGTCATTGTCGGCGCTGGCATCGTCGGCTGTAACATCGCCTACCAGCTGACACAGCTCGGACACGATGACGTGGTCGTCGTCGACCAGGGACCGATGCCGACAACTGGCGGCTCCTCGACACACGCGCCGGGCATCATGTTCCAGACCGCCGAACCCCGCGAGCTCTCGAAGTTCGCGAACTACTCGCGACAGCTCTACTCGGAACTCGAGGGTGCGGACGGCCAGCAGGCGTACAACGAAACCGGCGGCATCGAGGTCGCCCGCAGCGAGGAGCGGATGGCGTTCCTCCAGCGCCGGGTCGAACACGCCACCGCATGGGGAATTCCCGATCCGCAAATTCTCTCACCAGAGGAGGTCACGGACCACCTCCCGCTGGTCGACGACAGCCAAATTCTCGGCGGCTACTACTCGCCGACCGACGGGCAGGTGTCGGGCGTCATCGCCTGCGACGCGCTGGCCCGCGAGGCGATGGAACGCGGCGCGCAGTTCGTTCCCCACACCCGAACCGAAGACGTCGAAACTGCCGACAGTTCGGTGCAGGCGGTCGTCACCGAAAACGGGACGATCGACTGCGAGAACGTCGTCGTTGCCACCAACATCTGGGCGCGACAGCTCGGGGAGAAACTCGGCGTGCATCTGCCGGTTACCCCGGTCGAACACCAGTACACCATGACCGAGTCGCTCGACGAACTGAGCGAGAGCGCGGTCGACGTAACGAGCCATCCGTTGTTCGAAAACTACGAGAACGTCTCCGGGGAGAAGGCCAAACGCCTGCTCGTCGGCCCCGACCGGCCGATTCTCCGCGATCAGGACAATGCGATGTACTTCCGGACACACGGCGATTCGTACGGCATTGGCTCGTACAACCACGAGCCGATCGTTCCCGATCCGATGGAACTCGGCCAGAACGACCCGGATGGCGAACAGGGATCGGTCCACGAGTTCACCGACTACCACATGGACAACGCGACCCATCCGGATCGCCCACACAAGGCCCCCCGACAGGCCTCGAACGAACTGCTGCCGGCGACCGCAGACAAGGAACTTGAGTTCAAGTACAACGGAATGTTTGCCGAATCGCCAAACGGACTACCGGTGATGGGGCCGGTCGAAGAACTCGAGGGGCTGTGGACCGCGGCGGCCATCTGGGTAACCCACGCCGGCGGCGCGGGCAAGGCGCTCGCCGAGTGGCTGGTCAACGGCGTCCCGCGGCTCGACGACGGTCCGATGGACCTCTCGCACTGCGATGTCAATCGGTTCGACGAACACGAAGGAAGTTGGGACTTCGCCCGCGATATCGGCGGCGAGGAGTACCGCATCGTCTACAACGTGATGCATCCGAAATGGGTGTGGACGGAGTTCCAGCGCGACATCCGCCGGACGCCGATGTATCACAGCCACAAGAAACTCGACGCCGAGTTGTGGGCCGAGGCCGGCTGGGAGGAACCCCAATGGTTCGACTCGAATGAGGACCTTCTCGACCGGTACGACGATGAGATTCCCGACCGCGACGGCTGGGAGGGGATCTACTGGTCGCCCATCGAGGGAGCCGAAGCGCTGCACGTCCGCGAGAAAGTCGGCCTCCACGACATGACCTCGTTCAACAAAATCGAGGTGATCGGTTCGGAGGCCGGCGAGTTCCTCCAGTACCTCTGTACGAACGACATCGATCTCGCTGTCGGCGACGTCACCTACACGTTCCTGTGCAACGAGGCCGGCGGCGTGCGCGCAGACATCACCGTCACCCGGACGGCGTCGGACCGCTACCTGCTGTTGACGACGGGCCGTGAGGTCGGCAACAACCACGTGGCGTGGGTTCGCGAGCAGTCGCCCGACGGCGTCGTCGTCAACGACGTGACCTCCAGTCTGGCGGCGATGGTCTGTACCGGCCCCGACTCGCGAAAGGTGCTCTCGAAGGTGTTGGATGCGGATCTCTCGGACGAGGCCTTCCCGTTTTATTCGACCAAAGAGACGTTCGCGAAGAACATTCCCGTGCGGGCGATGCGGCTCTCGTACGCCGGCGAACTCGGCTGGGAGCTGTACACGCCCTCCGAGTACGGCGAACGACTCTGGGAGCACGTGCTCGAAGCCGGCGCGGAGTACGACATCCGACCGTACGGCAACGGCGCGCTCGACTCGCTGCGCATCGAGAAGGGGTTCCGACTCTGGGGGGAAGACCTCCACACCGAACACACGCCATACGAGACCGACCTGGGCTGGGCGGTCGACATGGACACCGAGTTCATCGGCCGCGACGCGCTCGCCGCGATCGCTGACGGCGGCGACCTCGACCACAAGGTCGCCTGCCTGACGCTGGACGATCCCGAGGCGACGGTTCTCGATGACCGGCCGGTGCTCGACCCCGAAACGGGCGAGGCGCTGGGCTACGTCCACAGCGCGGAGTACGGCTACACGGTCGGCCAGTGTGTCGCTTACACCTATCTGCCGCCGGCGTACGCCGAACCCGGCACGAGCGTCGAAATCCTCTTCGAGGGCACCTACTACGACGCGACCGTTCGCGAAGAACCGCTCGTCTGAGGTGGCTGCAGTCGGGTTCGCGTCGTCTGCGATCTGACGACGACAGTGAATCAGGCGGGCGTATTTAACGACCTTTTCAGTATAAGCTGCGAGGCTATGGGCGCAGCGATACAACCCACCAGCAATGGATTTTTCGGAGATTGATCCGGCTGTGCTGTTCGGATTTATTACGATGGTGTCGTGGGGAATCTGGGTGGTTTTGGGCAACGCGGCGTCGGAGTCGATCGATCCGCGAACGGCCGCGGCCATCTCGTATCTCGTCGCCGGCGTGCTCGCACTCGGCTTCGTGCTCACCTCGGATGCGTCGCTCGCAGTCACGCCGCGAGGCGGATTGCTTGCTGGCGTGGCCGGCCTGTTCACCGGAATCGGGCTTATTTCGATGTATATCGGCTTTTCGTACGGGTCGACAACGGTCGTCTCGACGTTCGGAGCGATGTACTTCGTCGTTGCCGCCATTATCGCAATGACCGTTCTCGGCGAACAGCTGACACTCACGAGGGCGACGGGCATCGTCTTTGCAACGATCGGCATTATTCTGGTCGCTCGGTAGCGGCGGCCTACGGCGCAGCAGTTCGGTGTGGTGACTCCGCACAAGTGTGATGACTTCGCACAATCGTGATTCGAGTGTGCGTGAGTGGTCTCATCTGTAACCACCGCGACAGCAACGACGACACCGCCGAACGGCGAGAATAAAAACAGGCTGCTTGCCCCACCCCGGTATTTATAATCGAAACGAAAGCAGTTTCACTAGATACCAATGAGCACAGCAACTCTTCCATCGGACGCCGAGACGGTCATTATCGGAGCAGGAGCCGTCGGCTGTAGCGTCGCGTACCACCTGACCGAACTCGGTGCCGAGGATGTCGTCGTCGTCGACCAGGGGCCGCTGCCGGTCACCGGCGGCTCGTCGGTTCACGCACCCGGAATCATGTTCCAGACGTCGCCGTCGAAAATCCAGACCAAAACCGCATTCTACACGAGCCGACTGCTCTCGGATGCCGGCGTGTACGACGAGGTCGGCGGCATCGAGGTCGCCCGCAGCGAGGAGCGACTGGACTTCCTCCAGCGCCGGGTCGAACACGCCACCGCCTACGGACTGCCCGATCCGGAGCTACTGACGCCGAGCGAGGTCACCGACCACCTCCCGCTGGTCGACGAAGACGAAATTCTCGGTGGGTACTACTCGCCGACCGACGGTCGTGTCGACGGCATCAGCGCGCTACAGTGGTATATGGAGCACTCAGCGGCCGACTTCTACGGCGACACCGAGGTCGTCGATCTCGACGTGTCTGGCGGCGAAATAACTGGCGTCGAGACCGACCAAGGACGCATCGACTGCGAGCGCTGTGTGATCGCGACCAACAACTGGGGCTACCAGACCGGCCAACTCGCCGGAATCGATCTGCCCATCGCGCCGGTCGAACACCAGTACGTCGTCACCGAACCGCTCGACGAACTCGCCGACGCCGGTTCCGCTATGGGCGGTCACACCGAGGGACTCGACGTGCCGGGTAACCGCGACATTCAGGAGGCGATGAGCGAAGGGCCCCACCAGCCGGTCGGCCGCGATCAGGATCACTCGTTGTACTTTCGAACCCACGGCGACCGCCTCGGATTGGGCTCGTACAACCACGAAACGCTCTCGGTCGATCCCACGAAAATGGGTTCCAACACCGAGGATCGACAAGCCTCCGTTCGCGGCTTCACCGAGGAACACTGGACGAAACCGACCCACCGCGGCCGCGACAAAGCCGCGAAACAGGCGTTCGACGAGTTGCTTCCGGCGACCGCCGACATCGACTACGAGGTAACCGAAAACGGGATTTTCGTTTTCACGCCCGACGGAATGCCTGCGGTCGGTGAGACCGCCGCCGTCGACGGCCTCTGGACGGGGTTGGCGATCTGGTGGACCCACTCGGGCGGCTACGGCCGGATTCTCGCCGAGTGGATGGAAACCGGCGTTCCGCGACTCCCGTCGGGGCCCGTCGACACCGGTGGAATCCACGTCCGACGGTTCGAACCACACGCCGGCGAAACCGACTACTTCGTCGATCGGGGCGCAAAACGATACGAACAGGTGTACAGCATCGTCGAACCGCGCTGGCAGCCGAGCGACCACCGCGGGCTGCGGCGCAGTCCGTTCTATCCGCATCAGGAGGAACTCGGCGCGGAGTTCTACCAGAGCGGCGGCTGGGAGTCGCCGCAGTACTACGAGTCGAACGCGGATCTCGTCGAGCGCTACCGCGAGCGGATTCCCGAACAGGACGGCTGGCAGGCGATCAACCGCTCGCCGATCGAGGCCGCTGAGCATCTGCACACCCGCGAGAAAGTGTCGATGTTCGATATGACCTCGTTCAGTTCGATCATGGTCGAAGGAACCGGAAGCGAGGCGTTCCTGCAGTCGGTCTGTAGCAACGACGTCGCCATCGACGTCGGCCAGGTGCGCTACTCGCTGTTGTTGAACGAAGGCGGCGGTATTCTCGCCGACATCACCGTGGTTCGGCTCGACGACGAGCGCTACATGGTGACGACCGGCGGGGGTAACTCGCCGGGCATCCACGGCGGCTGGCTCAAAGAACACGCGCCTGAGATGGTTTCGGTTCACATCGAAGAGGGCGCAAAGTCGACGATTGGGCTGTGGGGGCCGAACGCTCGACTGTTGTTGCAGCGGGTGACCGACGCCGACGTGACCAACGAGGGCTTTCCGTACTTCCGGGCCAAACAGCTGTACGTCGGCGAGGTGCCGGTGATCGCGCTTCGCGTGTCGTACGTTGGCGAACTCGGCTGGGAGCTGTGGACGCCCACCGAGTACGGCGCGAAGCTCTGGGAAACGCTCTGGGCTGCCGGCGACGATCTCGGCGTCCGTCCGATGGGTGGCGGCGCGCTGAGTTCGATGCGGCTCGAAAAGGGCTACCGGCTGTGGGGCACCGACATCGACACCGACGCGAACCCCTTCGAGGCGGGCCTGCCGTTCGCCGTCGACATGGACACCGAGTTCATCGGCCGCGACGCGCTCGAAGCAGCCCGTGAAGACGGAATTGATAACCGGATCGTCGCACTCACGCTCGATGACTCGACGGATATCATGTTGAGTGGCCGACCCGTCGTAGCCGACGGCGAGACGCTCGGCTACGTCCAGGCCGGCGACTACGGGTATTCGCTCGGCGAATCGATCGCGTACACCTACGTGCCCGACGCGTCCGCCGCCGAAGGCACGTCGGTCGAGATTCACTGCGAGGGCGAAGTGTACGACGCGACGGTTCGCGGCGAGCCGTTGTTCGATCCGGGTCGAGACAAACTCATCCGATAATCGTAGTCGACCCAGGCGACAGCCACCATCGCGACCGTGCAGCCGACAAACACACCCGATCCACGTCCCAGCACCAACCGATCGGTGCCGGCAACCGATCCGTCCCAACCGCCAACCCGTGACATCCACCAACCCATGACACAAACCGATCCGACCGAACTCCCGGTCACCTACACCGACATTGAACGAGCTCGTGAACGGCTCGACGACGACACCGTCGTCAAGCAGACACCCATCGAAAAAAGCACGTCTCTGGGGGAGATCGTCGACGCGGAGGTGTATCTGAAGATGGAACACCTCCAGTGGACAGGGTCATTCAAGCCACGCGGCGCGTACAACAAAATCAAGCAAGATGTCGAAAACGGTGCCGAGGCGTTCATTGCCGCAAGCGCCGGCAACCACGCTCAAGGCGTCGCGCTCGCGGCAACCAAGTGTGGGGCGGAGTCGACGGTGTTCATGCCCGAGAACGCCCCCCAGACGAAAATTGATGCGACCAGAGGCTACGGCGCAACCGTCGAACTCGTCGGTCGGGACTTCCAAGAGACCATGTCGCACGCCCAAACGGTCGCCGCCGAGAGCGATGCGACGTTCGTCCACGCCTACGACGACACGGATATTATTGCCGGCCAGGGCACGCTCGGCACGGAAATGTACCACGACAATCCCGACGTCGACACCGTCGTCGTGCCGATCGGTGGGGGCGGACTGATCGGCGGCGTCTCGACGGCGATCAAACATCTCTCCCCGGAGACGCGCGTCGTCGGCGTCCAGGCGAGTGGAGCCGAAACGGTCCACAAAAGCCTCGAAAAGGGGTTTCCCGTTCCCATCGACGAGGTCAACACCATCGCCGACGGCATTGCGACGGGCGGCATTTCCGAGAGGACGTTCGAACTCATCAAACACAACGTCGACGAGGTACTTACGGTCAGCGACACCGAGATTGCCGAGGCGATTTTGCTGCTCATGGAACGGGCCAAACAGGTCGTCGAGGGGTCGGGAGCGGCCTCAGTTGCCGCGATACTCTCCGAGGACCTCGACGTCAGCGGTGAGACAGTGATGCCGCTGCTCTGTGGAGGCAATCTCGATATGACACAGCTACAGACGGTGTTGGTTCACGCGCTTGCGGCCCGACAGCAGTTCATCCGGCTCAGAGTCCGAATCGGCGATCAGCCGGGTGTGATGGAGGAGGTGTCGGGTATTATTGCCGACCGCCGGGCGAACATCCACGACGTTCGACACGACAGATCCGTCGAGGATCTCGATGTAGGCGAAGCGTATCTCGTTTTCAAAGTCGAGACGGCAGGGGCCGAACACGCCCACGACATCGTCGAGGACATCAGGGACAACGGCTACCAGGTCGATATCGTCAACATTCAAACAGATGCATAGCTGAGGGCGCGGTCACACCCCGAGTGCCGGCAAAATACTACGTCGCTAGAGAACACTGAAAACGCATGGAGATCACGAAAGTAACCGTCGCAACCGCGCTCGCGATCCTGTTTGCGACCACTGGCGTGGTGTTGTTTTCGATGGGTCGGCACGTCGCGTCAGGAACGTTCTTTTTGTTCACGGCGTTTACAATATATATCAGAGAAATGAATAGTTGAGTATCACGAGTAAGCGCCGCGATTTCTACACGGCTGACAAAAAAATACCCGACCTGATCGGGTGTTGCGATCAATCTCGCAGGTATTCTCGGCTATAATTGACAGATTCCGTTACAATCACAAATTATTTTGTTTGTGCGGGTGAACCGGGTAGATGGACGAGCATCATGAGCAAGCATATTGTGATTCCAACCGACGGGAGCAAAGAGGCCGAGCGTGGCGTCAAACTTGGCATCGAAATGGCCAACGCGTACGATGCGAAGGTCCATGCGCTGTACGTTATCGAAACCAAGGCAACCTACATACTGACCGCCGGCATTAGCGACTCGGATATGAAGGAGTACAAGGAGTACGGCGAAGACGTTGTCACCGAGGTGGCAGAACGGGCTGCCGATGAAGGCCTCGATGCAGCAGGCGTCATCAAAACCGGCCGTATTTCCGAGGAGATCGTCGAGTACGCTGAGGACAACGATATTGATCACATCGTAATGGGCAAACAGGGTCGAGGATCCATCGGCAAATATGTTGGCAGCACCGCAGAAAAAGTCATGCGGATGTCCGGTGTTCCGGTGACAGTTACCGGACCTGGAAACCGATAGTCAGTCTCGCTCGCGTCGACTTCACAGCACGTCTCGAAACCGCGTCCGGACGGAATCCACTGTAACCCGATCGAGACTGAGATGCCGGAAGCGGTGCCACAGCGTTGGCGTTGGCTCCGACCGAGAGCGTTGTCCCAGCGGTCTCATCGGTGTCAACGCGGGTTTGCCGGCGAACCAGTTGCCGAGTGAGGCGGTCTCAGTGCACTGAAAATACTGATATGACCGGAGCCCATATTTGGCGGTATGGATCATCTCGTTCTCCAGTTTCCGGGCGCGCTGTGGGAAATGGCGTTCACGCTCGCGCTGGTTGCCGGAGCGGTGCTCCTCATCGGCATGATACTTTCGCTCGGCGTGTTCGCATACCGCTCAACGAAGGGTGAAGGAGTACCGGATCCCGAAGAGGTCGTTCCCGAAAAGATTGACGACGACACAGGGGTCACCGAAGGCGATGCCGACGACGAGTGGAAGTACTACTGAGCCGTCGGCCGAACGGAAGGAAACAGCCCAAACTGCGTTTTGCATACCGCTCCGGAACGGTTTCGGACAAATCAACCCGAAACGACCTCGTGTTTATGCCCACAGGATTCCTATGCATGTTTGATGCTAAAGCGGTTGAAAACGTACGCGATGTATATTCTCGATCCGCCGTGGGAAAAAGAGGGTCCAGAGAACTTCACACTTGCCGTTCCCGAAGCCCACAGTACGTTCAAAGTCGGCGATGTCGGGTGGCCCAAACGTCCACCGGCAGTCGTTGACTGTCCGAACTGTACTTCGACGTTTCTCCACGAGTTTGCGAACGATATCATCGACTGTCCGAACTGTGGATTCGAAACCCATCCAGACGCGTTCGCCGAACTCGCGCTCAAAGGGCTCATCTGTCCCGAATGCGAGCGCTCGCTCGAGTACGGCATTCGACATCCGAAGCTGATCGATGTGCCCGAGTGGGCTTCCTGTACGGAGTGTCAGTACCACTGGGAGTATCAGCACGACTACGACGAGTGACACAGTCGGGTCATCTATACGTTGTGCGCGTCTACCACGGAATATGTCCCAGTCGGGTCGCTCGCCTGGAGTGCTCGCCGACAGAACGTTCGACCTGGGCTTCAAACTGGCGGCAGCACTCGGCCTGGCCGGGGTGGCAAGCCTGTTTTGGGCCGGTGTGTTCTCGCCCACCGATGTGTTTCATCTGACGCTTGTGGCGACGTTGTTTCCCGTCTATCTCGTCTTTAGCTCGATCCTGCTTGGCGTGTGGTTGGGCTACGACACTGATAAAACGGATCTCCAGCCGGTGTCGGACGAACCCGAAATCGAAGATCCGTTCGAACGGCGGCGCTGAGTTTGTGAGTCGAACCGGCGTCTACGGAGTCGAACCGGCGTCTACGGAGTCGAGACACACAGCCGAAAAATGAAAATCGGCCACCAATCGAAACGGAGTGAGGGTGTTCGGTGGTTAGTCGCCGGAGTCTCCTGCACCACTGCCCGAGGAGATGTCGGTGACGATTTCGCCACCCTGTGTGCCGACGACGATTTCGCCGTCCTCGGCCATATCCTGGACGCGATCTTGGAACGCCTCGGATTCAAGCACCTCGTACTCGGTTTCGAGACCCTTGTATATCGCGTACATCATGAAGGTGAGGATAAACGCGAACGGCAGGCCGGTCGTGATGGCCGCTGCCTGCAACGCGTTGAGCGCCTGTGCGCCGCCGGCGATGAGCAGCGTCGCGGCGACAGCGCCCTCGGTGGTCGCCCAGAAGACGCGCATCGTGACCGGTGCGTCGTGTTTGCCACCCGAGGTGAGGTGGTCGATGACGAGCGAACCGGAGTCCGATGAGGTGATGAAGAACGTCGTCACGAGAATGACGGCGATCGCCGAGAGGATGAGCGTCCCCGGCATCGCGTCGAACATCGCGAACATCGCCACCTCAGTACCACCTTCTCCCATCGGATCGGCGATCGTCCCGGCCGTTGCCTCGTTAAGTTCGAAGCTCAGGGCGGTTCCACCCATCGCGGCGAACCAGACGAACGAGAACAGCACCGGAAGCACGAGCACGCCACCGATGAACTCGCGGACGGTTCGGCCCTTCGAGATGCGGGCAATAAACATCCCGACGAACGGCGACCACGCGATCCACCACGCCCAGTAGAAGACCGTCCAGTCGCCGGTAAAGCCGTCGTAGGCGTAGGCCGACCCCGCGCCGACCGCCCCGGCGTAGAACGAGAGGCTGAAGAAGTTGCCGAGGTACGCACCGATTCCCTGCGGGAGCATACCGAAAATGAACAGCGTCGGGCCGAGCACGAACACCGCCCCGAGCAGGCTGATCATCAAAAAGAGGTTGAGGTTGCTGAGCCGACGGACGCCGCCATCGAGTCCGGCGGCGACCGAGAACACGGCGATCAGCGTCACGAACGCGATCACGCCGACCTGGATCAGCGGCGCCTGCGGAACCGCGGGTGCCGCGGCGACGCTCTCGCCAAGGAAGTTGAGCCCAGCGTTAATCTGGAGCGCACCCAACCCAAGCGAGGTGGTCAGGCCGAACAGCGTCGCGAACACGGTGAGGATGTCGATGATGTGTCCGGGCCAGCCGTAGATCCGTTCACCGAGCACCGGCCAGAAGATCGACCGGAAGGTGAGCGGGAGGCCGCGGTTGAATGAAAAGAAGGCCAGCGAGAGTCCCACGAGCGCGTATATCGCCCATGGGTGGAAGCCCCAGTGGAACAACGAGACCGCCATCGCGACCTCCGCGGCGGCGGCACTTCCGGCTTCAGCGCCGAGATGCGGGAACTGGAGATGCCAGATGGGTTCACCGACGCCGAAGAACATGAGACCAATTCCCATGCCGGCGCTGAACAGCATCGCAACCCACGAAATATCACTGAACTCCTTGTCGGCGTCAACCCCGCCGAGTCTGATCTTGCCGTACTTGCTCAACGCGAGATACACCATGAAAATGATGAAGACGTTTGCTGCGAGGATGAAGAACCAGCCGAAGTTGCCGGTCACCCCTTCGAATGCCGTGTTGTACGCCGATGCGGCGGCATCTTGGAATAGTAACGAGAAAATGATGAATGCTAGAATCACGCCCGCAGAGATGAAAAACACCTGTGGGTGGACGTCGAATCCGTACCCCTGCCAGTTCGTGTCGCCTGGCTCTCGGTCCGTCTCTGCGTGGAACAGTTCGACTTGCAACCCGTCTCCGCCAAAGTCTCCCTCGTCGTCAGCCATAGGTTATCCCCCCTATTCGTCCGCTGTCGTGGTATCGTGTGCGTTTCATAGTTGTGAGTGTGGTCTGTGTTGGGTGTCGCCAACGGTCGACCGCGGCTGACCCATTCACCGTACAACACTACTCTGTGTATCGGTATCACATACCTCTGTGCAGCATGAAGTAGTAACCGTGTTCACTCTTTATACCTTCGATTAATGTAACTATACGTATATGTAGAGGACTGTATCACCTCGTCAGCGCACGACGAGCGGATTATTTACGTGACAGACTGTTAGAAATATTACGTTTTGTGGATCGAAACAGTCCAACCCCGGCTGGCGACTCACGTGACGTGTGAGCGTCGCTCACTGTGACGTCGCCCGACAGCCGATTATGGCCACAAAAACAGCGATCCGAGTCGCGACGGTGTCGCCAGAAACGAGATTATGAAGGTCACGAACGCCAGCGCAAACGACACCAGCGCAACCGGCAACAGCACCGATCCGATGGTTGGCAATACCATGAGGATCGTCATCGAAATGATCATCACGAGCAGGAAGCTCAAGGCGACGCGGAGTCCCTTCTCACGGGGGCTGAACTGGCACTTTGGACACGTGTCCGCGTTGGCGTCGTCGAGTTCGTACCCACATCGTTTGCAGACGGGTTGACCGTCAGGGCGGAGTCGCACACGCCGACTTCTTTTCGAGGAGGCTTAAAATACCGGCCACGCAAGCCGGCGTCGACAGCAACGGTTGGTCGAGCGCTCCTGAATAAGCCGAGACGGTGGACGGTAGCTTTTTTCACACACGGCGCGACCCGTGAGACAATGGTGGAGTTTCCCGGTAGCGATGACGCGGAACCCACAGTACCGTCCGACAGCACGAACACGAGCGAGCCACTCGTCACCTGCGAGTTTCAGGACGGAACTCTCCGTGTTCACGAGCAGTACGTGGCGATCGATCGGTCCTCGCGATCGAAGTTCGCAGACAAGGAGATTGCGTTGGGCGAAATCACGGAGGTAACGTACTCGAAACGGCTCGTCATCAGTTTTTTACAGATTCACCAGTCCGGCGTCGAAACCGAGGACGAAAGCCTGCTGTCGACCCCGGTCGACGAGAACACGCTCCACTTCGGTCGCGGCAAGCGGGCGTGTGCAACGCGGGCCGCCGAAGCGATCCGGCACCGACTCGGTTGAAACAGTTCGGCACCGACTCGGCGACGTTGATCCGCCACCGACTGCGTCCGGGAACCTCGGTTCGGACGTATCCAATCTCACAGGCGACAGCGCAGTACCGGCGGTACCGATTAGTGTCCGGCGGGAGCGACCAACGGTATGAAATATGCTGACTGGACGATTGGCGAGTTCCTCGAACGCGTTGGATCAACGCAACTCACGCCCAGTGGCGGAGCGGTCGCAGCGATCGGTGGCGCGCTGGGCGCAGCGCTCTGTGAGATGGTTTGTGCCCACACCGATGACGAACCACTGGCGGAGTCGGCCGCTCAGGTGGCAACCTGCCGCGAGCGGCTCCTCGATTTGGCCGACGAGGATGCGGCGGCCGTTCGGACGTTTCAGGACGCCCAAACTGCAGTCGATACCGGCACAGTCGACGCCGAACAGGAGCCCCGAACCGCCCGACAGCGACTGCTCGACGTGCCGGTACGGATTGCCGAGACGTGTCTCGTCGTCGTCGAGTGGACAACGCGTGTGCTCGCCGACGCCAACCCACGGACGGTTGCCGACGGTGTCACCGGGGCGTTGCTCGCACATGCAGCACTCCAAGCGGCCGTACACACGGCCCGCACGAACAGCGATGGCAACGAGGCGACGCGTGACCGACTCGCAACAATCGAAGCCGACGCGGCGGCCGCACTGCAGGAAATAAATCGGAGATGGTAACCCGAGAACGCACGAGGGGTGCTGCACAGGAACCGACACGTGTCAGCGGCCGACACGACTGAAACAGGTGCGATACGGATGGTCGACGCGTCGATAGTGAGGACGGTCGGCAAGCGATACCGGTTCGCCTGCGGTCGCGTTTTGCGGTGAAAAACGAAAGCGGGCGTGGTTTTCGATGTTAACGATTAAGTACTATCCATCATGATTAGTAACCGTATATGTCACACGACAGCCGAACCACCGACAACACTCACCTCTCCCGGCGGCACTACGTTGCTGGCGTTGGCGCGCTCACAACGGTTGGAATCGCCGGCTGTGCGGACGATCCCGGCGTTGAAAATGGCGACGAGCCCGCCGAGGGCGATCTCGAGATCGTCCACTGGTGGACCGCCGGCGGCGAGGAAGACGCGTACAACGCGCTGCTCGACGGGTTCCGGGAGGAACACCCCGAGGTAGAAATTGTCGATAACCCCGCGCCCGGCGGTGCCGGTTCGGCGATCGACACCGTGATCCAGAACCGCGTGCTCGACCAGAACCCGCCGAGCACGTTCCAGATCTGGCCGGGGCAAGCGCTGACACCGTACACCGACGAAAACCTGCTCGAAGACATCGGCGACTCCGTCTGGGACGACGAGATGCGCTCGGCGTACCTCGATGGGATCATCGATCTGTCGCGTCCCGACGGCGACCTCGTCGCAGTACCGATCAACATCCACCGGATGAACAACCTGTTTTACAACGTCGACGTCGTCGACGACGCGGACGTTGATCCAACCGATATCGACGATCCACAGGGGCTGACAGACGCGCTC
>CAYWFO010000024.1:8618-16893 GCA_964457485.1 uncultured Haloferacaceae archaeon | reverse complement strand
CGTGTCGGGCTTTTTCGAGGGCGACCCGGCGCAAACGAGGGCAACACGGCTCGAACCAGGACGACCCGGCGCAAACGAGGGCAACACGGCTCGAACCAGGACGACCCGGCGCAAACGAGGGCAACACGGCTCGAATCAGCGTGTTTTTGTGCGCGCCCTCCGGCCGTTGAGACATGACTGACGAGGACGCGACCGACGGGGAACTCACGTACGCCGACGCTGGCGTCGACATCGCCGAAAGCGAGGCGGCCACGGCGGCGCTGATCGGCGCGGTCGGCGAGAGCGCGGGCGACTACGCCGGTTTGCTCGACATCGGCGACCGGTATCTCGCGCTCGCCACCGACGGCGTCGGCACCAAACTACTGGTCGCCGAAGCGCTCGGTGACTACTCGACAGTCGGCATCGACTGCATCGCGATGAACGTCAACGACCTCGTCGCCGCCGGCGTTCGCCCGGTCGCCTTCGTCGACTATCTCGCGATCGACGACCCAGACGAGGCGACGGCCGAACAGATCGGCGAGGGGCTCGCTGCGGGCGCGGCGGCCGCGGATATCGAACTCATCGGCGGCGAGACGGCGGTGATGCCCGAAGTCGTGTCGGGACTTGATCTCGCCGGCGCGTGTGCCGGGTTGGCGGCGAAAAACGCGTTGTTCGAGGGGCGCGCCGAACCGGGCGATACGCTCGTCGGCTGGGAGTCGTCGGGCATCCACTCGAACGGGTTGACGCTCGCCCGACGGGCGGCAACCGCACAGCACGACTACACCGACCGGTTTCCACATTCGGGCTACGAAACGGTCGGCGAGGCCCTGCTGGAGCCGACGCGAATCTACACCGACCTACTCGATCCGCTTCGCGCAGCCAACTCGCGCGGCGCGGCCCACATCACCGGCGGCGGCTGGTCGAACCTCGATCGTCTCGGTGAACACCGGTACGTCGTCGACGACCCGTTCGACGCCCAGCCGGTGTTCGAGTTCGTCCAGTCCGAAGGCGGCGTTTCGGATCGCGAAATGCACTCGACGTTCAACATGGGAACCGGATTCGTTGCCGCCGTTGGCGACGCCGACGCGGCCGCGTCGCTTGCGGCCGACACCGCCGGCCGGGTGATCGGCCATGTCGAGGCAGCGGGCGACAGCGACTCGGGTGCGGGCGTCTCGATTCGCGGGCTCGACCTCTAGAGACGGATCCAAATCAGAGTTCGCCCCTCGTGTGGTGTTCGAGAGTGCTGACGCTCAGCAACCCGAAGCCCACACGCCACGCAAACGGGGTGGTTACAAATGGAGATCCGATTGTCGTGGCGTGTGTTCCTTCACAGTACGCAAGTAATCTACTAAATCGTTTGTGCTTCGGCAGCCTTGACGGAAGAGGACAGATATAAATCAACGAGCAACGTTCATTGTCAAGGTTACAAATGGAGATCCGCAGCGGACTCTCGTACGGAGATGCATTGCTGGTTCCACAGCGGTCGGCGGTCGACAGCCGCAGCGACGTGAACCTCTCGACACAACTCACGCCGACGCTCGGCCTCGAGATCCCGATCGTCAGCGCGGCGATGGACACCGTCACCGAGAGCGACACCGCAACGGCGTTGGCCCGGCTGGGCGGGCTCGGTGTGATTCACCGGTTTCTCTCGATCGAGGCGCAAGCCCAACAGGTACGACAGGTTTCGCGGTCCGGCTGTCTCGTCGCCGCCGCCGTCGGTATCGACGAGGACTATCTTGCCCGAACCGAGGCGATTCTCGACGCCGGTGGCGACGCCGTCGTGCTCGATGTCGCCCACGGTCACATGGAACGCGCACTCGATGCGGTCAGCGACATCCGCGAGCAGTACGACCCGGAACTCGTCGCCGGCAACGTCGTCACGCCCGACGCCGTCGAGGATCTGTACACGGCCGGCGCGGACTGCGTCAAGATCGGCGTCGGCCCCGGGTCGCACTGCACCACCCGCGAGGTCGCCGGCGCGGGGTATCCACAGCTCACCGCTGTCGACGAGTGTGCTGACCGCGCGCACGAACTGGGTATTACGGTCATGGCCGACGGGGGAATTACGGGCTCGGGCGACGCCGCCAAGGCGCTCGCAGCCGGTGCCGACTCGGTCATGATGGGCGGCTTTTTCGCCGGCACCGACGAGGCACCCGGTCGGCTCGTCTCGCGCAACGGCGAGCGGTTCAAACGCTCGCGGGGGATGGCGTCGGTCAGCGCGAACAACGACCGCGAGGACAAGGAGATCGCGGTCGACGCCGGCGAGGGTGTCGAGGCACTCACCCCGTACACGGGGGCGCTCGAACCGCACACCGAGTCGTTTTTGCAGGGAATCCGCTCGGGGCTGAGCTACTGCGGCGGCCACACAATCGAGCAGGCCCGCGAGAACGCGGTATTCGTGAAGGTCTCGCCCGGAGCGAAAGCACGCGAAAGCGCCCACGGCGTGCTGATCGAGTCGGCCCCTGAGGGAGCAATCGAACCCGAGCCGATCGTGCAGTAAGCGGGACGAAACTCGCGGTCGGCGCGGAACACAAGGGTTGTTAGCCGGTCGGCCGAACACCGGGTATGCGAATTGCGAGCCGCGGCCGCGGCGAGGAGGGGCGCGACCGGATGACACTCGTCCCCGAAACCGTCGACGACCTCTGGCACCTCTCGTACGTGCTCGAACCGGGCGATTTCGTCTCGGGCGATACCACCCGCCGGATTCAGCGCGATGACGACCAGATGCGCGACACCGGCGGCCAGCGCGAACACCTCTCGGTTACACTCGAAGTCGAGAGCGTCGAGTTCGCCCGGTTTGCCAACCGGCTCCGTGTTGGTGGCGTGATCACCGGCTGCTCGCGTGAGGATCAACTCGGCCACCACCACACGCTCAACGTCGAAACCCACGAGGAGCTCACCATCGAGAAATTCTTCAAGGCCGATCAGGTCGAGCGGATCAAAGAGGCAGAAGCCGCCGCCGACAACCCGACGGTCGCGATTGCGACTATCGAGGAGGGCGAGGCCTACATTCACCTCGTCAAGGAGTACGGCATTGACGAGTACGCATCGTTCACCAAGCCAACGGGCAAAGGCGAGTACTCGCGGCCCCGTGACGAACTCTTCGGCGAACTCGGCGAGGCGCTCGGCCACCTCGCGGTCGACGCGATTATCCTCGCCGGACCGGGCTTTACCAAACAGGACGCCCGCGACTACCTCGCCGAAAACCACCGCGCGCTCGACGACCTGATTACCGTTGTCGACACGTCGAGTGCGGGTGGCCGCGGCGTTCACGAGGTGCTCAAACGCGGTGCCGTCGAGGAGGTTCAAGACGAGACGCGCATTGCGCGCGAGGCCGAAACTATCGACGAACTTATGCACCGAATCGCCGACGGCGCGAAGGCCGCCTACGGCATCGACCAGGTCGCCGAGGCCGCCGAGTTCGGTGCGGTCGAAGAGTTACTCGTCCTCGACGAACGACTTCGCGACGAGCGACAGGGCGACGGTGACTGGGGGGTCGATGTCAACAGCGTGATCGAGTCGGTCGAACAGAAAGGCGGCGAAATCACGGTGTTTTCCGCGGAGTTTCAGCCGGGCACACAGCTAAAAAACCTCGGTGGGATTGCGGCACTGCTCCGGTACCGGTTGCAGTAAGGGGTCGGACACCGGTCGTCGGAGGAAACCCCCCGGCACGGAGGCGGAACGGTTTAACACACGGCGTTCGTGATCCGGCCGTGAGCAACGCGTCGGCATCGAACCGAACGGTGATTCAGCGCATCGAGCGGTGGCTCGAGTTCGTTTTCTACAGCGGGGTCGAACTGTCGGTTCTCGGCAGTCCCGCGCTTCTCATCCTGTTGTACTTCCCGTTGTACGACATCGACGCCAACGCGATGGCCGGGCTCTCGACGATCACCTTCGGGACGCTCTGGCTGGCGATGTTCCGCGGCGGCTACCTGCCCGCACGGGACTACCCACGGCTCGGCGATTTCAACTCGGTTCCGCTTCGCATAGGGTACTTTTCTGCGACGATTCTCGGGGCGACCTGGCTGGGCGCGTTCGGCTGGCAACTGTTTGAGACGCTCGCCGTCGCCTTGCTGTTGCCAATCGGCGTGACGTGGCTCGCCTTTGCCGCGTTTCCCTTCCTCTGGCGCGGCGAGCGCGTTCGGTAAGGCCCCCGCACGGGGCGTTGATTACCTTCCGGTGAGCGCCTCGCTCGCCGGGGCGAAGTTGATCGGCTGACCGAGCCCCCGTTCGCGGGCGCGGGTGTACAGCATGTGTGCGGCCGCAACCGTCTCGATTCCCGTCCCGCCGCTGTCGAACACGGTGATGTCCGTGTCGCTCTCGCGTCCGGCCGCGGTGCCGACGACGACCTCGCCGAGTTCGGCGTGGACGTGCGTTTCGTCGACGACGCCGGCATCGAGCGCGGCAATGAATGCGCCGGCATCCTGGGTGACGCGCTCGCGGAGATCCGGGACGTAGACGCTGCGTTCGATAGTCGTCGTATCCAACTCGCGCTTGCGTGGGTGGTACTGGCCCATTGCGGTGACGTGCGTTCCCGGGTCGAGCATATCGCCGTCGAACACCGGTTCGCTCGCGGTGGTTGCGGTAACCACGATGTCGCTGTCGACGACCGCCGCGGCGCTCGATTCGACGGCCTCGACCGGGATTTCGAGCGTTTCGGTTAGCGCCGCGGCAAACGCCTCGCGGTTCTCGGGCGTCGGCGAGTATACTCGAACGCTCGAGAGGTCGCGAACGGTCGCGGTTGCGCGGAGTTGTCCACGGGCCTGCGGTCCCGACCCGATGACGCCAACCGTATCCGCATCGGCGCGGGCGAGCGCGTCGACACCGACGGCTCCGGCGGCACCGGTTTTGAACGGATTCAGACTCGCGCCGTCGAGCACGGCGAGCGGTTCGCCGCTGTCGGCATCGAACAGCGGCGTCATGAACCACGCGTCGCGGTCGCCGAAGCCTGCAGCGTACATGTAGCCGCCCATCACGCCCGAGTCGGGAAGGATAGCGCTGTAGCCTGTGAGCATGCCGGGTGGGTCGTTGCCGAACAGCGCGGTCCGCGGCTTTGCCGGTGCGCCCTCGCCGCGCTGGCGGTAGCCGTCGGCAACGCTGTCGACGTAGTCAGCAGGGCTCGCCAGGCCGTCGATGTCGCTGCTGGACACAAACAGGGTGTCAGTCATACCGCCGCTATGCGGTGAGTCGGCAAAAAACAGGTGGCCGGTGTGAGTTCAGCGCGGCTGCGACCTCACAAACAACAGCAGCCGTCACCAACCGCGGCGAGCGATCAGTCGGCGTTCGCGTGCTGCTGTGTGGATTGTGTGGTTTCGGTCGCATGCGGTTCCGGAACGTCAGGAACGTCAGGAACGTTCACGAACAGTGCGTGGGCGATGATGGCTACTGCGCCCGTCGCGCCAACAGTTACGGCGGCGGTGAGCGAGATGCCTGCCACCCAGAGGGCTGCGGGGACAACGACCATCAGCGCCGGAATCAGGCCGAGCACGTAGTCGTAGTAGGAGGTCATAATTCATTACATACTTTGTGAGAAGAGTACATAAAATTTTCTCATACATGACTCCTGACCACTGGGAACTTACTTTGTGACTTTGCAATAAGTTATAAAAATATACTACCAGGCGCAGTCAGTCTACGAAACGATTTCGGGCGTTCTGCAGGCTGAGTAGTCGATAATATACTGCTACCACGACCCATGCTGGAGGAACTCAGTACTGTCGCTGTCGCGCTCTCTCTATCTCTCTGCCTCTGCCGCGATCGAAGCCGACTAGCCCCGTCGGGCGACGGACTCACCCGATGAGTTTGAAAAAGACCACACGAAGCCCAGCGATGAGCACGCCCGGCAACACGAGCGTAATCAGCACAAAAATCACGTCGAGATCACCGGGAAACACGGGCGTCCACCGCAGCGCAAAGCCGATCAGTGCGGCCAGCACCCACGCGCGTATTCCGAGCGGAACGGCCGCCTTTGCGGACTCGGCCGCGCCCGCGGAGTAGGCACCGATCAGCACTGAGGCGACGAGCCAGCCGAGCAGAAACGGCGCGTAGACACCGAGCGCACGCTCTGGAATGAACGTGTTGTGTTGGATCATGCCGTACGTGAGAACGCCGATAATCGCCACGAGGTCGCCGACGGCGAGTGGTAGTGCCGCCGTATCGACGCGGTCGTCGAGCGCGGCCGGGAGTGCAAGCATACCTGACGGTTCGAGCGGACGGTAAAATCTTCAATGGTTCGCCCCGACGACGGTGTACTCGAACCCGCCATCGAGAACCGACACCTCAAATCCGGCCGTCGCGAGCATCTCGGCCAGCGAAGTGGGCGTGTGGAAGGTTGAATCCATGCCGATTGCGTGCTCACCGCGAGCGAGGAGCCAGCCGAGCGGATGGCCCGGGTCGAACTCGCGAATCACACAGACGCCGCCGGGCCGGATCACGCGTCGGGCCTCGGCGAGTACGGCCGGCCCATCGGGCATGTGATGAAACGCGTCGACGACGATGGCCGCGTCGACCGCGTCGTCACCGAGCGGTAGTTGGCCCGCGTCTCCCTGTATCGCATCGAGTGGGCCAACCCTTCTCGCGTCGCCACCGGCGGCCCCCCGGCGGATTCGCCGACCGGTTTCAGCCGACTGCCGCGTGCGTGCCCGCCGGAGCATTCCAAGCGAGACGTCGACGACGGTTCGCTCGTCAGCATCGACGGTGATCGTTGCGCGTCCGCTTCCGCCACCGAGATCGACGAGCCGGTCGACCGGCCCTTTTGCGCGCGCCAGCCCCGCGTGCAGCGCGTCGTCATCGGCCGCCGGCATGACGATGTCGTACAGCGGTGCCAACCGGTCAAAAAATCCGACGTCGCCCACGCCGTGCATATCGGTCACGAGGACGGCCTGCGATTTAGTGGTTGCTCCGCGTCGGAGGTGAGCGCTGCAACCGCTCCGAGCGTGACCGGGTTGTCTCGCCGACGGGGCCGCACTCGGGCGGTTTCGACCGTCCGTTCATCGACCGAAACCGCCGCCGCCAACAGTCTGACCGGCGTCAACGTTCACGGAGTCACCAACCTACTGCGTGCGTGGAACCGTCACATCGGCCAATCCGGCTTCGATCTGCTCGCGGTTGTCCGCGAATTTGGGCGGCAGCACGAGCGTCTTACCAAGGCCGTCAAGCGGTTCGTCACTCGTGTAGCCGGGGCCGCTGGTCGCGAGTTCGAACAGGACGCCGTTCGGCTCGCGGAAGTACACCGAGCGGAACCAGTGGCGGTCGATCTGGGTGGTCGACCGAACGCCATTGGCGCGGACCGCCTTTCGCATCGCCTCTTGATCCGCGTCGGTCGGCGTCTGGAACGCGACGTGGTGGACGGTTCCGTGGCCCTGTCGGCCCCCTTCGATTGTCGGGAGAATGTCGACGTATTTTCCGACCGAACTGCTGGCCGCAAACCGGGTTCGCTCGTCGCCCGGCGTATCGCCCGGTGCCTCCTCGGTTGCGACCTCGGTCAACCCCATCGTCCGGAGGAGCGCCTCGGTTTGCACCGGGTCGGCAAGCCAGAGCGTCACCGAGTGAAAGCCACGGATCGCCTTCGATTCGGGAACGAACTCGGTCCACGGAACGGTCGGATCGTCGTCGGGAATCTCGACTTCGACGAGTTCGACCGGCAGGCCGTCTGGATCATAAAACGGGACGACGGTCTCGCCGAACCGCTCAATGCGCTCGTCGTAGTCGACACCGTACGTTTCGAACCGATCTTCCCAGTAGTCGAGACTGCCCTCGGGTACGCGAAAGGCGGTCCGCGAGACCTGGCCGGTGCCGACCTTCCCCTGTCGCATATTCTCCCAGGGGAAGAACGTCATACTCGTCCCGGGGGTTCCCTCGGCGTCGGCGAAAAAGAAGTGGTAGGTCGATGGATCGTCCTGATTGATCGACCGCTTGACGAGCCGCAGGCCGAGCGTTTCGACCCAGAAATCCAAGTTCTGTTGGGGGTCGCCAGCGATGCAGGTGACGTGGTGAATACCGGGCGTTGGTGGCGCGTCGCTCATTGGAGACTGAACGTGCCGACGCTACTTTACTGTCTGCTAACCCGGGTGTTACCGGCGCGGCCCGCTGTTGGCACACAGCACTCTTGTGTGTCGGGAATCGAAAACGGGTATGGCGTTTGTCGTTCTCGGCTGGCCCGACGACAAGCCCCGGCTCAGACTCGACTACCGGCGGTTTGCCTATGCGGGCAAGTTCGTCACCGGTCGGCTTGGCGTTGCTGTCGTCCGTTCTGCCGCTGTCGACACGAACTGTGGGGCTGTCGACACGAACCGTG
>CAYWFO010000024.1:0-8518 GCA_964457485.1 uncultured Haloferacaceae archaeon | reverse complement strand
CTGTCGACACGAACCGTGGCGCTTCCGGTGCCAGCGACGTCGACATCGATCCAAACCACACCCGCTCGTCTGCGTCGTTGCCGGCGCTCCCTGACGGTCTCAGCGAGAGCGATTTCGCCGACGACATTCTCGCGGCCGTGGCGTTCAGTGCCGACCGAACCGACGAGGAGACGCTCTGGCTGCGGTATCTCACGGTTCGCCGCGACCTGCGCGGATCGGGTCGCGAACTCGGACCGCGCCTCGCCGCGTTCATCACCGCGCGGGCGGCCGGCCGCGGCTACCAGCGAGCGCGGATCGCCGTCAACAACGTGTTTTCGTACCGCGCGCTCTACAAGGCGGGCTTCGCATACACCGGCCGCCAGACGGGGATTGCCGAACTCGTTCTCGAGCGACCGACCGCCCGACCGGCGGCCGTGTCGCGGTCGCGGTATCGACGCGGGCTGTCGGTGTTCGCTGAACGCGAGGGGTTGTCGCCGGCCGAACGGACGTTTCTTGACGCGCGGCGCGAGGGCGATCCACCGCCGTTGTGTTCGGCGGTGACCGAACCGCCACCTGAATCCGGATCGGCACCCGAATCCGAACTGACGCCCGAATCCGAACCGGCACCCGGCGTCGACCGGGCGGATCCTGACCGCTCGGAATGAAACGCGTGGGGTTCAAACCGGCTGCCCGCGTTCGACCCATATGGGAAATGCGGATCTTCGATCGCTGGCGGCGCTCTCGGAATGCCCGTTCGAGACAATCGAGGGGAGTACGGTCGCCGTCGACGCACACAACTGGCTCTACCGGTATCTGACGACGACGGTCAAATGGACCGACGACGCGGTGTACACCACGGCCGACGGCACCGAAGTCGCCAACCTCATCGGCGTGATTCAGGGGCTTCCGAAGTTCTTCGAACACGAACTGACGCCGATTTTTGTGTTCGACGGCGGCGTCACCGAACTCAAAGACGACGAGGTGGAAAAACGCCGCGAGCAACGCGAGCAAGCCGAACAGCGGTTGGAGGAAGCCGAAGCGGCGGGCGACGCGCTCGAAGCCGCCCGGCTTTCCGCACGAACCGTTCGGCTCACCGAGACGATTCAGGAGACGACGCGCGAACTGCTCGACCGTCTCGATGTGCCCTACATCGATGCGCCCGCGGAGGGCGAAGCCCAGGCCGCCTACATGAACCGTGTCGGCGACGTCGATTTCGTCGGCAGCGAGGACTACGATACGCTGCTGTTCGGTGCGCCCCAGACGTTGCGGGGGCTGACGAGCAAGGGCCACCCCGAGCGGATGGATCTCGAGGCGACGCTCGCGACCCACGAACTCACCTACGAGCAACT
This sequence comes from uncultured Haloferacaceae archaeon, assembly GCA_964457485.1. GTDB lineage: Archaea > Halobacteriota > Halobacteria > Halobacteriales > Haloferacaceae > PL-Br10-E2g29. The sequence goes on along the minus strand of CAYWFO010000024.1, from coordinate 7,190 downwards.
GGTCGACGTCGCGTTGCTCTGTGGAACGGATTTCAACGAGGGAATCCGCGGCATCGGCCCGAAAACCGGCGTGAAACTCGTTAAAAAACACGGTGATCTCTTCGGCGTCCTCGACGCGCGTGGCGAGCACATCCCCCACGCCGACCGGATTCGTGACCTCTTTTTCAATCCGCCGGTGACCGAGTCGTATACGGTTGGTGGCCCGATCAATCCCGACCTCGCGGCCGCCCGCGCGTGCGTGATAGACAGGTGGGAGGTCGACGCAAGCGAGGTCGACCGCGGCTTCGACCGGATCGAACAGTCCGTCGCCCAGACCGGGCTTGATCGTTGGAGCTAACGCTGCGTGGGTGCCGCTGCGGACGACAAAGTCGCCAGCGGCTGGCGAAGTCGACCGCACCGTACCCGAGACGACTAAACCGCCGGCGACCGAACAACGAGTATGAGCGATGAGTCCGGGGTGACACTCACGGTTCGCAGCGCCGAAAAGCGCGATGCGGGCCGCGGAATCGCCCGCCTTCCACAGCAAGCAATGCGCGAACTCGGTGTGCTGAGCGGCGACACCGTCGTCATCGAGGGCCGCGACACAACGGTCGCCAAGGTCTGGCCCGGCGGCCACTCGGTCGAGTCGGGATCGGTTCTCGTCGATGCCGACACCCGCACCAACGCGGGCGTCAAGGTCGGTGAAACCGTCCGGGTGACGAAGGAATCGGTCGCCGACGCCCGGTCGGTTCAACTGCGCGCACCCGACGAACTCGCTACCGTCGACATCGGCCACGACACCGTTGAGCAGGCCGTCAAACGCGGCTTGCAGGATCGACCCATTCGAGAACAGGAGGGCGTTCGAATCGAACGGCTCGCCGGCAGTCGGTTCGTCGTCACCGACACCGACCCCGAGGGAACGGTTCGGGTCACCGATTCGACGCGGGTGACCGTTCGGCCGATTACGGGACGCAAGCGAACCGACCGTGCGAGTACCGAGAGTGCGGGTGACGACAGCACGACCGACAAAAGTCGTCGCGGCCGCGCGAGCGACGACGCCGAAACCGCCGCCGACCGGCTTCGCAAAACCGTCGAGCGCGCGACCGGAACCGACCGCGCCGACCGCAAAGAGCGCCGCGAGCCTCCCGAACGACCCGAAACCGGCGTCACCTACGAGGACATCGGCGGCCTCGACGAGGAACTCGAACTCGTCCGCGAAATGATCGAACTCCCGTTGTCGGAGCCGGCGGTGTTCACCCGACTCGGTATCGAACCGCCAAAAGGCGTTCTCCTGCACGGCCCGCCGGGCACGGGCAAAACCCTGATCGCCAAAGCCGTCGCCAACGAGGTCAACGCAACCTTCAAGACGATTTCCGGCCCCGAAATCATGTCGAAGTACAAAGGCGAGTCCGAAGAACGCCTGCGCGACACGTTCGAGGCGGCCGCCGACAACGCGCCGGCAATTATCTTCTTCGACGAAATCGATTCGATCGCGGGAAAGCGCGAGGACGGCGGCGACGTGGAAAACCGGGTAGTCGGCCAGCTATTGAGCTTGATGGACGGCCTCGACGCCCGTGGCAACGTGATCGTCATCGGCGCGACCAACCGGGTCGACAGCCTCGATCCCGCGCTGCGCCGCGGCGGCCGGTTCGACCGCGAAATCGAGATCGGCGTGCCCGGCGAGGCCGGCCGCCGCGAGGTGCTCGACGTGCACACTCGGCGGATGCCGCTGGCCGACGGCGTCGATATCGACAAACTCGCGAGTCGAACCCACGGCTTTGTCGGCGCGGATCTCGAATCGCTCGCCAAGGAAGCGGCGATGACGGCGCTGCGGCGAACCCGGAAGGCCGGCGGGCGTCTCCGTTCCATCGAGGTCACCCGCGGGGATTTCGAGGCGGCGATGGCGGCGGTCGAACCCAGCGCGATGCGCGAGTACGTCGCCGAAAAACCGACGACCGGCTTCGACGATGTCGGCGGACTCGACACGGCGAAAGAGAAACTCGAACAGGCGGTGACGTGGCCGCTGCAGTACGGGCCGTTGTTCGATGCAGCCGACACAACGCCGCCGACAGGGGTGTTGCTCCACGGCCCGCCCGGAACCGGCAAAACGCTCTTGGCGCGGGCGATTGCCGGCGAAAGCGAGGTCAACTTCATTCAGGTGCAGGGCCCCGAACTGCTCGACCGCTATGTCGGCGAGAGCGAGCGCGCCGTCCGGGAGGTTTTCGAGCGCGCCAGACAGGCCGCGCCCGCAATCATCTTTTTCGACGAAATCGACGCGATTGCGGGCGACCGTGACGGCCTCGGGAGCGACTCGGGCGTCGGCGACCGCGTGGTGAGTCAGCTGTTGACCGAACTCGACCGGCTCAGCGACAATCCGAACATGGTCGTGCTTGCCGCAACCAACCGCCGCGACAGCCTTGACGACGCATTGCTCCGGGCGGGACGGCTCGAACGGCACATCGAGGTGCCAAAGCCAGACGAGGACGCCCGACGGGCGATTCTCGCGGTACACACCCGCTGCAAACCGCTTGCCGACGACGTCGACCTCGACGAAATCGCGGAGGCGACCGAGGGCTACTCGGGAGCGGAACTCACGTCGATCTGCCGGGAGGCCGCCCTTTTGGCGATCATGTCGGTCGCCGACCAGCACGAGGGGCTTGCGGCCAACGATTACGCCGCGGATGTGGTGATCACCGCCGACCAGTTCGAAACCGCGTTGGCGTCGGTTGCGGCGGGTCGGTAGCGCCGGAGGAGCGTTGGGTTGCGACGACCCATCCGGGTCGGTCGCGCTCAAAACAGGACTTCGGTGGCGTCGTCCGCGACCCAATGATTCAAACGGATCGGCGTTGATTCGGTCACTATGAGTGAAGAAGAACCACTGACCGAACAGCCACTCACCGATGCCCGCGCAGAACAGCTCAAAACCGCGTGTCGGAGCGCGGTCGGCGATAGTTGCCGGTCGGTCACGTACTTCGATGCGACCAACTACATGCAGGTGTATCTCCGCGGCGATCTCGAACGCGACGCCGACCTCATGTCGTTCATCGGCCACGAATGGCACGACTACAAAACAACGACTGAGGCCTACGCTGGGTCGGAACTCGGGAAGTATCGCTACTCGATTCGCGTTTTCGAAAACGGCTTTCTGGTTCGTGTCGGCGTCGGCGACAGGGGCGTGTTCGTGACGACCGACGGTCTGAAACTCAAGGATTTCGACTCGCTGATTGCGACCATCTCCGAACTGCTCGAAAGCTGGTGACACCAACGCGCCAGCGACAAGAGAGACACCAACGCGCAAGCGGTAAGCCGATTCATTGCTTATGTTACTGGTGTGTACTCGCGTCTGCGTGAGATCGCTTTGCTCCCGGTGACGGCCGCCCACTGGTGGCGACGCATGACGACTGCCCCGGCCGTCGAGCAGTGGCTGGTTCTTGTCGGCCTGCCCGCGGTGCTGACGGTGAGTTGGCTGTCTGGGCTCGGCGGTTCGTTGGCGTTTGGTCTCGGTGCCGAGTCGCTGTGGGCGAGCGAACGAACGGCACTCACCGCGTTTACGGCCAACTACGCGCACGTTCACGCTCGACACCTCTTCGATAACATCATTAATTTCTGGGTGACGCTGTTCGCCATCTACCCGCTTGTCGCTATCGCCGGCTGGAGCCGACGGTTCCGGCTCTCGCTGCTCAGCTACCTTTTCGTCGTACCGTTCGGTATCGCTGCGGTCACGCTCGCGGTTCTCGAACCGAATCCGTGGCAGGTCGCGGTCGGCTTTTCTGGCGTCGTCGCCGCCCTGTTGGGACTGCTCCCAGTCGTCGGTGCGGCCGCCCTGTGCGCAGAAACCGATGGCGTGATCAGTCCCGTGTGGGCCGTTGTTCCGTTCTGTGGCTCGCTGGGACTGGTGTTTCTGGCCCCCTCGATTACTGCCGAACCGATCGGCATGCTGGTCGGCGTCGGCTGGCTGCTCGCGGCGAGTGTCATCGGCGGCCTCTGTTGGTGGGCTGACCGACCACTCGACCTCGGCGACACCCGAGACCGACTCCCCGATGATCATCGATTGGCGTTTCTTATCGGGGCGACGGTGTTCGTCTTCGGTGTGTTCGGCGCGTTCGTTTTTGTCGGCTCTGCGACAAACGTCTGGGGCCATCTCGCGGGCTACGTGGCGGGATTCGTCATTCCGTACGTTGGTTTTGTCGTCCTCCCCGCGGTCGGTTCGGTGGTCCGGTAGCCGATTGGATGGTTCGGAACTCGGCCCAGTGATTCGGAAGTCGCCGACACAGTGTGTCCCACAGACGCCATCGCACCCGGCTCGTTAGTCTTTCTCACGTGTATGATCATCGCCGATCCGACCGGCAAACACCGCACTGGCCGCACCCGAAAGAACGTCGATAGCAACCCGGATGTCGGCTTCTTGCACGTCGAACGTCGGTGTGTGATGACCGCCCGGATGGTCGGTGCCAACGCCGACGTAGGCGGCAAGCCCACCCGATTGTTGGACGCGCTCCATGAGATACGTTGCATCCTCGCTCCCGCCCAGCGTGTCGCGGTCGAGCACGCGGTCGACGCCGGTTGTTCGGCGAGCCACATCGGCGACAACGCCCGCGAGCGTCCGGTCGCTTCGAGCGCTCGGGGCGTCACCCAGCTGTTCGATATCGACCTCGCAGCCGTGCATGGACGCCGCACCGTCGAGAATGCGCTCGGCGTGGTTCCACATGTACGTCATCAGCTCCGTCGTCTCGCCACGAACCTCCCCCTCGATAGCGACCTGCTCGGCGATGATGTTGGTCGCGGTGCCGCCGTCGACCTGACCAACGTTCACCCGGGTCGCCCCCGACGCGTTGCGAGGAATCGCGTAGAGGTTTTGCACCGCGGTAGCCATTGACTGCATCGCGTTGACACCGTCTTCCGGGCGCGAACCGGCGTGTGCGGACGCTCCCGTAAACGCCGCCCGAAACTGGCGAACCGCAAGAAAGCCGTCGATTCCGGCGACCACCTCGCCGGAGGGATGGTCAAGGCCGATGTGAACCGCCAGCAGGGCGTCAGCGCCGTCGAGCACGCCACTGGCCGTGATCGACTTCCCGCCCGCGATGGTTTCCTCTGCGGGCTGGAAAATCAGGACGAACCGGCCGTCGAACTCGCTGTCGAGCAGGCCGTCGAGCACACCGATGCCGATAGTCGCGTGGGCGTCGTGACCACAGGCGTGCATGTAGCCCTCGTTTGTAGATCGAAATCCGGCGGCTGTGGGGTGGTGGCTCTCGTCGTCGGCTTCGCGAATCGGCAGCGCGTCGATATCGACACGGAGGGCGACTGTCGGCCCCTCGCCGCGCTCGACGACCGCGACCACCCCGGTAAATCCCTCTCCGATTTTCGCGAGGATATCCTCGCTGGCACCGGCCGCGCGCGCTCGATCGCGCCACTCGGCGAGCGTTTCGCTGTCGGGCACATTTTGGCGCACGTCGGCGGCGTGAATGTCCGGCCCATAGCGAATCTCGTCGACTCCGCGTTTTTCGAGTTCCTCGATTAGTCGAGCGGTGGTGTAGAACTCACACCACGCTGGCTCGGGATGGCGATGCAGATCGCGTCGGAGCGTTTGGAGCGCCGCGTCGAGATCACGTGCAGATTCGCTCATACCGTCCAGAGCAGGGCACAAAAAATAACCCTACGGCTTTTTATGACGTATCAATCTGTGAGACGATTTCGCCGAGGAACGTGTCGTAATCGCGTGTCTGCAAGTAGACCGTTCCCGGGCCGGTGAACGTCATGACGAACCCCTCGCCGCTCAGCATCGTCTTTTTGAGCCCGCCAACGCGGTGGGTGTCGAACTCGACGGAGGACTCCCAGGCGACAGAGTGCCCCGAGTCGATGGTGAGTTGCTCGCCCGGATCGAGCTCCTCAACCAGCATGCCGCCATAGCTGCCGACAAACAACGGGCCGGAACCATTTGCTTCGAGCACGAACAGTCCCTTGCCGCCCAGCAGCGAATCGAGGCCACCGGTGGTCGACGACGTTTCGACCTGCGGTCCGTTGGCGACGTAGGATCCCGACTGGACGTAGACGCTCTCGTGATCGAGTTCGAGAACCTCCATGTCGCCCGGTTGGGTGTGGGCAAACCGAACCAACTGGTCGTTTTTCGTTGCGGTGAACGTGTTGCGAAACAGTTCCTCGTCGCTGAGGACGCTGTCTTTGATCGACGACAACAGGCCGCCCGAACTGCTGTGTGTTTCCATCTCGACGTTTTCCGTGTACGAGAGCATCGATCCCGCCTCGATGGTGATTCCTTCGCCGCTGTCAAGCGACGTCTCGACGACCGTGTATGAGGGCTTGTTGCTGAATGCGTACTCCATATGCTGCTGTCACACAGTCATTTGATAAAATATTTTGCCACGCATGTCCAGTCAGCTCTGTCCAGAGACCGACCACAGCCTGTGAACTACCTCACCCTACCGCTCGGGCTGACGCCCTCGCGCTTGAGGGTGTCGTCAGAAGTCGATCCCTCGCTGTCCTCTCCGACCTACTCGCTCGCTCCGCTCACTCCTTGAGGTCGGAGGCTTCATCGTCAACTATGCTGAAACCGATGTCGAACCGGCAGTGGGCGTAAAGAATAGGTCGTGTGTCCTTCATGGATTGTGATGCAGAATCGGCCGATTTCGGCCATGAGGCGTACGAAAACGCTCGGCCTATGGTAGCGTGTCTCAGGATAGTACTATAACCCTCCGGTCGCTACGCATTGATGCTCATGAAAAAGCAGGAGCTCATCCACCTACACGGCCTGCTTGCCGAAGTACGTACGCAGTGTGAGATGTGGGAAGGCGAATTCGATCTCACGGAGTACGAAACACTTGGCATCAAGCCGACATCGATCCACAAGTCAAAGACCGATCACAAAGCAGCTGTGTTCAAACTCGCGAAAGGTATTACATCCTCGATGGCCGAGGCCGAAGCCGGCAGCGAAGCCGAGCCGCTGGCACCTAACGCCGACTAAACACTCTGAACAGTGTTCTGCAGCTTTTATTCCCTGAGCTGTCGCTCTGCAGTCGTTACCGCCGCACCCGTTTTCAAAAGGATATCCAGTCTCGGATCGGCAGCGTTGCGGCTGCCAGCACGGAACCGTTGCCACACAGTGTATGACTGGAGTATCGGGACGGAGCTACGAACTACCACGTCGTCCCGTTGAGCTCATCTGACTATCGATCCGCGCTCCGGCGTCACTCGGAACG
>CAYWFO010000023.1:0-17142 GCA_964457485.1 uncultured Haloferacaceae archaeon | reverse complement strand
CTCATGGCCCGGGTTCAAATCCCGGCCGGTGCATTTTCTGTCGAACGAAGTGAGAGGAAAATCACACAGGGTTTCTGAAGCAGCGAGCGTCGCGAACGAAGTGGGCAAACCGAGTGGGGTTTAAACCCGGCCGGTGCATACCGACTCGAACACGGTGAGAGGCGTGTATGCGCCTCGAAGGGATTTTTGAACCCTGCAAGTCGCAGCGCGCGAACGGAGTGAGCGTGACCGTCTTGCTCCGGTTCAAATCCCGGCCGGTGCATGTTCTGTCGAGGAAACGAACTACTGAGCAACTGCCGTGTCGCTCACGTCTCGTCTCACGACGACCGTTTTGTGGCTCGCGGCTCACGTTTTCCTGATGCCGAGCCGCGCTTTTTCGTGACATGCCAGATGCCGGTTGCACCGGCGAGTTGGAGGTACATCGAGTGGAGTTGGACGAGCCAGCCGAAGAGAATCCAGCCGTAGGCATATGCGACAACGCTCGGAAGTCGGCGACGCGGTGTCGGCAACGAGGGATCGTTTTTCGCCGTGTAAAAAAACGAAATGCCGCGTTCGGGCAGCAAGTAGAGTGCGAGCAACACCGCAAGCGTTCCCGGTATCGCCGGCGGCGACGCAATCAGCCCGTAGACCACGAGCGCCGGCAGTAGCGTGTAGATCGGCGCACTCACGGCGGTCAACAGGAGCCACGTCAGACCGAAGGTTTTGGTCGCACCGAGTTGTCGCCACTGCGAGAGGAGCCGCGGGAGGTGTTTCGTTGCAACCTCGATCCAGCCGCGCGCCCACCGCTCGCGCTGGCTGACGAGCGCCCACCAGGTTTGGGGGTTGAGTTCTTGGCCGACCATTTCGGCGACGTACTCGACACGCCAGTCGGTTTCGAGATAGAGCCGCAGCGTCATATCGATGTCCTCGGTGAGCATTTCCGGCGACCAGCCGTCGATCGCCATCGGAACCTCATGACGAAACATGGCGCACGAGCCCGCGAAGTGGCCGGCGTCGAACCAGTCGCTCATGAACGTTCCGTCGAGCCACGTGCTGTGTTGGCGCTCGATGGAGACGAACCGCGAGAGCCGGCTTTCGTCGGGGTTCGCCGCCAGCTTTCGACCCTGAACGACGCCAACGTTTGGTTGGTTCCGAAACACCTCGAGGCCACGAGTGATGAAGTCGGCCTCGATCGTCTCGTCGGCGTCGAGCAACAGCACATATGGTGTCTCGATGGCGTCCCACACGAGGTTCAGATCGCCCGCTTTCGAGCCAGCGGTTCCTTTGATCAGCCGCACTCGATCTGGGTGATCGGCAACCGCCTGCTGCATCAACTCGATCGTCCCGTCGTTCGATTTCGCCGCCGGCAACAGAATAAATTGGACGCTCGGAAGCGCCTCGAGATTGTACGGAAGCGACTCCGAGAGCGACTCGACCTCGTTGAACCCGTTAACGATCACCGTCACCGGAACACCGTCATCGGGCATCGGCGGTGACTCGGCTGGGACGGCCATGTCCTCTGCGTTGACCGTGTCGTCCACGCGGTTCGACGGTTCGTCATCGTCCGGTGGGTGAACGTACACGATCATCAGGTAGTTGAGTGCGACGCCGAAAACCAGCAGGCCAAAAAATACTCCGAGCACCCAGACGTAGAGCGCGGGAACGACCAGCAACACCGCAATGACCAGCACATTCACAAAGAGAATAATCACGATCCCGTGTTGTAGCAGGGCCGACAGCCGACCGCCGATCGCCCGAAGGAACGCCGGTGACGACGTGGGTGCACTGAGTGACCCAAACGCGAGCGTTGCCGATATGCCTGCAACGAGCGCGGCTGCCTGCGTGAGCGGCTGGCCGCCGACGACCGCTTGGGTTCCGCCGCCGAGCGCAAGCACGAACGCGCTTGGAACGCCGATTACAACGGCGGTCAGCACCACCGACTCCCAGTAGCGCGTTTGGGTGCCCGGTCGCGGCGGCACTGTTTCCGGCCGGAGCCGACGGGTCCAAAACGCGTTGAGCGCCATCGCCGAAAAGCCGACCGCGTAGGCCAACAACACGGCCTGTAGCGTCGAAGGGGCGGTTGGATCGATGCGGGGTACCCAGCCGAGCGCGACGAGCGAGGCGGCGAGCACCACGCCGTGACTGAGCGCGATGAGTTCGAGTCGGGCTTGCCGAACCGTCGCCGGTGGGTTGACGTCGACCGTGAGCACGAGCGCCTGGATTCCCGTTGCCAACACCGCCCCACGAACCGCCGGTGTCAGTGTCACTGGGGTGACGCCGGTGACGAGCGCAATGGCGACGATGAACCCCATGCCGCCGCTGGCGATAATCCCCTCACTAATCGGGAGTGCGCTGTCTTTCGTGCGGGCGAGGCGGAACTCGGTCGCCAGCGAGAACAACGCAAGCGCGCTGCCGCCGATTGCAATGAGCGCGACGCCGGTCGGTCGGCCGACGACCGCGGCGACGATACCCGCAAGCGTGAGGAGGATAGAGGTGGCCCAAACGAGTTGGTACCACAGTGAATTTTGCACGATACCGTACAGTTCACTGAAGTATTAAGCGTTTCTTCCTGTTCGTCGCCGCCGGTGCTCCGAGCGCCTCCGCCACCGTTATCAGGTGTCTCTCTGCCCGGCGAGCCACTTGTGGCTGAAGTTGACGCCACACGAACAGTGTGCGTACGCGTGGATCACATCGCCGTCGGCGTACAGTCCACCCACGTCCTCGTTTTCGGCCTCCGCAAACGCAAACAGAAACTCGACGACGTGCTCGGCGTTGTCCTCGGCCGTCTCGCCGTCGGCATCCGGACAGATTCCGCCGCCGAGGTCGGCTGCGATGTCGCCCGTTTGGCCCATCGCTGCGCCCGCGAACTTCATCGGGTCGAGCCCGGTTCCCTGCGAGAACGCCGCACGGCCCTCGTCGCCGGGAACAACGAGAACGACGCCGCCGTCGACGTCGATTCCTTCGGTTGGCAGGACGTGGTTGTCCGAGAGATACTGGTCGGCAACATAGATGGCCACGTCATCGAGGCGGTCGCCGTCGAGAAACTCCGTCAGTGTCTCCATGCGCCGAGAGTGCGCACGCCAGCGGTATAGACATCTCGGAGTGGAAGACGGACTAGTAGTCGTCGTCGAGTCGCTCGGCAATCGAGGCAAGCGAGTCGGGAGGGCCCTCTCGAACCGTGTACACCGCGCGCTCGCCCGGCGCACGAAGCCCGAACTGTTCGCCGGGCACGACGACATCAAGTTCGACGCTGCTGCCGGATTCGCGGTCGAGCGAGCGAAGCCACGCGGCCAGCCGGTTGGTTCCCTCGCCGGTGGTTCGCGCCAGCCGTGCGTTGTCGAATGCGCCACGCACCACCGCCCCAGCGCCGTCGTCGGCAACAACTGTGTGGTACTCGTCGCCTCGAATAACGAGTCGAATCAGCTCACCCGGCGACACGCCTTCGAGCGCGTCTGGCACGCGCAGACACTGGTTGCGGGTGCCGCCAAGTCGGACGAGTTCGGCACGGTGCGTGTCGATTGCGGGACTGTCGCTCGGAAGGCGTTCGCTCATCTGGTGACCGGTGAATACAGAACTCCAGGAGTGCTACTCGTCGGTTGCGTCGTCTTCGCCGAGCGCGGCGGCAACGTCGTCGTCGCTGTCGATGATTTTGGCGTTGATCTGGGCGGTCGTCTCGGCGACCTGTCGACCGCGGACGGTGATCCGCTTGCGCTCGCCATCACGGCTTGGTTTGAAGCCAACGCCGCCCTCAAGGAGCAGTTCTTTGACGCGAGAGCCGGGAACATCGGCACGCATTGGGCGACCCGTTTCATCGGAGCCGCCGGTGAGTTCGACTGTGTAGCCATCGAGTCCGACGGCCTCGCCGTCGACCTCGTCGCCGAGTTCGCGGCCGATAAACCGGTTTGCGTCCTGTCCGTCGACATCGCGTTGATACGTCGCGCCCGTTTCGGGATCAGCGACGACGACTGTGAAATCTGCCATACCCCAACCTCTCGATGGGCAGGCAAAAACACGTCGAAAGCGACCGCGATGGCGCGAAGCCCACAGTCGACACCCACTGTGCGCCCAGGGCACCGATCGCATCGGCAGCACCGCCCACCAGTCCGCAGGCCACAAGCGGTGGAATCCAAACAAAGCTTAGTAATCGTTATACCGAAGACGTTCGTTTTCGGGCACATGCAACGACGCGCTGTGGCCGTATACGCCGCGATGTTCTTGATCGTCGCCGCGGCATCATACGGGCTTGTCGCGACCGCGGAGGAACCAACAATCACGCTCGAAGAGGCCGACTTCGAACTGTCCGAAGGCGAGACGTTCTCTATTGGCGAGCAAACCTACACGGTCAGCTCAATCGAGGAAACCGAAGACGAAGAAACCGGTGAGCGAACGTTCGCCGGCGAACTCGAATGGACCGTCGCCGACGTTGAGCAGACTGAAATCTGGAACCACGAAGGCACCATCGAGTTCGACGACAGTGAGTGGCAAGTGTTGATCGATCAGGACGAAGAGGAGCCAGCCGAGTTCACCCTCGAAGAACTCATTGATCGACAGGCCATTCTCGAAGCCGACCCCGACGCGGCCAACGAAACGGTCGAGAGCGACGGTGAGGAGTTCGTCGACCTCGACGGTGAGTTGGTTCCCGTCGACGACTACTTCGCTGCCCCCGAAAATCGGACGTTCGCCGAAGATGACACCCTGACGTACAACAACCAAATGACGACCGTCGAGGAGGTTGACACCGCCGGCGTAACCGTCTCTTGGATTGCTGATGAAACGCGAACCGCCGACCTCAACCAAGGCGAGTTGATCGAACTCGACGACGGAAACGAGTATTTGACCTTCTTCCCTGGAGACAATACGGTCATGATCACGCTGGATGCGACCAGCTACGACGAGCAGGTGACCGCCCAACAACAGTTCGCCGACCGCACTGACGGGCTCCAGAACGTGACTATCGTCTCACTACTCATCGTGCTCTCGCTGATCGCATTCGCATTCCTTCCGTCGCGGTACTGAGCAGCGACAGGGGTGGTCGCAAGTTGCCGGATTCGAGTTGTCGGCGTTCCTGGATAAAGGCTGAACGGACGCACCGGATGAACGGGCACGACGGGATTCGAACCCGCGACCGTCGGATTAGAAGTCCGACGCTCTGTCCAAACTGAGCTACGTGCCCTCACTACTTGGTTATGCTATCGGTTAAAAAGCCGTTTGGGTTCGCGTTTTGCGACGGTACTGGACTGCCCGAACAGCACACCTAAGTCTATCACCGGACTACCGCGGCGTATGAGAGTACTCGGAACCGTTGGGCTCCCCGGCAGCGGCAAGGGTGAACTCGCCGCCGTCGCCCGCGATGAGGATATCCCTGTCGTCACGATGGGCGATGTCATCCGGCAGGCGTGTCGCGACCGCGGCGTCGATCCCGCCGAAAATCACGGTCGCATCGCCCGCGCGCTCCGTGAGGAAGACGGCCCTGCCGCTATCGCCAAACGATCGCTTCCACATATCCGCGCGGCACTCGCCGAGAGCGATGTCGACACCGTCGTCGTCGACGGTATTCGATCGATGACCGAAGCCGATCGCTTCACCGACGCCTTCGGCGACGACTTCGTGATCGTGAGTATCGAAGCGCCGTTCGACCAACGCGCCGAGCGCCTCAGCGACCGCGGCCGCGACGGCTCCGACAGCGACCGCGAACAACTCCGCGCCCGCGAGCAACGCGAACTCGAGTTTGGGATGGGCGAGGTCATCGAACAGGCCGACTACCGAATCGAAAACACCGCGTCGTTGGCGGCCTTTCGTCAACAGATACGAACGCTGCTCGAAGCGGCCGGGACGGGCGCTACGACCGAGAACGGCCGACCGTCGGGCTCACCACAAGACCACACTGAAATCCAATGATCTACAGCATCGACGTCCACATCGAAGTTCCTGTTCGCGACACCGAAGTTACCGACCGCGTTGTCGACGCCGTTCGCAACGTGTTTCCCAATGCCGACTGTCGGGAAACCCCCGGGACGCTCGTCGCCGAGACCCACACGCTCGAACCGTTTTCCGATGTCCTTCACGAACAATCGATTCTCGATACCGCCCGTCGGGAGTTCTTCAAGAATGCCGACAGCGAGGGATTTTCGTTTTCGCTCAAGAAACAGGCCGCCTTCCAGGGTGTTGTCAACTTCGCGGTCGGCCAACCGGACGAACTCGGCGAGATTGCGGTCGACGTCACGGTTCGCGAGCCGGATGTCGAGTCGATTATCGATGTGGTCGCGCCGCCGACCGAGGACGGTGTGCCGGTCGATCCAGACGGCTCCTGAGTCGAAACGGCGCACAGAATCGACGCCGTCCGAACGGTGCTTGACCACATGTAGTCGTCTCGCGGGCGAGTGTGCGGTCGCCGCATGGCTGCGAAAAATATCGTCTCACGCTCAGTGTTTCGCGGTTATTTCAGCTAAAATCACAAACTCGGTCTGGAACGAAAACAGATTTAAAACGGCAGATAAAACTTCTACGGCGATCTAAGAGCGTTGTAAAACGTTTTGCGTGGACGTTTTTTGTGGTTTTATCGGGTGAATAGTCCGAAACGCTCGCCGGCTTATATGTGGTGTGGGGTACATGAAAGAATCAGACGGTGAGAGAACGATGAAACGCGGTACCCCCACAATGGAAATGAACGGCACACGGAGCGCCGAACGCGCGGCCCACATGGTTCGTCGAAGTCGGGTTGCGTTCGAGCGCACTGTTCGCTGGCTGAGTTTCTGGGCAGCGATCGCCCTCCCAGCAGTCTACCTGCCGTTGCTCTCCGTCGGTATCGGCGAGCAAACCGGAACGGTGTTTCTGGCTCTGCTCGGACTGCAACTAATCGCCCTGCTTGCTGGTCACAGCTACAATCAAACCCACCCATGAGTGCTACCACCCACCCCCGCTCGACTGATGAATCGCCGTCGAACTCCGCCGCGTCCGACGAGCAATCCGCGTCGACCGAAACACGGTCGAAAGAGGAACGACTCGCGGCGTATCTTCGCGAACGCGCCGAGGCCGGTGACATGTATTTCAAAAGCAAGTTCATCGCCGACGATGTCGACCTCTCGTCGAAGGAGATTGGCGCGCTGATCGTCAAACTCCAAGAATCCGTCGAGGATCTCTCGATCGAACGCTGGTCGTACACCGGCGCAACCACCTGGCGCGTCGAACGATCCGCCTGAGAGGGCACTCACCGTCTGGTGTTTTCCACTCGCTCTTTATTCAGATCACCCACTCCCCATTCTCCACTCCCCACTCACTCATTCTTTCACTCAGACAGCCATTGGCCTACTCCCGGATTTTGCGATCTCAGAAGTGTTTTCAGTGATTCGCTGCAGACACCGCAATCAACAGCTACGAGTAGGAGTCGCCGAGTTAATCCGATAGATGCGAACCCTCGTTTCGATCGTCGAACCGGACAACGAACTCGTCTCACAAGCGGTCACTGCAGCGAGACAGCCAGTCGAGGCGGCCGCTGCTGCCGCCGGTGGCAACCGCACCGACGGTGCGATTGGTTCGTTGGCAACGGTGTTTGCGCTTCGTCGCGCGGTGTTCGTTACCGAACAGGGCGTCGATAGTTCGATCGAATGGGACGGACTTGACGACGCGGCAACGCACTTTCTCGCGCTCGACGAGAGCCGACCGGTCGGCACGGCCCGACTCCGGTGGCTCGACGAGGCGACGGCAAAATGTGAACGGGTTGCCGTGCGTGCGGCCGACCGCAACGCGGGCTGGGGTCGCTGGCTGATGACCGCCGTCGACGACCACGCGGCCGACGCGGGGGCAACCCGGTGTGTGCTTCACGCTCAGCAGTCCGCAGTCACATTCTACGAAAAACAGGGCTATCAGCCGGTCGGCGAGCCGTTTTCGGAGGCGGGAATCCCCCATCGCAAAATGGTTCGTCTGCTCGCCAACCGTGCGGAGGCCAGCGAATCCGCGAGCGAGAGCGAACCGGAGAGCAAGAGCGAACCGGAGAGCAAGAGCGAGAGTGAAAGTGTGAGCGAGAGTGAAAGTGAGAGTGAGAGTGGCAGGGAGTAACGACCGCTGTCGCTGCCAAATGGAACGCGCCGTTAGTCAGCGCCAACCGGCGACGTTCGGCGGCCATCCGATGGTCGAACCAACCGGACGATCAGGTAGACAACGGGCGTGTCGACGAACGCGATGGCGAGTTTCAACAGGTACTGTCCGACGATGAGGCTCACCACGACCTCGGTCGGAAGCGGTGCACCGATTCCGAACACTGCGGGAGCGACGACGAACGCGACTGTCACGAAAATAACGGTGTCGATCGCCTGACTGCTCGCGGTCGACGCGATGTTGCGAAGCCAGAGCGCCCGGCCATCGGTGTAGTCACGAATCCGGTGAAACACCTCGACATCCCAGTTTTGACTAACGAGATACGCGAGCAGGCTGCCCAAGACGATGTTGGCACTCGGCGCGAGTGCGGCCTCGAAGGTGGCGGCGAACTCGGGGTCGACTGCGGGCGCGGCAATCGTCGACCAGACCAACGCGAGCACGACGAAGTTGAGCACGAAGGCGACGTTGACCATGACCTGTGCGGCGCGCCGACCGTAGAGTTCCGCATAGCAATCGGAGGCAATAAATGTCAGCGCGTAGGCGAGTGCCGCACCGGGCAACACGATCTCGGCACCGACCGACGGCAACGCGGCCGGCAACGGCAGTGACAACAGTTTTGCGGCGGTGAGCTGGGCGGTCACCAAGGCGGTGACGAACAGCCCGACGAGCGCGATCTGGGCGACTGCAAGCCGATCCGTTGGGCTCGCAGACGGCCCGTACTCACTCGTCATCGAGTCGTCCTCGTCGGGTGTCGATATCGTCGAGCATGTCGAGTGTTTTGCGGATCGATGCGCGAACCGCCTCGCTGCGGTTGACGAACTTTTTCCCGTCACCGACGTGGCTGTCGAGATCTTCGAGCAGTTCGTCGGGTACTTCAACGCTTATTTTGGTCATCGTAAGGGAATATTGGGGGAATATATTTCAACGGTTCGAATCGATTGCAATCGACTACTGGCCCCGTGGTATCACCACACAACTCGGTTCGGATCGGCCGCGATCAGGTAACAAACTCCGACGGCGGCGAGAGGTTACGGCGTCCGCCGGCGGTGATGAGGAACAACACGGCGAGACCGATGCCGTAGGCGATCATGAGTGGAACCGTCACGAGGAACATCGTGATAATATCCGCAGGGGTGAACAGTGCACCGACCGTTAACAGCGCCATCGTCACCTCACGCCAGCGGTTTCGCATCGCGGCGTACGGAACACCCGCCTTGTTGAGCAAAATCATCAGGACGGGAATGTCCGCGAGAATCCCAATGCCGGCGGTCGTGAAAATAATGAGCCAAAAGAAGTCGTTGATTCGGTAGGTGATGAGCATGTCCGCGGCGACCGCGTCGGCAACGAGAAACGAGATGATGGCGGGCGCAATGTAGAGATACCCCAGGACGAACCCGCCGACAAGCCCCACACTCAGCGCGCTCGTCCAGAGGAAAATCACGTTCTGATTGCCCCGAACGAAGCCGAGTTCGCGCAGCGCGGGCCACGCGTAGTATGCCACCATCGGAAACACCGCCAGCACACCGATGAGAACCGAGAATTTCACGATGAACAGAACGGCCTCAACCGGGTGCAACGTGATAATCGACAGCGTCGCCTCGTCGACCAGTTCGGGTGGCATCCGGCTGAGGAAGTTCTCTCTGGCCGTGCCGAGTCCGCCGAGATAGAACCATGTGAACGTCCCCGCCATGAAAATGAGGAAGGTCAAAACAAGGCGGAACGACCGCGAGCGCAACGTCCCGATAATGAACATGATATCGGTGTAGTAGCCACCGATGTCGTCGGTGTCGCGCTCGCCGTCAGTGAGTTCCTCGAGGAACGAGTCGCCTGCGCGGGATGCCCGGTCGCCGAGGTCGCGATCAGTATCGGTTCCTGCGGTGGTTTCGTCGTCTGCGGCTGGTTCCGAATCGCCATCGGCCGCGTCGTCCGCGGCGGCTTGACGGGCCGCTTCGGTTTCGTCGAACCGGTCGAGAACCGCTCTGGCGGTTTCGGGGTCGTCGTTCTCGATTGCGGTGCTGGCGAGCTCCATCGCTTCGGGTTCGTCGAGCTCGATGAACGCCTCGTCCGGGGCCGCACGGATTCCGGCGGCATCGAGCGTCGAGAGGTCGAGCGCGGTTGGCTCGCCCAGATCCGACTCCGCGCCGGCGTCAATGGGGGTTCCGTCCGGGCCAACCGATTCGAGCGACGTGTAGAGAAAAAACGCGAGCGCAAGCAGCGCCAGCACGATGCCGGCAATCGTTCCGTACAATGCAATTGCGACCATCGGATCGACGCCGAGACCCTCGCCAGCGGGCAGCAGCCGGTAGTCGCTGCGGATGGCAACGAACACCTGATTTGCGCGCTCGACACCGAGGGAGGTATAAAACCCGTAGACGAGGGCGAGACCCGCAACGAATGCGCCCGCAAGCGAATTCCAGTGCGCGCGAACGGTTCGCGGAACGTTGATTTGCTCGCTCCCACGCTTGGTGGTGACGACGATTTTTGCGAGATACAGACTCAGGCCGTAGAGCACAATGAGCGGGAACGCCCACATGATCTGGGTGAACGGATCGGGTGGCGAAAAGAACGCGCCGAAGACGAACATGCCGACGATGGCGTGTCGCCACTTGTCGCGGAAGGTCTCATACGGGACGATTTCGGTGTACGAGAGGCCCGTGATGAGCAGCGGCATCTGGGCAGCGAGCCCGAACGAGATGGTCAAGAGCACAATGAACTCGGTCCACATAACGATGGAGTAACTCGGGTTGAGTCCGGCATCGAAACCGAACCCTGCGAGAAAGCCGAACATAACGGGGAAGAACACGGCGTAGGCGTACGCCGCGCCACCGGCAAACAGCACCAACGAAAGCGCGACAATCGTGGCGAGTTTCCAGCGTGGAATCGGAGCCTGCGGCCACAGCCCGCGGTCGCGGAGCGCCGACCGAGAGAAGTACAGGAAAATTGGGACGGCGACAATAATCCCGACAATCAGCCCGATTTTTGCCTGCAGCAGAATGACGTCAAACGGCGTCTGTGCGATTACTTCGAAGCTGTCGCCGACCTCCGCACGCATTTGGGATTCGGTCACGCCACGAAGAAAATCCCAGATGAACAGCCGAAGGGCGTAGAACGTGCCGAGAAAGCCGATCAAAAAAACGATGAAAACCTTCTGTAGATCCTTCTGGGCCGATCGAAGCATCGCCCGAACGGTGTCGGCGGCCTCACCGAACGCCTGCATGGTGTCGCCGTCGAGCGCGCTAGACATGTATCAGAATACAATCGGCTAGGCGTTATCAACTTTTTCTCTCAGTGGTTGGTCGGGTTGTGGAATGCGTGAGTCGGTTACGGCCTGGATCGACTGCCATTGTAGGGTGAAACTCCCAGTCGGTTGCGGGGCCGAATCAGAAAAGGCCTATAACACCGCGGCGGCCTACTGTAACTGAATGGCCGAACAATCGGATCCGTCCGGCGACGAGCCCACAGTGCAGCCGCCGTCGAGAGCGTCAACCGGGGCTGGATCCGACCACGGGGGGGATACGACTGAAACCACCGACGACGCTACTGGCGATTCCGTTCCCGCGAGTGATAACGATGCGAACCGCGTAGCCGACGGCGGCACCGAACAGGTCGGCCTCGATACCGAGGGGGCGACCGTCGGCTCGGATGGCACGAGCCAGTCGCCCGAGGTCGACGACGGCTCGTTTATTGAGGGCCCTGAAACCGACGAGGAAATGCCGCTTGCCGACCACATCGAGGAGATGATGCGCCGGCTCGGAATGGTGTTTCTGTTCGCCGGCGTCGCCACCGTCATCACCTACCCGCTTGCGGCCGATCTCATCAACTATCTGTGGGCTACACACATTCCGAGCGCCGAGTTCAACCGGCCGCGGCTCTACGGCCCGCTCGAATTCATTCTGACGAAACTCAAAGTCGCCGGCATCGCGGGATTGTTGGTCGGTCTTCCCATGTTCGTCTACCAGACCTACCGGTTCATGGAGCCCGGCCTGTACGAAAACGAGCGTCGCTACTACCTCGCGGCGGTTCCGACGAGCCTCATACTCGGCATTGTCGGCGTCTTGTTTGCGCATTTTCTCGTCTTGCCGTTTATTTTCGATTACTTCACGACGTACACCGAGGGTGCGGCAGTCATCGCCTTTGGCTTACAGGAAACGTTTAACCTGATTTTGGTCATGATGGCGTGGATGGCGCTGGTGTTCCAGATTCCGTTGTTCATCATGCTCGCCATCATGATGGGACTGGTAACCCGCGAGTGGCTCGAAGACAAGCGACTCATCTTTTGGGGCGTGTTTCTGGCAATCGCCTTCGTTTTCAGCCCCGATCCAACCGGGATGGCCCCGATTATCGTGACGCTGACCATGGTGGGACTGTTCGAGGGAACGCTTGCGCTCCTGCGGTGGACCGGTAACTGACGCCGTCGGCGACGCTGACTGCGGACGGTGAGGACGCTGCTGGCTCACAGTGGAATCAGCACATAAATCGCAGTCAGAACTCGTGTTGTTCGAGCTGCCGCTGGAGTTCGTCAGTATCGACGTGATAACTGAACGCGGGCCAGCCGTCGACGAACACCACGGGAACGCGCTCGCCGTACTCGGCGGCCAGTTCCGGATCGCTGTCGACATCGATTTCGGTAACGTCGACGGGAACGTCGGCCGCGTCGCTTGCGCGTTCGACCCGTGTTTTCGCCAGCGCGCAGAGATGGCAGTTCTCGCGGCCATACACGGTGATTGGAACCGGCGTCGACATACAAATGCGTTGTCGCGACCAGACCCAAAGGTTACGACTCGACCGCCGAAAGACCGACCATGACGACGCTGGTTCTGGTTCGCCACGGCGAAACGGGGTGGAACCGAGAAAAACGAGTGCAGGGCTGGGCACCGGTTGGGCTCACCGACCGCGGCCACGACCAGGCCGCTGCGCTCGCCGACCGGCTGGCACGCGAGTACGACATCGACCGACTCGTGAGCTCCGACCTCCGTCGAACGCTCGAAACGGTGCGGCCGATCGCTCGCGAGAGCGGCTGTGAGCCGGTTACCGATCGGCGCTGGCGCGAGCGAAACTTCGGCGTACTTTCCGGACTCGACTACCGCGAGTTGTTTTTGGGCTATCCCGAGTTCGCGCTGACCGAAGTCGGCTACACCGCTGCAGCGGCGCGACCGGAAGGTGGCGAAAGCCTGCTCGATCAGCGCGAACGTGTGCTTGCGGCCTTCGACGACCTCGTTGACCGCGGAACCGACTCGACCGAGCGCGACCCTGACGAAACAACCGTTGTCGTCACCCACGGCGGACCGCTGTATCTCGTACTGGGGCGACTCAAAGGGTGGGATATCGTTGCAACGGTCATGGAGCAAGAACAGGGCAACTGCGCGATCAACGAGATACGGGTCGACCGCGACGGTACGTGTCGGATTCGACGCGAGAACGAAACGGGACACGTCGATGAGTGACCGTCCGTCCGAAGCAGCCCAAAGCCGATACGGAGTTGATTTCAGTACTTCGGATCCGCGCCGGTCACCTCGTACACCGTCTCCATCAGTTCGTCGCGCTGGCGCTGCCAGGTCGCAAACGCCGCGGGCGACGACGGATAGCGCTCGTAGTGTTCGATCAATTCTTCGGCGACCCGTTTGACCTTGTAGAAATCGAGAATCTGTTGCCAGTAGCCGTAGCTGTCGACGACGATTCGTGCCATGAGCAGCGGCCCCATCGAGGCTTTGCCGCCATACAGCGCCTCGGCGAGTTTCTCACCGGGCAGCGCCGCGAGCAGGCCGGTGAGGTGGTCGATGTCGACGGCCGTCGTCAGGATGTTGTAGACATCGAGCCCGGCGTAGCGCGCACCGAAGTGATCCATCACGCGCTCGTTGTAGTGCCAAAGCGCCGACTCGCTCACATCGCCGTTTTCGATGGCTGAAACGGCCTGTTCGGCGGCGTACTTGCCGGCATAGGCGGCTCCCGCAATGCCACCACCGGTCGTCGGGTTGACGTGGGCGGCCGCATCGCCAACGGCGAGGTAGCCCGGTGCAACCGCCGAATCGTAGGGTCGCCGCGTTGGCAACGCCGCACCGAGTTTGTCGGTGACGCGTGCGCCCTCAAACTCCTCGCGGTCGCGCAGATCCCGTTTGAGATCCTCGACCATCTGCATCGGCTCCTCGTTCATCTGGAAGCCGAGTCCGGCGTTGATCGTGCGCGACGTCCGCGGGAAGTACCAGAGGTAGCCCGCCGCCCGCTCGGTGGGTTTGAAGACGAGCGCGTCGTCCCATTCAACGTCCTCGTCGACCTCAACGAGTTCGCGGTAGGCCGAACTGAACTGTGAGTACCGAACGTTGGTGTCGAACGTCGTTCCCGAGAAGTCGACTTTGTCCTGTAACAACGAGAGCGCACCCGCACCGTCGATGACGATGTCGGCGTCGTAGCTGACCGGTTCGCCTTTTTTTCGACCGACGACACCGGTTACCCGGCCGTCATCGGTCTGTGTGACGTCCTGGACGACCGTGTCATAGTGGAGGTCGACACCGGCTTCTTCGGCCCCTTCGATGAGCAGCCGACCGTACTCCCAGCGGTCGATAACGGCCAGTTCACCGGGAACCGGAATTTCGAGCACCGTGTCGTGGGTCGGAATCTCGAAACGGCCGTGGTCGACGGCCGTGTTGGTGAACGCGGGTTCGATTTTCGATTTCGGAATCGCGTCCGGAAACGCGTTCGCGCCTTTGAGCGCGTCGCCACAGGCGATATGGCCGGCCTCCTCCTCGTCTTTCCGTTCGATGATAACGGCGTCGAGCCCCGCGTTGGCGACGGTGGCCGCGGCATAACAGCCTGACGTGCCCGCCCCGACGACGGCGACATCGTACTCGTAACTGGTCATTGTACCGAATGCACACTCCGAGGCGAAAACTCTTTATCTCAGTTTGCGTCGTTTCGAAGCCGACGCATTCCGAACGAAGCGGACGGCACGCCGTCACTAGCGCGTTTGAGCGGCCGGGTTGAGACGGCGCAGCGTGGATAGCGCGGCCGACGCGGACGAAACCACCAGCGGATTCGTGGGTACCGAGCCGTCGTCAGCGTCGCCGGAGTGGCTCGGAGCGTCGGCGAATCAGGTGGGCTCGGTCGGATGCGAACACCGTAGACAGAGGGTGCTGTCGGCAACCCAGTTGACATCGGTCGAGTCACACGCCGGACACCGGTGGTGGGTCGTTGCGTACTCGGTTGTTCCCCGTGGTGCGGCGAGAAATCCGTCGGCGACAACACCCTCAACCAGGCTCGCAAACCGCTGATGTTTGTAGCGCGTTCGGTGGGCGAAAAACGCGCCCGAATCGTCGGGATCTGCGCCGTGAAGATCCTCCCACGTGATTGCGAGTTCGCCGTTTGCCCCGCTTCGTGCCAGCTGTTTGATCGGGGCGGCTGCCGCCTCAAACAACGGTGCTGTCGCCCATTTCTGTGGGTTCGACACGTCGGCACCGGCCGTTCGGTAGGCGTCTTCCGCCGTTGCGTACGCGTCCGCCGCGCCATCGAGGTCACCAACGACATGGCAGTCGGCGACGAGTTCGTCGAGACACGCCTGTTGGATCGGCTGCGACAGCGCGGTTTTGAGGTCGCGAGCGACCGCAATCGCCTCGACAGCGCGATTGGTTGCCCGCGCCGGCGCGTCGGCAACGCGGTAGCAGACCGCGCTCAAAACGAGATACTGAACCGCCGTGCCAACGGAACCGCGTTCGTCGGCCGCAAACGGACTCACTCCGGCGCGCGGCTCGGCGAGCACGTGCCAGGCGGCGCGGCTGTAGCAGTCGCCGGCGGACTGGTACTCGCGCGTTGCCAGCGCGGCAACCGCGTCGGCGACGAAGCCACCGTCCTGTGTGTGCATACCGACCGTTGGGTTTCTACCGATAAGTCATGCGCGGTGAGCCGATCCAGCGCCGAACGTCGGGGTACTGAGAGACAACGCAGGACACAACGCAAATATACTGAGGAACACACACCCACTAAGCAGTCTGTGGTGTCGACAGTCGGTGCTGGTGGCCGAACGGTCGTCGCATCGCTCGCTACTCCAGCGATTGGTCGGTCGCGGTCGACGGAGCCAGTAGCTCTCACGCAGTCAGCTCACAGACAGCACAGATCGGTGTTCTCGCTGGGTCGGCGTTACTCCTCAAAGCGCGGTAGCGCGATAACGGGGCGCGTAGATTTAGTAACGAGTTTGAGCGAGAGATCCCCCGACAGAAAGTGGACGAGTCGGTTGCCGCCACGCGAGCGGTAGGCGATGGCGCTGGCGTCAACATCCTCAGCAGTCGCAAAGATCGCCTCAACGATGCTCCGATCATAGGCGGTGGCCGTTTCGGCGTCGGGAAACACCTCGCGGACGGCGTCGAACGCTCCTTCGGCGATGGTTTCGCTCTGCTCGACAGGCGTTTTATCGGGAACCCCCTCGCCCTTCTCGACGACGTGGAGTGCTGTGACGTGCTCGGGGTCGTAGACGGCGAGCTGTTCGGCGGTTTTCCGGGCGTCCTGTTCGGTTGCGACGGGCACGAGCACCCGCGAAAGCAGTCCGTCCGACGTGTCGACAGATTGGCCCATGGTCGACAGAACGAAACTGTCGGTATAAGGTTTTGGTACACTCGGTGGTAAAACGGGTCGGCTGTAACGTTCATCCAGTTTCGCCGTCCTAGCGAGGACTGTGAGTTGTGAGCGATAGACGCGGTGTTGTACCGACACTGCGGTGTCGAACCCATTAAATAGAGGTCTGCAGAACAAGCCGGTATCATGCGAAGAGCCGCTGGACAGAAAATGAACGTTTCGAGGCGAGTCGGCCACAACCAACACGATCAGTCGACGACTGAACACGGAGCCGCTAGCTAATGGGCGACGAAGAGCTCGCCAAAGATCTCGGCCTCGTCTCGGCGATGACAATCGGAATCGGGACGATGATCGGCGCGGGGATTTTTGTGCTGCCCGGCGTCGCAGCCCAGGAGGCGGGGCCGATTGTCGTGGTTTCGTTTATTATTGGCGGCTGTATTGCGCTGTTGAACGCGCTGTCGGTCTCGGAACTCGGGACGGCGATGCCGAAAGCAGGCGGCGCGTACTACT